>JAJXUO010000002.1 GCA_021782815.1 Pseudomonadota bacterium
GTCCGCCGCCGCCGCCAGCACGGCGCGGCGCGGCGCGGTCAGGGCCAGCCCGTCGGGCAGCACCGCCGCCGCTCCATAGCCCAGCGGCACCCGGGGCGCCGGTTCCAGCGCCGACGGCACGCTTAAGGCCATTTTCAGCACGGCGCCGGGCGGCGACAGGGTATAGGCCGCCACCCAGTCCACCAGGGCGCGCAAGGGCGGCGGCAGCGGCGGCAGCGGCAACGCCGCATCCACCGCGCGGCACTTTTCCGCCGCCACCTCGCCCTGGCCCGGCCCCCACACCACGCCCACCGCCTGACGCCGCCCCAGGGGCACCCGCACCAGATCGCCCACGGCCAGGCTCTGGCCTTCGCCCACCTTATAGTCGTAGGCGCCGGCCAGCGGCAGCGGCAACAGCACGGCCACCCGGCTCCCCGGCGAAAAAAGACGGGACGGGGAAATTTGATCGGTCGGGCGGGATTTGAGGCTGGCGGAAGGCATGCCGACACTTTAGTGTTCCGCCTTGGAGCAGCGCAACATCCCTGACCGCCCGCATCCGGGCGGCGGCATGGCGCCGCAGAGTTGGGCCCAAGGAAAGAGTTCCGTCATGAAATTCTTCATCGACACCGCCGATATCGCCGAAATCCGCGATCTGGCCGCCACCGGCCTGGTGGACGGCGTCACCACCAATCCCAGCCTGATCGCCAAGAGCGGCCGCAAATTCCTGGATGTGGTGGCCGAGATCTGCGCGGTGGTGCCCGGTCCGGTCAGCGCCGAGGTGGCCGCCACCGATTTCCCCACCATGCTGAAGGAAGGCCGCCGTCTGGCCGCCATCGCCGCCAATGTGGCGGTGAAGGTGCCGCTGACCGTGGACGGCCTCAAAACCTGCAAGGCGCTGTCGGACGACGGCGTGGCCGTCAACGTCACCCTGTGCTTCTCGGCGGCCCAGGCCCTGCTGGCCGCCAAGGCCGGCGCCGCCTATGTCTCGCCTTTCGTCGGCCGCCTCGACGATATCGGCCAGAACGGCATGGAACTGATCGCCGACATCGTCGGCATCTATGATCAGTATCCGGGCTTACGCACCGAAGTGCTGGTGGCCTCGGTGCGCCATCCCGGCCATGTGGTGGAAGCCGCCCGCCTGGGCGCCCATGTGGCCACCATTCCCCCCGCCGTGCTGCGTCAGCTGTACGCCCACCCGCTGACCGACAAGGGTCTGGCCGCCTTCCTCGACGACTGGGCCCGCACCGGACAGAGCATTCTGGGAGCCTGACGTCATGGCCAAGAGCGGCGAATCCCGGGAGCGGCCGGCCGAAACCCCGGTGAGCGAGGCGCAGGTGGTGGCCTACTTGCGCGCCCACCCCGATTTCCTGACCCGCAATCCCGACCTGATCGCGAAAATGGCCCCGCCCACCCGCTTCGACGGCGGCCCGGTGGTGGACCTGCAACAGCATATGATCGCCACCCTGCACCAGGAGCTGGACCAGATGCGCGGCTGCGCCGAACATCTAATCAGCACCTCGCGCAGCAATATGTCGACCCAGAACCGCACCCTGGAGGCCGCCCTCTCCATCCTCGACGCCGCCGGCATGGACGGCCTGGTGCAGGTGGTGGCCGAGGATCTGCCCGCCCTCCTCGACGTGGACGTGTGCGCCCTGGGCTTCGAGATCGACGAGCATCCGGTGATCCTGCCCGGCGTGCATCCCCTGCCCGCCGGCCTGCTCGATCAGGTGATCGGCTGCAGCGAGGTGATGCTGCGCGGCCACTGCAACGGCGATCCGGTGATTTTCGGCGATGCCGCCAGCTCGGTGGCCTCCTTCGCCCTGGTGCGCCTCGATCCGCCCGGCTGCCCGCCCGGCCTGCTGGCCCTGGGCGCCTTCAACGGCCGCACCTTCCATACCAGCCAGGGCACCGAACTGCTGTCGTTCCTGGCCCGCGTCATGGAAGACTGCATCGCCCGCTGGTGGCCGACGTCTTAAGACCCGCACGGAGGCCTTAAGGTGTCGTTCCTCCTCGCCGACAGCCGTCTGCAGGCCGCCCTGGCCGGCTGGACCGCCTGGCTGGCGGCGGAACGGCGGGCCTCGCCCCATACCCTCGACGGCTACCGGCGCGACGCGGCCGCCTTTATCGCCTTCCTCGCCGACCATCTGGGCGGCCCGCCCGGCCTGGAGCACCTGGCCGCCCTCTCCCCCGCCGATTTCCGCGCCTTCATGGCCCGCCGCGCCCGCGACGGCCTGGGGCGCGGCTCCATGGCCCGGCTGATGTCGTCGCTGCGCAGCCTGTTCCGCTATCTCGACCGCGGCGGCCTGGTGCACAATCCCGCCCTCACCGCCGTGCGCGCCCCGCGCCCGCCGCGCATCCTGCCCAAGGCCCTGTCGCCCGACGACGCCCTGGCCACCCTGGCCTCGGCCGCCGAATTGCAGGATCAACCCTGGATGGCCGCCCGCGATATCGCCCTGTTCACCCTGCTTTACGGCTGCGGCCTGCGCCTCGGCGAGGCCCTGGCCCTTGACCGCGGCCAAACCCCACGGGGCGAGGCCATGACCATCACCGGCAAAGGCAACAAACAACGGCTGGTGCCGCTGCTGCCGGTGGTGACCGCAGCCGTCGCCGACTATCTGGCGCAATGTCCCTGGCCCGGCGGCCCCGACGCCCCCCTGTTCGTCGGCGCACGCGGCAAACGCCTGAACCCCGGCGTGGTGCAACGGCAAATGCGCCGCCTGCGCGGCCTGCTGGGCCTGCCCGACAGCGCCACCCCCCACGCCCTGCGCCACTCCTTCGCCACCCACCTTTTGGCCGGCGGCGGCGACCTGCGCACCATCCAGGACCTGCTGGGCCACGCCTCCTTAAGCACCACCCAACGCTATACCGCCGTGGACGCCGCCCGTCTGAACAGCGTTTATAACGACGCCCACCCCCGCGCCCGCCGCCGCCCGGAGTGATACCGGCGAAGCATTGATCTGATCTTCCTGACGGTCTCTGGCGCCCGCGTGCTTCGCGCGCAGGGGCACGACCAAGGCTGCGGGTGACGGCACGCTTCGTCGCATCGGGACGAGGGGCCTCGCGCGACGACCTGTTTCCCGGTCTGCGGATCGTCGGTTTCGAGCGGCGCGTCTCCATCGCTTTTCACATCAAGTCCGATACCGTGACCTTTGATCGCCTCCTTTATGGAGGACGCGACGTGGAAAGCCTCGCCGACGACGTATGATAGCGTCCCGAAAGTTTCTGGACTCCTCCAGCCCCGGGTGATATTGAGTCGCATATGACTATTCGTGCTTCCCATGTGTCGCTGCTACGACTTTTGGGCCTGGCCTCGCTAGAGAGCCGGGTTTTCGTCGTTGCCGCCCGCATTGGAACCGAATGTCATGTTTCTCCCGTCGCATAAGCTGTTTTTTTCCCGGCATCGTCCGCCGTTCAGTCGCTGCAAGCGGCTGATCATCGGCCGCACGCGCCATTTGGCGCGACTGTGACGCTGTCCTGATCCCGCCGTATCGCCCTTGTTTTTCGTTTTGATCAGGAAGTTTTCGTCATGGACCAGATGCCCTTCGGCAAATACCGCCCCGTGTCCCCCGTGCCCTTGGCCGACCGCCAGTGGCCGAACCGCGTGATCACCCAGGCGCCGCAGTGGTGCAGCGTCGATCTGCGTGACGGCAATCAGGCCCTGGTGGAGCCCATGAGCCCGGCGAAGAAGCGCGCCATGTTCGCGCTGTTGCTGGAAATGGGCTTCAAGGAGATCGAGGTGGGCTTTCCCGCCGCCTCGCAGACCGATTTCGATTTTCTGCGCATGCTGATCGACGAAGGCATGATCCCCGACGGCGTGACCATTCAGGTGCTGACCCAATCGCGGGACCACCTGATCCGCCGCACCTTCGAGGCCATTCGCGGCGCCAAGTCGGTGATCGTGCATCTCTATAACTCCACCTCGGAATTGCAGCGGCGCGTGGTGTTCGGCGCCGACCGCAAGGCCATCACCCGCATCGCCGTGACCGGGGCCACCCTGATCAAGCAACTGGCCGACGCCATGCCGGACACCGACGTCACCTTCCAGTACAGCCCGGAAAGCTTCACCGGCACCGAGCTGGACTATGCGGTGGAGATCACCGAGGCGGTGATGGCGGTGTTCCAGCCCAGTCCGGCGAAGAAGATGATCGTCAATCTGCCGGCCACGGTGGAAATGGCCACCCCCAACCATTACGCTGATCAGATCGAATGGTTCTGCCGCCATGTGAAGGACCGCGAGTCCCTCCTGGTATCGATCCATCCGCACAATGATCGCGGCACCGCCGTGGCCGCCGCCGAACTGGCCTTGCTGGCCGGCGGCGACCGCATCGAGGGCACGTTGTTCGGCAACGGCGAACGCACCGGCAATGTGGACATCATCACCCTGGCCATGAACATGATGACGCAAGGGGTGGATCCCCGCCTCTCCATGTCGGACATCAACCGCATCATGGCGGTTTCCGAGGATTGCACGCAGATCCCGGTGCATGTGCGCCACCCCTATGCCGGCGAGCTGGTGTTCACCGCCTTTTCCGGCTCGCACCAGGATGCCATCAAGAAGGGGCTGGCCGCCCTGCGCCAGTCGGGCTCCAACCAGTGGGAGGTGCCCTATCTGCCGGTGGATCCCGCCGATCTCGGCCGCAGCTACGAGGCGGTGATCCGTGTCAACAGCCAGTCGGGCAAGGGCGGCGTGGCCTATCTGCTGGAACAGGAATACGGCATGAAATTGCCGCGCGCTCTGCAGGTGGAACTGTCGCGTATCGTGCAGAAAACCGCCGAGGCCACCGGCAAGGAGCTGTCGGCGGCGCAGATCTGGCAGCATTTCGAGGCGGCCTATCTGGCGCCCCGCGCCCCCTTCGCCCTTGTCAGCCATCATTTCGACCATGACGGCGCCGACGGCCAGATCGCCGTGGTGCTGGACACGCCGCAAGGCCGGGTGACGGCGCGCGGCCGGGGCAACGGTCCCATCGACGCCTTCATCGACGCCCTGAAAAGCCAGGGCGAGGACGTGCAGATGGCCGATTACCAGGAGCATGCCGTGGGCCGGGGCGCCAACGCCCGCGCCGCCGCCTATGTGGAGATCGCCGGCGCCGACGGCAGCCTGTGCGGCGCCGGATTGGACGAGGATATCTCGGTGGCCGCCTTCAAGGCGGTGCTCTCGGCCATCAACCGCCGGGCGGCACCGTAGGAGCCACAAGGGGGCGGAGACATTGTCTCCGCCCCCTGGGGTTATACCAAGTCGCGATGAGTTTGACTCATCGCGACGCCGGTTAGGAGCAAGGCGACGCGCGCCTGATGGCGCGGTGAGGCAAAGCGCGCCATCAGGCGCGACGCCAAAGCGCGCCATCAGGCACGACGCCAAGGGTTTCGGAGAAACCCGCCCGGCTTATGAGGGGGCAGAGATCGGTTCCGATCACTGCAATTTGGTATTACGCCTGCATCGGGCGGATCAGGGTGCGCTGGCGGGCGATGGGGCCCACCTCGAAGGCTTTCAGGGTATCGAACAGCCGGGCGGCGGGGTTGCCGAAGGGCAGGTAGCCGCGCAGGCGCAGGCCCTGGTAGGGCCAGGCCGGCGCCTCGCCGCCGCCTTCGCGCCGCACCCACTTCTCGGCGCGGCCCGCCGCCCGTTGCAGGGCCAGGCGGGCGTAGCGGGCCGGCAGTTCGGGATGATCGGCCAGGAACAGCGCCATGGCCAGATTGTAATCGTGAAACACCTGATGCTTGCGCGCCACCATGATGCGCTCGCCCTCGCCCGCCGGGCCGAAGGCGGTCACCGCGTCCAGGGTGGCGATGGGGCCTTGCAAGGCCAGGCGCAGGGCCAGGGAGAAATCCTCGGCGAACACCCGGCGGTCGCAGCCGCCCGCCGCCCGCACCGCCGGCATGGAGAACAGGGTTTGGCTGGTGCCCGAGATGGTGCGGCCGATCACCAGGCCCAGGCCGTCCTCGGCGCGGCGGGCCTGGCGCCGGGTGTGGGCGGGATCGAACACCACCTCCTCGGGGCGGCTGTAATAGTGCTGGTGGCTGTAGATGGCCACCGCCCCGGTCTCCTCCAGGCCGCGCAGCAGCAGATCGGTGGCGAAGGGGGCCAGAATGTCGTCGCTGCCCACCAGTTTCACATAATCGCCGTCGGCCAGGGCGAAACCGGCATTGGTGGAGCCCGAGGGGCCGGTATTGTCCTGGTAGCGGTAGAGGCAGTTGTCCCAGCCCCGGGTCAGATCCTTGACGATATCGAGGGAGCCGTCCACCGAGCCGTCGTCGATGAAAATGAACTGGCGCTCGTGGCCCTGGGCCTGCTCCGCCATGGCCGCCACCACCCCTTCCAGATAGGGGGCCTTGTTGAACAGCGGACAGACGAAGGAAATTTTGGCCATAGCGACACCATCACGGCGGACAGGTTAACGTGGTGCTGGTGTACAGGAGATGGCGGCGTTTCGCCACCCCGTCTCATACCGCCCGGCCAATGATTTGACCCGTTGGGTCAAATCATGCCGAGACGGTGAGCCCCTAACCTTAGGCCGCTCAAACGCCGCCATCGGCTTCGCCGATAAATATATGGATCTGCGTGCAAAGCACGCGGGCTTCCCATCTCACGTTTCCGGATCGCTGCGTTCGATGAAACTGCGCACCGGCGGCGGCATATGCCGCTTGGCGTGGTTGAGGCTGCGCGAAAACAGCGGCACGCGGCGGCGCAGCAGCTTGATATTGCGCCGCACCCGGCGCGAGCCCTTGGCGGTCATGAACAGGCCCAGTACGAACAGCACGAAGCCCACCGGCACCGGCGACGGCACCGACAGCATCCCCAGCACCATCAGGGCGGAGCCCGAGCCCACCAGCGACAACCGGCGCACCAGCACGCGGTGGCGGCGGGAAATGGCGGGCCGGCGATGTCCGAACAGGGGCGTCATGAGACCTTTGGGAAAACGGCAAAGAGAGCGGCGTCGCCGCCGCTCTCTTTCCAAGCCGGAGGGATATCCGGTTTAAATATGCAAAGCCCGGCCGTCCACGGCAAGGCAAGCTTCCTTGACGGCCTCGCCCAAGGCCGGGTGGGCATGGCAGGTGCGGGCGATATCCTCGCTGGCGGCGGCGAATTCCATGCCCAGCACCACCTCGGCGATGAGGTCGCCGGCATTGGGGCCGATGATATGGGCGCCCAGCACGCGATCGGTCTTGGCATCGGCCAGGATCTTCACGAAGCCGTCGGCATCGCCCATGGCGCGGGCGCGGCCGTTGGCGGTGAAGGGGAACTTGCCCACCTTGTAGGCCACGCCGGCAGCCTTCAGCTGTTCCTCGCTCTGGCCCACATTGGCCACTTCCGGCCAGGTATAGACCACGCCGGGAATGGCGTCGTAGTTCACATGCCCGGCCTGGCCGGCCAGGATCTCGGCCAGGGCCACCCCCTCCTCCTCGGCCTTGTGGGCCAGCATGGCGCCGCCGATGACGTCGCCGATGGCGTAGATGCCCTTGACCGCGGTCTGGAAATGCTTGTCCACCTGGATGAAGCCGCGCTTGTCGATCTCCACCCCGGCTTCCTTGGCGCCCAGGCCGTCGGTGTAGGGGCGGCGTCCGATGGCCACCAGCACGGCGTCGGCCTTGAGCTCGCTGGCCGCGCCGCCGGCGGCGGGTTCCAGGGTGAGGGTGGCCGAGCCCTTGGCCACCTTGGCGCCGGTGACCTTGGTGGACAGCTGGAACTTCATACCCTGGCGTTCCAGGATGCGCTGCATCTGCTTGGACACCTCGCCGTCATGCAGCGGCAGGGCGCGGTCGAGGAATTCCACCACGGTGACCTCGGCGCCCAGGCGGCGCCACACCGAGCCCAGTTCCAGGCCAATGACGCCGGCGCCGATCACCACCAGATGCTTGGGCACGGCGGGCAGCTCGAGAGCGCCGGTGGAGGAGATGATCACCTTCTCGTCGATCTCGACGCCGGGCAGCGGCGTGACGTCGGAGCCGGTGGCGATGATGATGGCCTTGGCCGCCAGCGTCGAGACGGCGCCATCCTTGGCGGTCACCTGCACCGATCCGGGGGCGGCGATGCGCCCGGCGCCGATGATGTAGGAGACCTTGTTCTTCTTGAACAGGAACTCGATGCCCTTGGTGTTGTCCGACACCACCTTGGCCTTGCGGGCCATCATGGCGGCCACGTCCAGCTCCAGCTTGCCCACCTTGATGCCGTGCTCGGCAAAATGATGGCCGGCGGCCTCGTAATGGTGCGAGGAGGTGAGCAGCGCCTTGGAAGGAATGCAGCCCACATTGAGGCAGGTGCCGCCCAGGCTGCCGCGCTTTTCCACGCACGCCACCTTAAGGCCCAACTGCGCGGCGCGGATCGCCGCCACATAGCCGCCGGGGCCGCCGCCGATCACCACCACGTCGAAAGTCGTATCACTCATGGAGAACCCCACGTTCTTCAAAACCGGTCGTCAAAAAACATCGGCCTCTCCCCGGGCGGGGAGAGGCCGCGTTCGCTTACATGTCCAGCAGGATGCGCTGCGGGTCCTCGATGCATTCCTTGACGCGCACCAGGAACGACACCGCCTCGCGGCCGTCGATGATGCGGTGATCGTAGGACAGCGCCAGATACATCATCGGGCGGGCCTCGATCTTGCCGTCGGGCATCACCATGGGGCGCAGCATGGTCTTGTGCATGCCGAGAATGGCCGACTGCGGGGCATTGAGGATCGGCGTACTCATCAGCGAGCCGTAAACGCCGCCGTTGGAGATGGTGAAGGTGCCGCCGGTCATTTCGTCCATGGTCAGCTTGCCGTCGCGGGCCTTCTTGCCGTAGCCGGCAATGGCCGCTTCCACCCCGGCGAACGACAGCTTGTCGGCGTCGCGCACCACCGGAACCACCAGACCGTTGGGCGTGCCGACGGCGACGCCGATGTCGTAGAAGTTCTTGTAGATGATCTCTTCGGCGGTGAACTCGGCATTGACCGCCGGCCATTCCTTGAGGGCGGTGACGCAGGCCTTCACGAAGAAGGACATGAAGCCCAGCTTGGTGCCGTGCTTCTTCTCGAAGGCGTCCTTGTACTGGGCGCGCACGGCGTTCAGCGCCGTCATGTCCACCTCGTTGAAGGTGGTGAGCATGGCGGCGGTGTTCTGCGCTTCCTTCAGACGGTTGGCGATGGTCTTGCGCAGGCGGGTCAGCTTGACGCGCTGTTCGCGCGGGTCCTCGGCGCGCGGCGCGGCGGCGGCGGGGGCCGCGGCCGGAGCGGCCAGGGTGTTCAGCACGTCGCCCTTGGTGATGCGGCCGTCCTTGCCGGTGCCGGCGATGGCGCCGGCATCCAGGCTGTTTTCCTTGATCAGCTTGGCGGCCGAGGGGGCGGGCGGATGCCCGGCCGGGGCGGCGGCGGCGGCCGGAGCCGGAGCGGCGGCGGGCGCAGGCGCGGCGGCCTTGGGCGCGGCCGGGGCGGCAGCGGCACCGGCGGCGCCCAGAATGCCCAGAACGGCGCCCACGGCCACGGTGTCGCCGTCCTTGGCCAGGATGTCGGTCAGGGTGCCGGCCACCGGGGCGGGCACTTCCACGGTCACCTTGTCGGTTTCCAGCTCCACCAAGGGCTCATCGGCCTTGACGGCGTCGCCGACATTTTTGAACCACTTGGCGATGGTCGCCTCGGTCACGGATTCGCCCAGAGTGGGCACCACGATATTGGTCGTCATGGGTCTTGCCTCGCCTCGCCTTACTTGACGTTCTGGATTTTGGACATCTTGGACACCCGGCGGAAGGGCTGGGGCAGCGTGAACAGCGCGCCGGTCAGCGCCTGTTCGACCAAGAGGGCCTGTTCATAGACATGGGTTTTGTTCAAGCCGGTGGCCGGCGACGCCGCGGCCTTGCGGCCCACATAGGCGGGCTTGCGGCTCTTGTGTTCCAGCTCTTCCAGGATGAATTCGATACGACGGTCGACGAAGGTCCAGGGCCCCATGTTGGCGGGCTCCTCCTGGCACCACACCACCTCGGCGTTGGTGTAGCGGCCCAGTTCGCGCATGACCGTTTCCTTCGGCCAGGGATAGAGCTGCTCGACGCGCACGATGGCCACATCGTCGATGCCGCGCTTGGCCCGCTCCTCGAACAGGTCGTAATAGACCTTGCCCGAGCACAGCACCACGCGGCGGATCTCGGCGTCGGGCTTCAGGGTTTGGGTTTCCGGCAGCACGCGGCGGAAGCGCGAACCGGGGCCGAAGTCCTCCAGGGCGCTTACCACCAGCTTGTGGCGCAGCAGCGACTTCGGCGTCATCACCACCAGCGGCTTGCGGAAGTTGCGACGCACCTGGCGGCGCAGGGCGTGGAAATAGTTGGCCGGGGTGGTGAAGTTGCACACCTGCCAGTTATCCTCGCCGCACATCTGCAGATAGCGCTCCCAACGGGCCGAACTATGTTCAGGCCCCTGCCCCTCGTAGCCGTGCGGCAACAGGATGGTCAGGCCCGACATGCGCATCCACTTGGCTTCGCCCGAGGAGATGAACTGGTCGAAGATGGCCTGGGCGCCGTTGGCGAAATCGCCGAACTGGCCTTCCCACAGGGTGAGGCCGTTGGGTTCGGTCAGCGAGTAGCCGTATTCGAAGCCCAGCACGCCCTCTTCCGACAGCAGCGAGTCGATGACCTCGTACTGCGCCTGGCCGGGACGGATATTGTTGAGCGGAACGTAGCGTTCCTCGGTCTCCTGATCCACCAGCACCGAATGGCGCTGGGAGAAGGTGCCGCGGCCGCAATCCTGGCCCGACAGGCGCACGCGGGTGTTTTCCACGCACAGGGTGCCGAAGGCCAGCGCCTCGGCGGTGGCCCAATCGATGCCCTGGCCGGTGCGGATCATCTGCTGCTTGGCTTCCAGCTGGCGGACGATCTTGCGGTTGACGTTGATGCCCTCGGGCACGCGGGCGATGGCCTCGCCCACTTCCTTCAAAAGCTCCAGGGCGACGTCGGTGCGCTCCTCGCGCATTTCCTCTTCGTCGTCCAGCACGCCGAGACCGGCCCACTTGCCTTCCAGCCAGTCGGCCTTGTTGACCTTGTAGGATTTGGCGGCGGTGAAATCGGCTTCCAGATGCGCCTGGAAATCGGCCACCAGCTTGTCGCTCTCCTCCTGGCTGATCACCCCGTCCTCGATCAGCTTCTTGGCGTAAAGCTGGCGGGTGGTGGGGTGCGAGGCGATCTTGCGGTACATCAAGGGCTGGGTGAAGGCCGGCTCGTCGCTTTCGTTATGACCATGGCGGCGGTAGCACACCATGTCGATCACCACGTCGGCCTTGAATTCCTGGCGGAACTCGGCGGCGATGCGGGCGGCATGCACCACGGCTTCCGGATCGTCGCCGTTCACATGGAAGATCGGCGCCTGCACCATCTTGGCCACGTCGGTGCAATAGGGGCCCGACCGGGAATATTGCGGGGCGGTGGTGAAGCCGATCTGGTTGTTGACCACCACATGCACGGTGCCGCCGGTGGTGTAGCCCTTGATCTGGCTCATGGCGAAGCATTCGTGCACCACGCCCTGACCGGCGAAGGCGGCGTCGCCATGGATCAGGATACCCATGGTGTGATCGCGCCCGGTGTCGTTGGTCTGGGTCTGCTTGGCGCGCACCTTGCCCAGCACCACCGGATCCACCACTTCCAGGTGGGAGGGGTTGGCGGTGAGCGACAGATGCACGGCATTGCCGTCGAAGTCGCGGTCGCCCGAGGTGCCGAGATGGTACTTGACGTCGCCCGAGCCCTGGAAATCCTCGCGCATGGCGGGATTGCCCTGGAACTCCGAGAACAGGGCGGCGAAGGGCTTGCGCATGAAATTGGTGAGCACGTTGAGGCGGCCGCGGTGGGCCATGCCCAGCACCACGTCGGTCAGGCCGAGCTGGCTGCCGCGCTTCAGGATCTGCTCCAGGGCGGGAATGAGGGATTCGCCGCCTTCCAGGCCGAAGCGCTTGGTGCCGGTATATTTCATCTGCAGGAAGCGTTCCAGGCCCTCGGCCTCGGTCAGGCGTTCCAGGATGGCTTTCTTGCCGCGCTCGGTGAAATCGGTGTGGTTATGGATGCTTTCGATGCGCTTCTGGATCCAGCTCTTCTGCTCGGGATCCTGGATATGCATGAACTCCACGCCGATGGTGCCGCAATAGGTCTGGCGCAGGATGCGGATGATGGTGCGCAAGGTGGCCGTTTCCAGCCCCAGCATGTTGTCGATGAAAATCTCGCGGTCGAGATCCTCGTCGGTGAAACCGTAGCTGTGATAATCCAGTTCCGGATGCGGCTCGGGCTTGTGCAGCCCCAGGGGATCGAGCGAGGCTTCCAGATGACCGCGCACGCGGTAGACGCGGATCAGCATCATGGCGCGCACGGAATCGAGGATGGCGCGGCGCATCTCCTCGGCCGAAGGGCCGGCGGCGGCCTTGCCCTTGGCGTCCTTCTTGGCGGCGGGGGCGTCCTCGGCGGGAGCGCCGATCACCTTGTTGCCGTTCTTGTTCCAAACCGCGCCCTTCAGTTCGGCGAGGATGGCGCGGCCATCGTCGTTCAGATCCCGAAAGAAGGTGGCCCAGCCGCTGTCCACCGTCGAAGGATCCTCGACGAAGCGGGCATAAAGCTCGGAGACATAGGTGGCGTTGGCACCCGTCAGGAAGGACATCTGCTCTTGCTGCATCCGTTGTAGTGGGCGCGGCTCATCGCCGCGCCCGCTCCCTAATTGCCGTGGTCGTTGCCGCGGCGGGTTGATTGCCGCCGGTCGGCGGTTCTTGGTTTAAGCAAACAGGATGCCGAAGGGGGATCAGCCCTTCAGCACCTTCAACATGGTGCTGCCCAGCGAGGCGGGCGAATCGGCGACGGTGACCCCGGCCAGCTTCATGGCCTCGATCTTGTCGCCGGCCCCGCCCTTGCCGCCGGAAATGATGGCGCCGGCATGGCCCATGCGGCGGCCCGGAGGCGCGGTGACGCCGGCGATGAACCCGACCACCGGCTTCTTGACCTTGCTGGCCTTGATGAGGGCCGCGCCGTCTTCCTCGGCGTTGCCGCCGATCTCGCCGATCATGATGATGGATTCGGTTTCGGGATCGGCCAGGAACATTTCAAGGGCATCGACGAAGTTGGTGCCGTTGATGGGATCGCCGCCGATACCGATGCAGGTGGACTGGCCCAGGCCGGCGGCGGTGGTCTGCGCCACGGCCTCGTAGGTGAGGGTGCCGGAACGCGAGACGATGCCCACCTTGCCGCGGCTGTGGATATGGCCGGGCATGATGCCGATCTTGCATTCGCCCGGAGTGATCACGCCGGGGCAGTTGGGGCCGATGAGGCGGGTCTTGGAGCCCTGCAGGGCGCGCTTGACCGCCAGCATGTCCACCACGGGAATGCCCTCGGTGATGCAGACCACCAGCGGGATTTCGGCGTCGATGGCTTCCAGGATGGCATCGGCGGCGAACGGCGGCGGCACATAGATCACGCTGGCATTGGCGCCGGTCTTGTCCTTGGCCTCGGCCACGGTGTCGAACACCGGCAGGTCGAGGTGGGTGGAACCGCCCTTGCCGGGGGTGACGCCGCCGACCATCTTGGTGCCGTAGGCCACGGCCTGCTCGGAGTGGAACGTTCCCTGGGCGCCGGTGAAGCCCTGGCAGATAACCTTGGTGTCCTTATTGACGAGAACGGCCATTACGCAGCCTCCTTCACGGCCTTGACCACCTTTTCGGCGGCGTCGGCGAGGTTGTCGGCGGCAATGATCGGCAGACCGGATTGCGCCATGATCTTCTTACCCAGTTCGACGTTGGTGCCTTCCAGGCGCACGACGAGCGGGACATTGAGGCTGACTTCGCGGGCCGCGGCGACCACGCCCTCGGCGATGACGTCGCAACGCATGATGCCGCCGAAGATGTTGACCAGAATGCCTTCCACATTGGGATCGGACAGGATCAGCTTGAAGGCGGTGGTGACGCGTTCCTTGGTGGCGCCGCCGCCGACATCGAGGAAGTTGGCGGGCTCAGCGCCATAGAGCTTGATGATGTCCATGGTGGCCATGGCCAGGCCGGCGCCGTTGACCATGCAGCCGATGGTGCCGTCGAGCTTGATGTAGTTCAGCGCGTGGCGGGCGGCTTCCAGTTCGGCCGGATCCTCTTCCGACTCGTCGCGCAGTTCTTCCACGTCCTTGTGGCGGAACAGGGCGTTGTCGTCGAAATTGACCTTGGCGTCGAGGGCGATCACCTCACCGGCGCCGGTCACCACCAGCGGGTTGATCTCGACGATGGAGCAATCGAGGTCGATGAAGGCCTTGTAGAGGGCACCGATGAACTTGACGGCGGTGTTGACCTGCTTGCCTTCCAGGCCCAGGCCGAAGGCGATCTGACGGCCGTGGTACTGCTGGAAGCCCTGCACCGGATCGATGGCCACCTTCAGGATCTTTTCCGGATGGGTGGCGGCCACTTCCTCGATCTCCATGCCGCCCTCGGTGGAGGCCATGATGGTGACGCGGCTGGTGGCGCGGTCGATCAGCATGCCGAGATAAAGCTCGCGCTTGATGTCGCAGCCTTCCTCGATATAGAGGCGCTTGACTTCCTTGCCGGCCGGACCGGTCTGGTGGGTGACCAGAACCTGATTGAGCATGCTGGCGGCGTTATCGCGCACCGCATCCACCGATTTGACGACGCGCACGCCGCCGCCTTCGGTTTCCTTGCCCTTGAACTTGCCCTTGCCGCGACCGCCGGCATGGATCTGCGACTTGACGACCCACACCGGGCCGCCCAGGTCCTTCGCCACCTGTTCGGCTTCGGCCGGGGTGTAGGCGACGCCGCCCCGAAGCACGGCCACGCCGTACTTCGCAAGCAGCTTCTTTGCTTGATACTCGTGAATATTCATGTGAAGCCTCGCCTTAAGATATGTCTGTGCCGGTTTTTTCGAGCCCGCCCGAGACCTCCGCCCTGGCGGCCGGCCGACGCGACGTTCCGAACTTTCGAAGCTTACCGCTCCGCGCTCCGAAACGCGCGTCCTTCAGCGCGCCAGGACGAAATCCCGGACGACCTCTTCGCCGTTGTTATTTCGGCATCAGTTCCTTGGACTTCGCGATCAGGCCGCGCACCGAGTCGACGGACTTGGCGAATTCGGTCTTTTCCGCGTCGTTCAGTTCGATTTCCACGACCTTCTCCACGCCGCCGGCACCGATGATGGTGGGCACGCCGACATAGATGCCGTCGAGGCCGTACTGACCGTCAACCCAGGCGGCGACGGGCAGAACGCGCTTCTTGTCCTTCAGATAGGCCTCGGCCATCTGCACGGCGGCGGCGGCCGGCGCGTAGAAGGCGGAGCCGGTCTTCAGCAGGGCCACCACTTCGGCGCCGCCGTCACGGGTGCGCTGAATGATCTGGTCCAGCTTTTCCTGGGTGGTCCAGCCGGCCTTCACCAGATCCGGCAGCGGAATGCCGGCGACGGTGGAGTAGCGGGGCAGCGGCACCATGGTGTCGCCATGGCCGCCCAGCACGAAGGCGGTGATGTCTTCCACCGACACCTTGAACTCTTCCGACAGGAAGTAGCGGAAACGGGCGGAGTCGAGCACGCCGGCCATGCCCACCACCTTGTTGTGGGGCAGACCGGAGACTTCGCGCAGCACCCACACCATGGCGTCCAGCGGGTTGGTGATGCAGATCACGAAGGCGTTGGGGGCGTACTGCTTGATGCCGGCGCCGACCTGGGCCATGACCTTGGCGTTGATGCCGATGAGATCGTCGCGGCTCATGCCGGGCTTACGCGGCACGCCGGCGGTGACGATGATCACATCGGCGCCTTCGATGGCGGCGTAATCATTGGCACCGGCGTAGGAGGCGTTGACGCCCTCGATGGGGGTGGATTCGGCCATATCCAGGGCCTTGCCCTGCGGAGTGCCTTCGGAGATATCGAACAGGACGACGTCGCCCAGCTCCTTCAAGCCGATCAGATGAGCCAGGGTGCCGCCGATATTGCCGGCGCCAACGAGAGCGATTTTCTTGCGAGCCATGGATTTTGCCTCTCGGACGGTGTGTTATGAAATATCAAACACTGTGTAGTGACTGATCAAACAGACGCTGCGTGACGGTGCAGCGTGAACCAATGGGCGGCTTTTCGTAGCGCGATTCGCGAGTTAGGGCAAGGGGATTGACCCGTTCCAAACCAGGATTAAGCCCTGAAATCCCAGGCGAATTCCTAACCCCTTATACGTCATTCCCTCACAAGTTCCGCGCTAACGCTTTGACTCCGCTGGTGAAAACCTACCCTGGGTGGGTTTTGCCCACCCATCTGGTTAGGGGATACGCTTAATCCTCAAGAGACGCCGCCGCCGCGCGCCCTCACGTCAGATGCCTCTGGCCCAGGTAATCCGCCGATTGCATCTCCATCAGGCGGCTGACCGTGCGCTGAAATTCGAAGGCGCCGTCGCCGCTAGGATAAAGATCCTGCGGCGGTGCCGCCGCCGAGCAGACGAAGGTGACCTTATGCTCGTAAAGGGCGTCGATCAGGGTGACGAAACGCTTGGCGGCGTCGCGGTTGGCCGGCGACAGCAGCGGCACGTCGGAAACCATCACCGTGTCGTAATGGGTGGCCAGTTTCAGATAGTCCGAGGCGCCCAGGGCCTTCCGGCACAGATCATCGAAGGAGAACCAGGCCACGCCGTCGGCGGCCTTGGGAATGACCCAGCGCCGCCCGTTCACCTCCAGTTCCTCCTCGAGGGCCGGAATGCCGTTGGTGAGGCGGGCGAAGCAACGCACCATCTCGGCGCTGCTCCGGGCCCCCAGCGGCGCGTGATAAACCTGCATGCCCCGTTTGCGGCCCAGGCGGTAATCGCGGTCGGAATTCAGCTCGAGAATGTCCAGCCGCTGTTTGATCTCGGCGATGAAGGGCAGAAAGCGCTCACGCTGCAGACCGTCCTTGTAGAGATCGTCCGGGTGACGGTTGGAGGTGGTGACCACCACCACGCCCAGGGCGAACAGCTGATCGAACAGGCGGCCCAGGATCATGGCGTCGCCGATATCGCTCACCTGCATCTCGTCGAAACACAAAAGCCAGGCGCGCTCGGCGATCTGGCGCGCCACCGCCGGGATGGGATCGCCGTCCTTACGGCTTTTATCCTGGCGCAGGGCATGAATGGCGGCGTGGACGTCGCGCATGAATTCGTGAAAATGCACCCGCGCCTTGGCCGCCACCGGCGCCGTGGTGTGAAAGAGATCCATCAGCATGGATTTGCCGCGCCCCACCTCGCCATAAAGGTAGAGGCCCTGCTTGGGCACGGTACTTTCACAATCGCCGGGGTGCCACTCCAGGCGGCGCGGCGATTTCGTTCCCAGGCCGAAACGCGACAGCCAGCCCCGTTCCCCCTGCTGCGGAGCGTAGGACGACAACGCCCGCGCCAGGCTTTCGAATTTCTCCACCGCCATGGCCTGGGCCACATCCGGGCGGAGCGTGCCATCGGCAAGATGGCGTCGGTAGGAATCCAGCGGTCCAGTCATAGGAACATTGCTTTACCGCCAAACGCGCCCAAGGCCAAGCCTCCATCGCAAGAGATCCCTCTCCGCCCGGAAACGGCGGCGGGTGTTCCATAGATAGGCGCCCCAGCCCCGAAAGCCAACGCCAGATTTCAGGGTAATCGGGTTCACCCGATTACCCTGGCCCTGAGCCAGATTTCCATGGCTGGCCCCAGCCGCTTGGGCTAAACATGGAGGACATTTTGTCCCCAACACGGGTTCCGCCATGCGCCGCTCCGCCCTCAGAGCCCTTCTCGCCTGCTCCGCCCTGACCGCCCTCGGCGCCTGTGGCACCGAGGCGCCCTATGTGCAGACTTCCTACCGCCTGAATCAGTCGGGCTACGTCATGGTCTGCTCCGGCGGCGACGCCGCCGCCCGCAAACAGGCCGCCGCCCTGGCCGAGCAGACCTGCACCCGCTATCACCGCACCGCCAAGCTGTGGCGGGTGGCCCATGGGCAATGCGACTGGCTGTCCTCGACCCAGGCCACCTATCTTTGCGTGCCCAAGCCCGGCGTCACCCCCATGCCCTTCAACGGCAAGCACGCCCCCATGCGCCACGACAGCGTTCCCACCGACTACGATGCGGTGACCACGCCCTACTGAACCGTCTCCGGCACGGAAAAGGCCGCGGAGAGGATCCTCTCCGCGGCCTTTTTTTAAAACCGGCGTTCCGCTGCGCTTATTCGCTGCGTTCCGCCAGCATTTCCTTGATGCTGCCGATCGCCTTGGCCGGGTTCAGACCCTTGGGGCAGGTGTTCGTGCAGTTCATGATGGTATGGCAGCGATAGAGCCGGAAGGCGTCTTCCACCGCGTCCAGACGTTCGCCGGTGAACTCGTCACGGGTATCATGAATCCAGCGGGCGGCCTGCAGCAGCACCGCCGGCCCCAGATAGCGTTCGCCGTTCCACCAGTAGCTGGGGCACGAGGTCTGGCAGCAGAAGCACAGAATGCATTCCCACAGGCCGTCCAGCTTGGCGCGTTCCTCGGGGCTTTGCAGCACCTCGCGGTCCGGCGGCTGCGGCGACTGGGTCTGCATCCAGGGCTTGATGGAGGCCAGCTGGGCATAGGGCACCGAAAGATCGGGCACCAGATCCTTGACCACCGGCATATGCGGCAGCGGCGAGATCACCGCCTGGCCCTTGATGTCCTCGATGGGCTTCAGGCAGGCTAGGGTATTGGCGCCGTCGATGT
Organism: Pseudomonadota bacterium; assembly: GCA_021782815.1. GTDB lineage: Bacteria > Pseudomonadota > Alphaproteobacteria > Rhodospirillales > Magnetospirillaceae > JAJZGK01. The sequence goes on from JAJXUO010000002.1 coordinate 18,608, forward strand.
TCATGGCGCAGGAGCCGCAGATGCCTTCACGGCAGGAGCGGCGCAGCGTCAGGGTGCTGTCGATCTCGTTCTTGATCTTCAGCAGGGCGTCGAGGACCATCGGCCCGCAATCGTCCAGATCGATCTCGAACAGATCCCAGCGGGGATTGGCCCCGGTATCGGGGTCGTAACGGTAAATCTTGAAGGTCTTCACCTTCTTGGCGCCAGCCGGAGCCTTGTGGCTTTTCCCCGGCTGGACCTTGGAATTGGCGGGTAACGCGAATTCAACCATGATCGGTCCCTTATGTCTTGCGGGGCGCGTCTTAGTAGACGCGCGCCTTCGGCTCGATGTACTGGACTTCGTCCGTCAGGGTGTAGGTATGCACCGGACGGTAGTCCAGGCTCACCTTGCCGCTGGCATCCACCCAGGCCAGGCTGTGCTTCAGCCAGTTGACGTCGTCGCGCTCGGCAAAGTCCTCGCGGGCGTGGGCGCCGCGGCTTTCCTTGCGGGCTTCGGCCGAGTAGATGGTGGCCTTGGCGCAATCCATCAGGTTCTCCAGCTCCAGCGCCTCCATCAGATCCGAGTTCCAGATCAGCGAGCGGTCGGTGATCTTCAGCTGGGGCAGCGTGGCGTAGACCTCGTCGATCTTCTTCACGCCTTCCTCCAGCGAGGACTGGGTGCGGAAGACGGCGGCGTCGTTCTGCATGGTCTTTTGCATGGCCAGGCGGATTTCGCTGGTGCGCAGCGAGCCGTTGGCATGGCGGACGCGATCCAGACGCGACAGGGCCAGATCGCCGCCGTCGGCGGGCAGCGGCTTGTGGGCCTGGCCGGGCTTCAAGACCTCGGCGGCGCGCAGGGCGGCGGCGCGGCCGAACACCACGATGTCCAGCAGCGAGTTGGTGCCCAGGCGGTTGGCGCCGTGCACCGAGACGCAGGCGGCTTCGCCGATGGCCATCAGGCCTTCCACGGTGGCGTCGGGATTGTCCTTGGTGGGACGGAGCACTTCGCCGTGGATGTTGGTGGGAATGCCGCCCATGTTGTAGTGCACGGTGGGCAGCACCGGGATCGGCTCCTTGGTCACATCGACGCCGGCGAAGATCTTGGCGGTTTCCGAGATGCCCGGCAGACGCAGCTCCAGGGTTTCGGCGCCCAGATGCTCCAGGTGCAGATAGATGTGATCGTTGTTCTTGCCGACACCGCGGCCTTCGCGGATTTCCATGGTCATGGCGCGCGAGACGACGTCACGCGAGGCCAGATCCTTGGCGGTGGGGGCGTAGCGTTCCATGAAGCGTTCGCCGGCCGAGTTGGTGACGTAGCCGCCTTCGCCGCGGGCGCCCTCGGTGATCAGGCAGCCCGAGCCGTAGATGCCGGTGGGGTGGAACTGCACGAACTCCATGTCCTGCAGCGGCAGGCCGGCGCGCGACACCAGACCATGCCCGTCGCCGGTGCAGGTATGGGCCGAGGTGCAGGAGAAGAAGGCGCGGCCGTACCCGCCGGTGGCCAGAACCACCTTGTGGGCGCGGAAGCGGTGCAGCGAGCCGTCGTCCATGTTGAGGGCGACCAGGCCGCGGCAGGCGCCGTCCTGATCCATGATCAGGTCGATGGCGAAATATTCCACGTAGAATTCGGCGTCATGCTTCAGGCACTGCTGATAGAGCGTGTGCAGGATGGCATGGCCGGTGCGGTCGGCGGCGGCGCAGGCGCGCTGCACCGGAGCCTCGCCGAAATTGCGCATATGGCCGCCGAACGGACGCTGGTAGATCTTGCCTTCGTCGGTGCGCGAGAACGGCACGCCGAAATGCTCCAGCTCGTAAACCGCCGGAACGGCCTCGCGGCACATATATTCGATGGCGTCCTGGTCGCCCAGCCAGTCCGACCCCTTCACGGTGTCGTACATGTGCCAGCGCCAGTTATCCTCGGCCATGTTGCCGAGCGAGGCGCCGATGCCGCCCTGGGCCGCCACGGTGTGGCTGCGGGTGGGGAAGACCTTGGTGACGCAGGCGGTCTTGAACCCTGCCGCGCCCATGCCGAGGGTGGCCCTGAGGCCGGCGCCGCCAGCGCCCACAACCACCACGTCGTAGGTGTGATCGACGAACTTGTAAGCAGCCATTGGGTTTACACTCCAACAAAGGCGGCGCGGAGAACCGCCACCGCGGTGAACACGCCGACCAGGACGGTGCCGAGCTTGATGGCAAGCAGCGAAACGGCATGCATGCAGCCGCCGTGCACGTAATCGTCCACCACCATCTTCAGACCGAGCTGCACGTGCAGCACCAGGGCGAAGAGCAGGCACAGCATCAGAGCGCTGGTGTGGGCCGAGGCGAGCCAGGCATGCATGGTTTCATAGCTGGCGCCCACATGCGACACCACCGAGGCGATCAGCCACAGGCAGAGCGGCACCAGGGCCATGGCGGTCAGACGCTGCATGGCGCCTTCGCGGGTTCCGGACTTGGCCGAACCCAGGCCGCGGACGCGGCCGAGAACAGTACGCAGGGACATCCCCGTTCCTCCTTAGATCGAAAGGCCGATGGCCCAGGTCAGCACGGTGAGGATGGCGGTGGCCGCCAGCACGATGTAGCCGGACTTGTAAGCCTGCGGCAGCTCGAAACCCCAACCCGAATCCCACAAGAGATGGCGGATGCCGTTGCACAGGTGGTAGTAGAGGGCGACGGTGAACCCGAACAGCACGAGATAGCCGATGGGCGAGCCGATCAAGGCGGCGGCGGTGGCATAGCTGGCCGGACCGTGGGCGGCGGCCCCCAGCCAGAAAGCCAGCAGCAGCATGCCGGCCGCCAGCGCCACGCCGGTGGCGCGGTGGGTGATCGACATCAATGCCAGAAGCGGCAGGCGATAAACCTGCAGATGCGGAGAGAGTGGCCTGGTGCGCGACGTCATGTGGAAGCCTCTCAAGGTTGAGCCCCCCAGAACCCCGTCGACATTCGTTATCGACCGTCGAGCCTCTGGGACTGAAAGTTTCGCGAAAACTGATTGTCTCAATGCGGGACCGGTTTAACCGCTCAACCGCACGGAGTCAACGCCAAGACCGGCGGAGCCCGCGAGGCTCCGCCGTTTGACGCCGTTCATCCCCGGCGGGGCATCAGCACGGTGTAATCGAAGTCCAGCACCACGCTGGGAACGTAATCCTTGCCGCCGTCGACCTTGTCGGGGAAAGCGGCACAAGGCTGATCCTTGGCGGCGATGGTGCGCAGGCGCAACGCCCCCACATCGGCGCGGCCCGGCAGTTCCAGACGCTCCTCGACGCGGGTCCAGGCGTAGATGGTGTCGCCGGCGAAGGTGGGGGCCACGTGGCGGCCGCCGTTGATGGCCACCAGCTTGAAGGCGTTGCCCAGGCCGTTGAAGGACAGGGACCGGGCCAAGCTGATGATATGTCCGCCATAAATCAGCCGGCGGCCGAAGCGCCCCTGCCCTTCGGTATGCTGGTTGAAATGCACTTTGGCGGTGTTCTGATAGAGGCGGGTGGCCGACATGTGCTCGGCCTCCTCGATGGTCATGCCGTCCACATGGTCGATACTTTCCCCGACGGCGTAATCGTCCCAGACATGGGGCGAGCCGGCCAGCGCGGCGTCGTAGCCGCCCAGGGTCAGGCCCTCCGGCACGATCAGATCCGCCGCCGCCACGCACCTGGCGGTGTCAGGAACGGTTTCCTGCGGTGCCGGGGCATTGACGTCGCGCTTGCGCACCATCACCCAACGCACATACTCCACCACCATTTCATCACGCTGATTGAGGCCGGTGGAGCGCACATAGACCACGCCGGTCTGGCGGTTGGAATTTTCCTTGAGACCGATGACCTTGGACACCGCCCGCAAGGTATCGCCGGGATAGACCGGCGCGCCGAAACGGCCCTCGGCATAGCCCAAATTGGCCACGGCGTTCAGCGAGATATCGGGCACGGTCTTGCCGAACACCACATGGAAGGCGAGAAGATCGTCCACCGGCGCGCCCTTGAAGCCGATCCTGCCGGCGAAGGCGTCCGACGACTGCACGGCGAAACGGCCGCCGTAGAGGGCGCAGTAAAGGGCGACGTCGCCCGTCGTCACCGTGCGCGGCGTGGCGTGAACGATCTCCTGCCCCAGGCGGAAATCCTCGAAATAATTGCCGGGATTGGTCTTGGCGGCCATGCTTCAGCCCTCGATCTGTTCGGCCAGCGCCACCAGGCGCCGGGCATTGACGACATGCAGATTTTCGATCAGGCGGCCGTCCACCACCACCACGCCCTTGCCGGCGGCCTCGGCCTCGGCATGGGCGGCGATGATCTTGCGCGACCAGGCCACCTCGGCCTCGGAGGGAGCGAACACCCGGTTGGCGGCGTCGATGGTCTTGGGGTGAATCAGGGTCTTGCCGTCGAAGCCCAGCTCCAGGCCCTGGCGGCAGGCATACTCGAAGCCCTCGTCGTCGTTGAGGTCGAGATGCACGCCGTCGAGAATGGCCAGACCGGACGCGCGGGCCGCCAGCAGGCACAACCCGAGCGAGGTCAGCATGGGCAGGCGTTCGCGGGTGTGGGCGCAGTGCAGATCCTTGGCCAGATCCGAGGTGCCCATGACGAATCCGCCCAGGCGCGGGCTGGCGCCGGCGATCTCCTCGGCGCGCAGGATGCCGCGCGGCGTTTCCATCATGCACCAGATGGCCAGATCGTCGGGCGCGCCCGCCGCCGCCAGAATGCTTTCGGCCTGGCGCACCATGTCGGCGCTTTCCACCTTGGGCAGCAGCACGGCATGGGCGCCCGAGGTGGCGGCCGCCGCCAGGTCGGCCTGCCCCCACGGCGTGTTGAGGCCGTTGGAGCGGATAAGGATCTCGCGCCGGCCATAGCCGCCGCCGGTCACCGCCGCCACCACCTGGCGGCGGGCCTCCTCCTTGGCGTCGGGCGCCACGGCGTCCTCCAGATCGAAGATCAGGCCGTCGGCCCCCAGGGTTTTGGCCTTTTCCAACGCGCGCGGGTTGGACCCCGGCATGTAAAGCACGCTGCGGCGCGGACGGGCGGTCGTGGCCATGATAACGGTCTCCCCTTCGAAAACGTCCGGAACCGGACTTTTGCAGTGCGGCACACTAGCAAGAGCGGCAGGGCGCTGGCAAGGGTTCGGCGCAATTTTCTAACACTGAACACGCCCATCCCGATGCATTCTTACCGAATAGTCCCGCCTTCCCCTCCGAATCGCTCATCCTCCTCCTGCGAAGGCAGGAAAATATGCCTTTTAGGGTTATCCCCCTATGCCCCCTTGCCATAAGAGGCGCCTGTTCCCACAATAAACGGTCTATGGAAGCCCCTTTTGTTGCATGGAGCGCGCCATGGTCCCTCCGCTGAGCATGATCCGTTTTCTCGTCATTGATGACAGCGCCTCGGAACGCAAGCTGGTGCGCGCCTTGCTGCAGACTCTCGGTGCCGAACAGATCGACGAGGCCACGGACGGCGAAAGCGCCATCCGCCTGATCAAACAGGTTCCTCCCGGCCTTATTCTGTGCGACTGGGAAATGGAGCCCATCGGCGGCCTGCATCTGGCCCGCTTCATCCGCCGCTCCCCGGCCAGCCCCGACAAGCGCATCCCCCTGATCATGATGACCGGCCATGCCGACCGGCAACGGGTGGTCTCGGCGCGCGATGCCGGGGTCAACGAGTTCATGGTCAAACCGTTGTCGCCGCACCTCCTGCAAAGCCGCATCGCCGCCGCGCTGGACAGCCGCCGCCCCTTCATCACCGCCCACGATTATTTCGGCCCCGACCGCCGCCGCCACGTCGCCGCCTGGCCGGGACCGGAACGGCGCACCCTGCGCAAGGCCCCGGAAATCCGCACCCGTCCGGCGCCGGTGCTCGATACCCCCAGTCTGCGCTACAAGGTGTGATCCCGCCCGCCGCGGCGCGAAAGCGCGCACTTTTCCTTTGCGCCGCCCGGCACTTGGGCCTATCACAAAAGGCCCATCCCCCGTCCCCGCGCGCGCGCACTCCCGCCCAGGGGACGACGTAAAGCCTGTCTTGAGCGGAGACCATGGAGTCGTTGCTTTTCCTTCGCGGCGTGGTGATCGGATTCGCCCTGGCCGCCCCCGTCGGTCCCGTGGGCATTCTCTGCATCCGCCGCGCCCTGGCCGACGGCCGCTATGCCGCCTTCATCGCCGGTTTGGGCGCCGCCTGCGCCGACACCTTCTACGGCGCCGTGGCCGGGCTCGGCATCACCGTGATCAGCGCCTTCCTGGTCAGCCACGCCACCGCCCTCAGGCTGGTGGGCGGGCTGTTCCTGGTGGTGCTGGGCGGCCGCACCTGGCGCACGCCGCCCCGCTTCGACCCGCAGCCGGTGAGCGGCCCCGGCCTGGCCCGGGATTTCCTCTCCACCTTTCTCATCACCCTGTCGAACCCCGCCACCATTCTGGCCTCCATGGGGGTGTTCGCCGCCATGGGGGTCATGGGCAACGGCCCGGCCGCGCCGTCGCGCCTGCTGATCCTGGGGGTGTTCGCCGGCTCCAGCCTGTGGTGGCTGGTGCTGTCGGGCATCGCCAGCGGCCTGCGCGCCAAATTCACGCCCGGCGCCCTGGCCCGGCTCAACCACATTTCCGGCGCCGCCCTGATGTTGTTCGGCGCCGGAATCCTGGCCAGCCTGGGCTGGAGCCTGTGGTTCTGAGGCTCCGCCGCGGGGTTATCCGCGGCGAATGGTGGCGATGAAACTATCCACCGAGTGGGTCAGCCGCGCCGATTGCTGGCCCAGCGCCGTGGCCGCTTCCAGCACCTCGCCCGCCGCCTGGCCGGCTTCGCCCGCCGCCTGATTGACCCCGACGATATTGCTCGACACCTCCTGGGTGCCGGCCGACGCCTGCTCCACGTTGCGGGCGATCTCGCGGGTGGCCGCGCCCTGTTCCTCCACCGCCGAGGCCACGGCGGAATTGATCTCGCTGATGCGGCCGATGATGCTGGTGATCTGGCCGATGGCCCGCACCGCATTGTGGGTGGAGCCCTGCACCTCGCCGATCTGGCTGGAAATCTCCTCGGTGGCTTTGGCGGTCTGGTTGGCCAGGTGCTTCACCTCGTTGGCCACCACCGAGAAACCCTTGCCGGCATCGCCGGCCCGGGCCGCCTCGATGGTGGCGTTCAAGGCCAGAAGGTTGGTCTGGCTGGCGATGTCGTTGATGAGGTCCACCACCTCGCCGATGCGGTTGGTGGCCTGATCGAGCCCGGCCATGACGCGGTCGGCGTCGCCGGCCACCGTCACCGCCTCGGCCGAAACCTGCGCCGCCAGGGTCACCTGATGGGAAATCTCGCCGATGGAGGCGCTCAGTTCCTCGGCGGCCGAGGCCACCGTTTCCACGCTGGCGGCGGCCTGTTCCGAGGCGGCGGCCACGGCGCTGGCCTCGCGGCTGGTTTCCTCGGCCACCGAGGCCATGGCCTGGGACGAGGATTGCAACTGGATGGCCGAGGCCGACACCGCATGCACCACATCCTTGACGCTGGCCTCGAAATCGTCGGCCATCTTCAGCATCAGGGCGCGGCGGTCCTCCTCGGAGCGGCGTTTCATCGCCTCCTGTTCCGCCTGCAGCCGTTCCACCCTGAGGGCGTTCTCCTTGAACACCTGCACGGCGCGGGCCATGGCGCCGATCTCGTCATGGGAGGCGAGACCGGGCACCAGCACCGTCTTGTCGCCATTGGCCAGCAGTCCCATGATGCCGGTCATGGAGCGGATGGGCAGCACGATGCTGCGCGCCACCAGCACGGCGAAGGCCAGACCGGCCAGAACCGCCGCCAGCGACAGCCACAGCACGCTGGAGCTGCTCTGGTTCAGCGCCTGTTCGGAGCTGTCGCGGGTGTCGGTCAGGATGCGCCCTTCCAGTTCACGGGCCGCCATGGTGGCCTGGCCGAAGGCGTCGGCCTGCTGCGGCAGGGTGACCGACAACAGATGGGCGCTGTCCAGAATGGCGGCCTTCAAATCGCCCAGGGCGCCGACATAATTGGCGACGTCGGCGGCCACCGCCTTGGTGCGCTCGCGGTGCGCCACATTGGCCTGATGGCTTTCCAGCTCGGCCAGCAGGGTTTCCACCTGCTTGACCTTGCCCAGGCCGGCATCGGCCAGGGCCGGATCGGCCTTCAGGATGAACTGATAAATGGTGATGCGGCCGTTAAGCAGGGTGGTCTGCGCCTGCCCGGCCAGGACCGCGCTGTCGAACTCCTGATCGGCCACGGCATTCTTCACCACGTCCGAGAGGCCGTCCACCGCCTTGCCGCCCACCAGGACCAGCTGATTGAACACCCGGTCGCGCTGGGCCCGCATGGCCTCCAGCTGCGTCACGCCGTCGGCATAATTCTTCAGGGCCGCCTGGGCGGCGGCGATCTTTTCGCCCACGCCGGGCAGAACGGCGGTGGAACGGGCCTCGGCCAGCTGGCGATCCAGACCGGCCAGCCCCTCTTTCACCGCCGCCAGATGGGCGGGATCGCCATCCTCGCTGTAAGACAGCACCAGACGGCGCAAGGTGTCGGCATCGTGGTCGATGGAGAGAATGCGAACCGTATCCGAGGAATTGCGGGCATAGCCGTTGAAGGTGTCCAGCGCCGTGCGCATGCCGTGCACCCCAAGGCCGCCCACCACCACCAGCAGGATCAGCACCACGATGAAACCGGCGTAAATGCGCGTGCGCACACTGACCCGGCCGGTCATTCCCGATCCAGACATATCCTGCCTCCTTCTCGCCCGGCCCCCCGCCGGGTTTATGCATTTAGTCCCACCCCTCAAGGGTTGGTGGGTACCTTACTCGCCTTTAAATAGCAATCTGTTTTTACATGACAGCGTGGTAACAGGCCGGGAATTCCGCCAAAAAAAACCCGGCTCCCGTTAAGACGGGAGCCGGGCTTTATAAGACTTTTCTGAATCTTTACTTCTTAAGGTAGTCCTTGGCCAGAACCTCTGCAATCTGCACGGCGTTAAGCGCGGCGCCCTTGCGCAGATTGTCGGCCACGCACCAGAACGACAGGCCGTTCTTGATGGTGGGGTCGCGGCGGATACGGCTGACATAGACGGCGTCCTCGCCGGTGGCTTCCACCGGGGTGACATAGCCTTCGTTGGCGCGGTGATCCACCACCACCACGCCGGGGGCGTGGCTCAGGGCTTCGCGGGCCTGGGCCTCGTCCACCGGCTTTTCGAACTCCACGTTCACCGCCTCGGCATGGCTGACGAACACCGGCACGCGCACGCAGGTGGCATGCACCGCCACATCGGGATCGAGGATCTTGCGGGTTTCCACCGCCATCTTCCATTCCTCCTTGGTGGCGCCGTCATCCATGAAGACGTCGATATGGGGAATGCAGTTGAAGGCGATCTGCTTGGTGAAACGCTCGGGCTTGACCGGGTCGTTCACATAGATGGCGCGGGTCTGGTTGAAGAGCTCGTCCATGGCCTCCTTGCCCGCCCCCGACACCGACTGGTAGGTGGACACCACCACGCGCTTGATGCGGAACAGATCATGCAGCGGCTTCAGGGCCACCACCATCTGAATGGTGGAACAGTTGGGGTTGGCGATGATGCCCTTCTTCTTGTAGCCGGCGATGGCGCCCGGATTGACTTCCGGCACCACCAGCGGCACGTCGGGGTCCATGCGGAAATGCGAGGTGTTGTCCACCACCACACAGCCGGCGGCGGCGGCACGCGGGCTGTGCTGGGCCGAAACCTTGGCGCCGGGCGAGGACAGGGCGATATCCCAGCCGGTGAAATCGAAGGTTTCCAGATCCTGCACCTTCAGGACCTTGTCGTCGCCGAACGACACCTCGCGCCCGACCGAGCGCGACGACGCCAGAGCCGCCACCTGGCTCACCGGGAACTGGCGGTCGGCCAGCGTCTGAAGCATTTCGCGGCCCACATTGCCCGTGGCGCCGATCACCGCAACCTTGTAACCCATTGTGCTGTCCTTTTCGCGTTTTCGGCCCCTGCCGCCCAGCCGGACCTCATCTCAACGAAAAGGCCCGCCGGGCTGATCCCGCGGGCCTTTTGGTGGTGCAAACAAAGTACCGACCAGCCCGCCTTACGCCAGGGTCTTTTTAGTCGTGAGGGTTTTGGTCGAAACAATAACGGCGGACCCCGCATCCCCGAGGGAGGCGGCCTGCATCATCAGGCTGGGTCCAAACTGCGACATTGCGGTCACATGCTCCGTTTTTCACTGCCAGCATTACCGTACCCGGATCGGGAAGGCAAGGCTTATCGGAGCCCTCCACAGGGTGATCGCATTTGCGCTCACCCTGCCTTCTTTTTGTCCGCTCAGGCGCCGGGCGCTGGCGTGCCGCCAGCTTGGCTGTCCTCACTTACCCTCCGATGCCCAAGGGCATCTCCGGCCGTTCCGGCGCGCGAGAAAGCGCTAGTCAGCCGCATGAAGCGGCTTCCATATGCGATCACCCTGGAGCCCTCCAGGACGGCCCGCGCACGGGCCGCCCTGGAGGCTCGGAAGGTCTTGCCCGACGCCGATCAGCCGGCCAGCTTGTCCAGCTCGCGCACGATGGCCTCGCCCATCACCGTGGTCGAAACCTTGGCCTTGCCGGGCTGCATGATGTCGCCGGTGCGCAGGCCGCCGTCCAGCACGTTCTTCACCGCCTGCTCCAGCAGGGCGGCGTCCTCGGCCATGTCGAAGCTGTAGCGCAGCATCATGCCGAACGACAGCAGGGTGGCCAGCGGATTGGCGATGTCGCGGCCGGCGATATCGGGGGCCGAGCCGTGCACCGGCTCATAGACGGCGCGGCGGTTGCCGTTGGCGTCGGCGGCGCCCAGCGAGGCCGAGGGCAGCATGCCGAGCGAGCCGGTGAGCATGGCGGCGCAATCGGACAGCAGGTCACCGAACAGGTTGTCGGTGACGATGACGTCGAACTGCTTGGGGTTGCGCACCAGCTGCATGGCGCAGTTGTCGGCGTACATGTGCTGCAGCTCCACCTCGGCATACTTGGCGGCATGGAGCTTGGTCACTTCCTCGCGCCACAGCAGGCCCGATTCCATGACATTGGCCTTTTCCACCGAATGCAGCTTGTTGCCGCGCTTCTTGGCGAGGTCGAAGGCCACTTCGGCGATGCGCACGATTTCCGAGGTGGTGTAAACCTGGGTGTTCAGGCCCTGGCGCTCGCCGTTCTCCAGGGTGGTGATGCCGCGCGGCTGGCCGAAATAGACGCCGCCGGTCAGTTCGCGCACGATCATGATATCGAGGCCCTTGACCAGATCGGTCTTCAGGGACGAGGCCTCGGCCAGGGCGTCGAACACGAAGGCCGGACGCAGATTGGCGAACAGCTGCAGATCCTTGCGCAGACGCAGAAGGCCGCGTTCGGGCTTCACTTCGAAGGGCAGATCATCCCACTTCGGACCACCCACGGCGCCCAGCAGCACCGCGTCGGCGGCGAAGGCGTCCTGCATGGTGGCATCGGTCAGAGGATGGCCGAACTTATCGTAGGAGGCGCCGCCGATCAGGCCGTCCGTCAGATCGAAGGTGATGTGGCGCTTCTTGGCCATCCAGTCGATGACCCGGCGCACCTGGGCCATCACTTCCGGCCCGATGCCGTCACCGGCAAGGATAAGCAGCTTCTTGGTGGTCATGGGAAACGTCTCCGCGAAGGGCGGCGGGCGGGCCCGCCGGCTTGGAAAGAGGGACGGGCCGCCATGCGGCGGCCCGCCGAAATCGGCTTAAAGCCAGGGCTGGCTCTGCTTGCGCGCCGCCTCGAAGCTTTCGATCCGCTCCTGCTTTTGCAAGGTCAGGCCGATATCGTCGAGACCGTTCAGCAGGCAGTATTTGCGGAAAGGATCGATCTCGAAGGCGATGCGCCCGCCGTCGGGACCGGTGATCTCCTGCTTTTCCAGGTCGATGGTCACGGTGGCGTTGGCGCCGCGCAGGGCGTCCTCCATCAGCTTGTCCACATCGGCCTGCGGCAGCTTGATGGGCAGGATGCCGTTCTTGAAGCAGTTGTTGTAGAAGATGTCGGCGAAGCTGGGGGCGATGACGCAGCGGATGCCGAAATCCAGCAGCGCCCAGGGGGCGTGCTCGCGCGAGCTGCCGCAGCCGAAATTGGCCCCGGCCACCAGGATGGAGGCCTTGCGGTAGGCCGGCTTGTTCAGCACGAACTCCGCCACTTCCGAACCGTCCTTGGTGTAACGCATCTCGTCGAACAGGTTCTTGCCGAGCCCGGTGCGCTTGATGGTCTTCAGGAACAGCTTGGGGATGATCATGTCGGTATCGACATTGAGGATCGGCAGCGGCGCGGCCACGCCGGTGAGCTTGGTGAACTTATCCATGTCGGCGTCTCCTTACAGCGTGCGCCAGTCGGTGAGCCGGCCGGTGACGGCGGCGGCGGCGGCCATCGCCGGGCTGACCAGATGGGTACGCCCGCCGCGGCCCTGGCGGCCCTCGAAGTTGCGGTTCGAGGTGGAGGCCGAGCGTTCGCCCTCCTTCAGCTGGTCGCCGTTCATGGCCAGGCACATGGAGCAGCCCGGTTCGCGCCATTCGGCCCCGGCCTCCAGGAACACCTTGTCCAGCCCTTCGGCCTCGGCCTGCTCCTTGACCAGACCCGAGCCGGGCACCGCCAGGAAGCGCACGCCGGGCGCCACCTTGCGGCCCTTGATCACGGCGGCGGCCTCGCGGAAGTCCTCGATGCGGCCGTTGGTGCAGGAGCCCAGGAACACGGTGTCCACCTTGATCTCGCAGAGGGGCTGGTCGGCGATCAGGCCCATATAGGCCAGGGCGCGTTCCACGGCGGCGCGCTTGGCCGGGTCGGCCACCTGGGCCGGATTAGGCACCCGGGCCGAGATCGGCAGCACGTCCTCGGGGCTGGTGCCCCAGGTGACCATGGGCTCCAGGCTGGCGGCGTCGATGATCACCTCGGCGTCGTAGACCGCGCCCTCATCGGTCTTCAAGGTCTTCCAGGTGCTGACGGCGGCCTCGAAGGCGGCGGCCTTGGGAGCGCGCGGCTTGCCCTTGATATACTCGAAGGTGACCTCGTCGGGGGCGATCAGACCGGCGCGGGCCCCGGCCTCGATGGTCATGTTGCAGACGGTCATGCGGCCTTCCATCGACAGCCCGCGCACGGCTTCGCCGGCATATTCGATGACATAGCCGGTGCCGCCGGCGGTGCCGAGGCGGCCGATGATGGCCAGCACCAGATCCTTGGCGCCGACGCCGGAGGGCAGGCGGCCGTCCACCCGCACCAGCATGGTCTTGGCCGGCTTCTGCACCAGGGTCTGCGTGGCCAGCACATGCTCCACTTCCGAGGTGCCGATGCCGAAGGCCAGGGCCCCGAAGGCGCCATGGGTGGAGGTATGGGAATCGCCGCAAACGATGGTGGCGCCGGGCAGGGTGAAGCCCTGTTCCGGACCGACGATATGCACCACGCCCTGGCGGATGTCGTCCATGGCCAGATATTCCACGCCGAAATCGCGGGCGTTGGCTTCCAGAGCCTCCACCTGGATGCGCGATTCCTCGTTCTCGATCCCCTTGGACCGGTCGGTGGTGGGCACGTTATGGTCGGCCACGGCCAGGGTGGCCTCGGGATGGCGCACGGTGCGGCCGGCGGTGCGCAGGCCTTCGAAAGCCTGCGGGCTGGTCACTTCATGGACCATGTGGCGGTCGATATAGATCAGGCAGGTGCCGTCGTTCTGGACGTCCACGAGGTGGCTGTCCCAGATCTTCTCGAACAGGGTGCGGGGTTTGGCCATGGCGTTCTACGCTGCTCCACGCTTTTGCAACAAAGCGAAGGGCAGGAGCCGGGAACCGGCCCCGTCCCGCCCCACGCCGGAAAACTACGGCGACCCTTCGGGGGCGCGGCTCCCATGGTTAAGGAGCCGCCCCCGTCAGGCTTTGAAAGAAACCAGCCGGGCCGGAAATCAGCCCTGCTTGCTCTTCTTTTCAGCCGCGGCGGCTTCGCGCTCGGCGGCGGCCAGCTTGGCCGAGTAGCCGGTGGTCTGCTCGGCGATACGGGCCGACTTGCCGCGACGGTCGCGCAGGTAATAGAGCTTGGCGCGACGCACGTCGCCGCGACGGATCACCTCGATCTCGGCCACGTTGGGGGAATAGAGCGGGAAAATACGCTCCACGCCTTCGCCGTAGGAGATCTTGCGCACGGTGAACGAGCTGTTCAGGCCGTCGTTCTTGCGGGCGATCACCACGCCTTCATAGGCCTGGAGACGTTCGCGGGTGCCTTCGATGACCTTGACGCTGACCTTGACGGTGTCGCCCGGGGAGAATTCGGGGATCGTCTTGGCGGACGTCAGCTTCTCGATCTGCTCGTTTTCGAGCGTCTGAATGATGTTGACCATTGGCTCAACCCTTCTCATTTAGCCTTTTCTGGCCGCGGCGGTACCGGTCCCACAGATCGGGCCGCCGTTGCCTGGTTACCTCTTCCGCCTGACGTTGCCGCCAGGCGCGAATGTTCTCGTGGTGGCCGGACAGCAGAACCTCCGGCACCGACCGGCCGTTCCATTGCTGGGGCCGGGTGTAGTGGGGATACTCCAGGAGCCCCCACTCGAAACTTTCCTCCGTCAGCGACTCCTGGTTCCCGGTCACCCCGGGCAGCAGCCGCACGACGGCATCCATCAGCATCAGGGCCGCGGGCTCGCCGCCCGACAGCACGAAATCGCCCAGGCTGATCTCCTCGGCGCCGTGAGCGTCCAGCACCCGCTGGTCCACGCCCTCGAACCGTCCGCACAGGATGGTGACACCCGGTTCGGCGGCCAAACTCCTGACGCGCTCCTGGTCCAGAAGACGTCCGCGCGGCGTCAGGTAGATCAACGGCCCGACACGGTGCGCGGCCTTGATGGCCGTATCCACCACATCGGGGCGCATCACCATGCCCGCCCCGCCGCCGAAGGGCGTATCGTCCACCGTGCGGTGCCGATCCTGGGCGAAATCCCGGATATTCACCGCATCAATGGCCCATTTGCCCTCGGCCAGGGCCCGCCCGGCCAGGGAATGCCCCAGCGGACCCGGAAACATCTCGGGGAACAAGGTCAGGATCGTCGCCGTCCAACAGGAGCGGAGTTCGCCTTCCATCATTCCCCCCGGACCGGCGGCACCGCGGCGCCGCCCTCGTCCTCACCGTCAACCTCGGCGGGCGGATCGATCACCAGACGGCCGCCGGCGATATCCACCACCGGCACCACGGCGCGGGTGAAAGGCAGCATCACCGCCCCCTCGGGCCCGCAGATCTCGATGATGTCGCCACCGCCGAAATCGAACACGCCCTTGACCCGCCCCATCGGGCTGCCATCGGTCCTCTCCGCCGCCAGGCCCACCAGATCCGAGTAATAGAACTCGTCCTCGTCGGGCTTGGGCAGAGCGGAGCGATCCACCCACAATTTCACGCCCTTCAAAGCCTCGGCGGCATCGCGGTCGGCGACACCCGCCAGCTTCGCCAGCACCACGCCCTTGGCCTCGCCAAGCAACGTGAGCCGGAAACGGCGCCCCTGATCGTCTTCCACCGGGCCGTAGGCCGCCAGATCGGCGGGCTGGGCGGTGAAGCTTTTGATCCGGATCGCGCCGCGCACCCCGTGCGCGCCCACGATGACGCCGACGCACAAGAGGTTGGACATGACTTACTCGCCCGCAGCGGCCTCGGCGGCAGCAGCGGCGGCGGCCTCGGCGGCCTTGGCGGCCTCCTTCAGGCGTTCCTGGGCCTTGGCCTTCGGCACCGGCTGCTTGGTCTGCTCGGCCTGCGGACGGGCGGCGAGATAGCCGGCCTGGGTGAAGAACTTCACCACGCGATCGGTGGGCTGGGCGCCGACCGACAGCCAATGCTTGATGCGCTCTTCCCGCATGATCAGGCGCTCGGCGTGATCGTGGGGCAGCATGGGGTTATAGGTGCCCAGCTTCTCCAGGAACTTGCCGTCGCGCGGGCTGCGCGAATCGGCCAGAACGATCTTGTAGAAGGGGCGCTTCTTGGAACCGCCACGGGACAGACGAATCTTCAGCGACATGTACTTCCTCGTCGTTGACTGTTTAATCGAACCCGGCCCAGGGGGCCGGACTGCTCCTTGCACGGGGGATCGGACCGCTTTTAAGGCCCCTATCCCCCCAACTTTCCGCCGGGGCCGAAGCCGCCGGGGCCAAAACCACCAAAGCCGCCCGGGCCGCCGCCGCCGCCCAGCAGGCTGCCCAGCCCGGCGCGCATCAGGCCCTTCTTGCCCATCTTGCTGATCTTCTTCATGACGTCGGCCATCTGCTGGTAGCTTTTCAGCAGCTTGTTGACGTCCTGCACCGAAACCCCGGCCCCCTCGGCGATGCGCCGCTTGCGGCTGGCCTTGATGAGATCGGGGTTCTTCCGCTCGGCCTTGGTCATCGACAGGATGATGGCTTCCTGCCGGTTGATCAGGCGCGGGTCGATATTGGCGTTCTCGATCTGCGACTTCATCTTGCCCATGCCGGGCAGCATGCCCAGCATGCCCTTCAAGTCGCCCATCTTCTTCATCTGGCGGAACTGCGCGGCCATGTCGTCCAGATCGAACTTGCCCTTGGCCATGCGGGCGGCCAGCTTCTCGGCCTCGTCGTGCTCGAAGCTTTCCATGGCCTTCTCGACCAGCGACACCACGTCGCCCATGTCGAGAATACGGCCCGCCACGCGGTCGGGATGGAAGACCTCGAGGGCATCGAGCTTTTCGCCGGCGCCCAGGAACTTGATGGGCCGCCCGGTGACGGCGCGCATGGACAGCGCGGCGCCGCCGCGGGCGTCGCCGTCGACGCGGGTCAGCACCATGCCGGTGACGCCCACCTTCTCGTTGAACTCGCGCGCCACGTTGACGGCGTCCTGGCCGGTCATGGCGTCCACCACCAGCAGGGTTTCCACCGGCTTGACGGCGTCGCGCACCGCGGCCACCTCGGCCATCAGCTGTTCATCGATATGCAGGCGGCCGGCGGTATCGAGGATCACCACGTCGTAGCCTTCGCGGCGCCCCACGTCCATGGCGCGGCGGGCGATGGCCACCGGCAGTTCGCCGACGACGATGGGCAGGCTGCCCACCTCGGCCTGGCCGGCCAGAATTTCCAACTGCTGCTGCGCCGCCGGACGATAGACGTCGAGGGAGGCCAGCAGAACCTTCTTACGCTCCTTGCCGCGCAGGCGCAGGGCCAGCTTGCCCGAGGTGGTGGTCTTGCCCGAACCCTGCAGACCGACCATCAGCACCGGCACCGGCGGCACGCCCACCAGATTGATGTCCTCGGCCGTGCCCAGGGTTTCCACCAGGGTGTCGTGAACGATCTTCACCACCATCTGGCCGGGGGTGATGCTGCGCACCACATCCTGGCCGACGGCCCGTTCCTTGACCTTGGCGATGAAGTCCTTGACCACCGGCAGAGCAACGTCGGCCTCCAACAGGGCCACGCGCACCTCGCGCAGCGCCTCCGAGACGTCGGCTTCGGTCAACGCGCCGCGCTTTTTCAGCCGCTCGAAGACATCGCCTAACTTGTTGCTCAAACTCTCGAACATAAGACCTCGTGACCCAAATGACAGTGCAGGCCGGTGCGCGAACCTTCGCGGACCAGCCGGCCTCCTCGGAGGCGGAGCTTTCCCAGGTGACTGAGAGGATGGGGTTGTACGCCGCCGACCGGCCCTGAGTCAACGTTTTGTTGTTTCGGCTTATCCAGGATCAAAGCCCGGGCGCGGCGGCGGTGCCTAGATTGGCGCATAGATATAAGAGACCGATCCCCCAAGACAATGACGGGCCCCATGACCACCGATATCGCCGACCTTCTCGATTTTCTCAACCTGATGCTGGAATGCGAGCGGGCCGGAGCCAAGGCTCTGCGCTTTTTCGAACAGCAGGCGGCGCCGCCGGCCCTGGCCCGCGCCCTGCCCGCCCTGGCCCGCGACGAGGCCCGCTACTGCGTGCTGCTGTCGCGCGAAATCACCCGCCTGGGCGGCACCCCCACCAGCCGCACCGGCGACTTCTTCGCCGCCATCACCGCCCTGCCCGACTGGCCGGCCCGCCTCGACCTGCTGGTGCGCGGTCAGGCCTGGGTGGCCCGCCGTCTGGCCGAGCGATTGGACCGCGTCACCGACCCCGACCTCAAGGCCGCCTTGAGCGAGATGCACGCCACCCACCTCGTCAATGTGGACGAGGCCCGCCGTCTGGCCCTGGCCATCACTTGACAGCGGATTAATATGTAACCAGTATGATTACATTGTTGCCCCGGGGAGTCCCATGGCCAGGAATTGCCGCTTCGCCGTTGCCGTCCATGTCTGCGCGGTGCTGACGCTGCGGCGGGAGGATCCGCCCGCCACCAGCGACTGGATCGCCAAAAGCGTCAACACCAATCCGGTGGTGGTGCGGCGGTTGCTGTCGGCTCTGGGCAAGGCCGGGCTGGTGCAAAGCCAGCGCGGCATCAGCGGCGGCTCGACGCTGGCCCGCGATCCCGCCGCCATCACCCTGCTGGAGATTTCCCGGGCGGTGGACGCGGACGAAGGCCCGCCGCTGCCGCAGCAGGAACCCAACCCGGCCTGCCCGGTGGGCGCCAATATCCGCCCCATCCTCACCGATATTCTCGGCCGGGCCGAGGCGGCGCGGGAGCGGGAACTGCACGGGATCACCCTGGCCGATATCGCCGCCGCCATCCGGGCCCGGCAGGACCTTTAAACCCTTTCGCCCAAAATGTAATTGTTACACTTACCGTTACAACACAGCAAGGAGAGCATCATGGTTGAGATCGCCGTCGTCTATCATTCCGGGTACGGCCATACCGCCCGCCAGGCCGCCGCCGTGGCCCAGGGGGTGGACAGCGTCTCCGGCGCCAAGGCCGTGCTGGTGCCGGTCGAGCAGATCGAACAGCATTGGCCGACCCTGGAGCAGGCCCAGGGCATCATCTTCGGATCGCCCACCTATATGGGCGGAGTCTCCGCCCCCTTTAAAACCTTCATGGATGCCAGCTCCAAGGCCTGGTACGCCCGCGCCTGGAAGGACAAGATCGCCGCCGGCTTCACCAATTCCGCCAGCCAGTCGGGCGACAAGCTGAACACCCTGATCCAGCTGGCGGTGTTCGCCGCCCAGCACGGCATGATCTGGACCGGCCTCGACATCCTGCCCGGCAACAACAATTCCAAGGGCAGCGTCGAGGATCTGAACCGCCTGGGCAGCTTCCTCGGCGCCATGGCCCAGAGCAACGCCGACGAGCCGGCCGAGCTGGCGCCGCCCGCCGCCGATCTCAAGACCGCCGAGGTGCTGGGCGCCCGCGTTGCCGCCACCACCCTGCGCTTCCATAAATAAAGGTGCGGACGGCAAGCGGATCCCGCGTACCGGGATCCGCTTGCCGCTGGACTTTCGCCAGGCGCCCACCATATAACCCGGCTATGCAGACCCTGATGCCGCAAGGCCGACCTTTCCTGAAAATGCACGGGCTGGGCAACGATTTCGTCGTGCTCGACGCCCGCACCCGGCCGCTCGCCTTGAGCCCCGACGCCGTGCGCCGCATCGGCGACCGTCATCGCGGCGTCGGCTTCGATCAGTTGGTGCTCTTGCAGCCGCCGCGCCAGCACAGCGCCGACGTCTTCATGGCTCTTTACAACAATGACGGCTCGGAGGCCGGCGCCTGCGGCAACGCCACCCGCTGCGTGGCCCGGCTGCTGCTGGCCGAAAGCGGGCAAGACCGCGCGGTGATCGAAACCATCTCCGGCCTGTTGCGGGCCGAGGCGGCGGGCGACGGGCTTTATAGCGTCGATATGGGCCCGGCCCGGCTGGAAGCCGCCGACATCCCCCTGGCCGCCGGCACCGACAGCCTGCGCCTGCCCCTGGAGATCGGCGGACTGGAGGCCCCCTGCGGCGTCGGCATGGGCAATCCCCACGCCGTGTTCTTCGTCCCCGACGCCGAGGCCGCCGACGTGGCCGGACTGGGTCCGCAGGTGGAGCATCATCCGCTGTTCCCGCAAAAGACCAACGTGGAGTTTGCCCAGATCCTCGGGCCCGGCCGCATCCGCATGCGGGTGTGGGAGCGCGGCACCGGCATCACCCAGGCCTGCGGCACCGGCGCCTGCGCCACCCTGGTGGCCGCCGCCCGGCGCGGCCTGACCGGCCGCAGCGCCGAGGTGATCCTCGACGGCGGCAGCCTGACCATCACCTGGCGCGACGACAATCACGTGCTGATGACCGGCCCGGCCAGCCTGGCGTTTTCCGGCACCCTCGATCCCCTGCTGCTGTCATGAGCAAGGAGCCCGACGTCGTCACCTTCGGCTGCCGCCTCAACAGCTACGAATCCGAGGTGATCCGCAGCCATGCCAAGGCGGCGGGCTGGGACGACACCATCATCGTCAATACCTGCGCCGTTACCGGCGAGGCCGAACGCCAGGCCCGCCAGGCCATCCGCAAGCTGCGGCGCGAACGGCCCGAGGCCCGCATCGTCGTTACCGGCTGCGCCGCCCAGATCGACCCCGCCAAGTTCGGCGCCATGCCGGAAGTGGATCAGGTGCTGGGCAATGCCGAAAAGATGAAGGCCGAGAGCTATTTCACCCCGGCCGACGACCGCATCCATGTGACCGACATCATGACCCTGCGGGAATCGGCCGAACATCTGATTTCCGGCTTCGAGGGCCGGGCCCGCGCCTTCGTCGAGATCCAGCAGGGCTGCGACCATCGCTGCACCTTCTGCATCATCCCCTTCGGACGCGGCCCCAACCGCAGCACCCCCATGGGCCGTATCGTCGAACAGGTGCGCGCCCTGGCCCAGGCCGGCTACGGCGAGGTGGTGCTGACCGGGGTGGACATCACCTCCTATGGCGGCGACCTGCCCGGCCGCCCCGGCTTGGGGCAGATGGTGCGCCGCCTGCTGGCCCAGGTGCCGGAACTGCCGCGCCTGCGCCTGTCCTCCCTCGACCCCATGGGCGTCGACGACGATCTGCTGCGGCTGATCGCCGAGGAGCCGCGCCTGATGCCGCATATCCATCTCTCGGTGCAGGCCGGCGACGACATGATCCTGAAGCGCATGAAGCGCCGCCATCTGCGCGCCGACGTGCTGGCCCTGGCCGGACGCTTGCGGGCCTTGCGCCCCGATCTGGCCCTGGGTGCCGACATCATCGCCGGCTTCCCCACCGAAACCGGGGCCATGTTCGACAACAGCCTGCGTCTGGTGGCCGAGGCCGGCCTCAGCCATCTGCATGTCTTCCCCTATTCGCCGCGCCCCGGCACCCCGGCGGCCCGCATGCCGCAGGTGGAGAAAGCCGCCATCAAGGAGCGTGCCGCCCGCCTGCGCGCCGAAGGCGAGGCGGCCATGGCCGCCTTCCTGGCCGCGCGCTTGGGCGAAACCGCGCAGGTGCTGGTGGAAAAACCCGGTTTCGGCCATTGCCAACATTATCTTCCGGTGCGACTCTCCCAGCCCGCCGCCGAAGGCGCCATCGTTTCGGCGCGCATCATCGCGGTGACCGACGGCCAATTGCAGGGGGAGTGCCAGGAATGAGCGAGAGCGGCGAAAAGAAAAGCGGCTGGCTGGGCCGCCTGATGGGCGGCAAGAGCGCCGCCCCCGCGCCCGCCGCCGCCGAAACCGCAACGGCCGCCGCCGAACCGGCACCGGCCAAGCCGAGCTGGGCCGCCCGTCTGCGCGCCGGTCTGAGCCGCTCCTCCTCGCGCCTGACCCAGGGCCTCAGCGATCTTTTCACCAAGCGCAAGCTGGACGACGAGGCCCTGCAGGATCTGGAAGACCTGCTGATCACCGCCGATCTCGGCACCGCCACCGCCCGCCGCGTGACCCAGACCCTGGCCAAGACCCGCTTCGATCAGGAGGTGAGCGCCGACGAGGTGCGCGAGGCCCTGGCCGAGGAGATCACCGCCATTCTGGCGCCGGTGGCGCGGCCGTTGAGCCTCGATCCCGCCCGCAAGCCCCATGTGGTGCTGATGGTGGGGGTGAACGGCTCGGGCAAGACCACCACCATCGGCAAGCTGGCCAAAAGCTTCCGCGACCAGGGCCTGTCGGTCAGCCTGGCCGCCGGCGACACCTTCCGCGCCGCCGCCGTCGAACAGCTGAAGGTCTGGGGCGAACGCACCGGCTGCCCGGTGATCTCGCGCGGCCAGGGCGCCGACGCCGCCAGCCTGGCCTTCGAGGCCCTGGAGGAGGCGCAAAAGCGCCAGGACGACCTGCTGCTGATCGATACCGCCGGGCGGCTGCAGAACAAGACCGACCTCATGGCCGAATTGCAGAAGGTGGTGCGGGTGATCCGCAAGCAGGATCCCAGCGCCCCGCACGATATCCTGCTGGTGCTGGACGCCACCGTGGGCCAGAACGCCCACAGCCAGGTGGAAATCTTCAAAAGCATGACCGAGGTGACCGGCCTGGTGCTGACCAAGCTGGACGGCACGGCGCGCGGTGGCGTGCTGGTGGCCCTGGCGGAAAAGTTCGGCCTGCCGGTGCATGCCATCGGCATTGGCGAGGCCGCCGACGACCTGCGCCCCTTCGAGGCCCGCGCCTTCGCGCGCTCGCTGCTCGATCTGGACGATTTCGCGTAAAGATTGGAGCGCCGCGCGTTAACTGTGCCGCACGGCGAGGGGCATATCAAAGCTGAAAGCCTGATGCAGATTTAATGCATCACGTTAAGGGATCAGACCTCGATATTGAGGTAGGTGCCGCGCCGGGCGTTGGGATTCAGCGCCTGGCCGTCCACATTGATCATCGTCTTGCCGCTGGCCGCCACCTGACTGCCGCTTTTGCCCGACGAGGCCGCCGCCCGGGCCGAGGACGAGGTCGCCGAGGCCTTGACCGGCGTCATCTCCGCACCCGCGCCCCGCACCTGGGAAAGGCTGCTGCTCGTGGTGCGCGACAGACTGGAGAGGGCGGTGCTGGCCATGGTCGTTCCCCGATGATGGTCCGGTGTTCTGATGCCCTCACCCTACTAGGCAATAATTACCCGGTGGTAAACGCCGAAGCGTTTTTATGAAAAAACGCCGCCCCGAATCGGGGCGGCGTCCGTATCATTGGATCGGGGTGTTTTGGCGATCAGTGCCCGCAGCTGCACCCGCAGCCGGTCTTGACCTCGAGCGCGGCCACGCCCGGCAGGGTTTTGCCTTCCAGCCATTCCAGGAAGGCGCCGCCGGCGGTGGAGATGTAGGAGAAATCCTCCTCCACCCCGGCCTTGGCCAGGGCCGCCACGGTATCGCCGCCGCCGGCCACGGTGAGCAGGGTTCCGGCCTTGGTCAGCGTGGCCGCGGCCTGGGCCACGGCATTGGTGGCGGCATCGAAGGGAGCGATTTCGAAGGCGCCCAGCGGACCGTTCCACACCAGGGTTTTGCAGGATGCCAGCAGCGCGGCGATGGCCTTGGCGCTGGCCGGACCGGCATCGAGGATCATCTTGTCGTCGGGAACGGCGTTCAGGTCCACCACCTGATTGGCGGCGTTTTCGGCGAACTCCCCGGCCACCACCACGTCGGTGGGCAGCACGATCTTGCAGTTGGCCGCCTCGGCCTTGGCGATGATGGCCCGCGCCGTTTCGGCCAGATCCTTCTCGCACAGCGACTTGCCGACGCTGCCGCCCTGGGCGTAGAGGAAGGTGTTGGCCATGCCGCCGCCGATGATCAGATAATCCACCTTGGCCACCAGATTGCCCAGAAGATCGAGCTTGGTGGACACCTTGGCGCCGCCCACAACGGCGGCCACCGGCTTTTGCGGATGCTCCAGGGCCTTGCCCAGGGCTTCCAGCTCGGCCTGCATCAGGCGGCCGGCATAGGCCGGGATCAGACGGGCGATGGCCTCGGTGGAGGCATGGGCGCGGTGCGCGGTGGAAAAGGCGTCGTTGACATAGGCCTCGCCCAGATCGGCCAGGGCGCGGGCGAACACCGGATCGTTCTTCTCTTCCTCGGGGTGGAAGCGCACGTTCTCCATCAGCAGCACATCACCGTCGCGCAGCGCCTTCACCGCCTCGACGGCATCGGGGCCGATCACGTCGTCGGCCCAGGCCACGGGGCGGCCCACCGCCTTGGCCAGCGGCTCCACCAGCAGCTTCTGGCTGTATTTGTCCTCGCGCCCCTTGGGACGGCCGAAATGGGTCAGGATGATGACCTTGGCCCCTTTTTCCGCCAATTCGCGGATGGTGGCGGCGGAGCGGTCGATGCGGGTGGTGTCGGTGACCTTGCCGTCCTTGGCCGGCACGTTGAGGTCGGCACGCAGCACCACGCGCTTGCCGCGGGCGTCCAGTTGATCGAGGGTGCGGAACATGGCTGTCAATCCTTGCTGATCGCTCTTGCGAAAACGGGATCTCCCTCCCGCCGGGCGGCGGGAGGGAGACACTGGAACCGCTGTTTCTGAAAAAGCGGTGCTTACTTCACGCCGGCCACATGGCGCACGAAGCGCAGCATGTTGCAGGTATAGCCGTATTCGTTGTCGTACCAGGTCACCACCTTGACGAAGGTGGTGTCGAGGGCGATGCCGGCGTCGGCGTCGAAGATGGAGGGCAGCGGGCAGCCGCGGAAGTCGGTGGAAACCACCTTCTCCTCGGTGTAGCCCAGAATGCCCTTCAGCGGACCTTCCGAAGCGGCCTTCATGGCCTTGCAGATGTCTTCGTAGGAGGCTTCCTTGACCAGTTCCACGGTCAGATCCACCACCGACACGTCGGAGGTGGGCACGCGGAAGGACATGCCGGTCAGCTTCTTGTTCAGCTCGGGGATCACCTTGCCCACGGCCTTGGCGGCGCCGGTGGAGGAGGGGATGATGTTTTCCAGAATGCCGCGGCCGCCGCGCCAATCCTTGTGCGAGGGGCCGTCCACGGTCTTCTGGGTGGCGGTGGCGGCGTGCACGGTGCTCATCAGGCCGCGCTTCACGCCCCAGGTGTCGTTCAGCACCTTGGCGACGGGAGCCAGGCAGTTGGTGGTGCAGGACGCCGCCGAGACGATGCTTTCACCGGCATACTTCTCGTGGTTGACGCCGAAGACGAACATCGGGGTGTCGTCCTTCGAGGGGGCCGACTGCACCACCTTCTTGGCGCCGGCGGCCAGATGCTTTTCGCAGGCCTCCTTGGTCAGGAACAGGCCGGTGGATTCGATCACCACGTCGACGCCGACCTCGCCCCACTTCAGCTCGGACGGATCCTTGACGGCGGTGAGGCGGATGGTCTTGCCGTTGACCACCAGATTGCCGCCGGACACCGCGATGTCGCCGTTGAAGCGGCCGTGCACCGAATCGTACTTCAGCATGTAGGCCAGATAGTCGGCGTCCAGCAGATCGTTGATGGCCACGATCTCGATATCGGAAAATTCCTTGGTGGCGGCGCGGAACACCATGCGCCCGATACGGCCGAAGCCGTTAATGGCGACGCGAACAGTCATTGCTCTCCTCCAGTCGGTTCTCTGCACGGAGCCGGACGGCTCCTGATCTTTGCGGTAACGCGCCGGCGCGGACGGACCCGGTCTCGCCACCGGACTCTATGGGATCGGGAAAGATTTGTCATAGTCGGCGGCAACAATCCAGCCCCTTATCCATCGACGATCCGGAATGGTGATCCCGCCGCGATCATGCCCTTGACAGCGCCCCCGTCTTGCTCTCATTATCCGGCCCTCGTGTGGGGCCGTAGCTCAGCTGGGAGAGCGACGCGTTCGCAATGCGTAGGTCGGGAGTTCGATCCTCCTCGGCTCCACCAATTCCCCTTTATCATCCGTATCCGCCCGGCGGCAGGGCCGTGTTTCCAGCCGGCGGCAGGGCCGCGACGCCCGCCGTTACACTTTGATACGGTTTCCCCGATCCCCCGACAAACTTTGTGACATGTTCGGCCTTATGCTGTCTTTCGACATCACGAAGGACCGATCCATCATGAAATTCACGTTGCGAGACATCGTTACTCCGCTGGCCGCCGTTCTGTTCCTGGTCATGGCCGTCAGCGGCGTCGCCTTGTTCTTCCATATCACCCCCGGCCTGTTCCGCACCGCCCATGAATGGCTGGGCCTTCTGTTCGCCGCCCTGGCGGTGTGGCACGCCTCGCGCTACTGGCGCGGCCTGCTGGGCTATCTGAAACGCCCCGCCGCCCTCATCGCCATCACCCTGGCGGTGGGCCTGTCGCTGTCCACCATCGGCCTGACCGGATCGCTGGGCGAGAGACACGGCAATCCGCAGCGGGTGATCCAGGCCCTGGCCCAGGCGCCCATCGACCGGGCCGCCGCCGCCTTCGGCCTGACCGCGCCCGAGGCCCTGGCCCGTCTGCAGGCCAAGGGCATCAGCGCCGAGGCCGGGCAGCCGGTGAAGGACGTGGCCCGCAACGCCCATATGCGCCCGGTGGAAATGCTGTCGCTGCTGTCGGGTCAGCCCGCCGGCGAGGACGAGGACGAGGACTGATACCGCGACGAGGACTGACACCGCCCGCGCTCCGGCGGACGCCCGCCGCCGGAGCGCGCGGTTTCCGTCCGGGCCGGGCCGGAAAATGATCAGGAGCTCTTTTTCCCCTGGTCAGGAACGGGAACAATGTGAAACCTTGCCGGGATAGGCTCACCAGAAGGACAAGGTCCACGATGCGGCGATGGTCCGCTTTGCATGTTCCCGGTCATGCCGCCCAAACCGCCCTGCGGTTGCTGGCGGTGCTTCTGCTTATGCTGCTGATGCCGCTTCCGGCGCGCGCCGACGCCAATCCGCCCCTCCGTCTCGCGGCCGGCGACAGTCTGCGCTCCCTCTCGGGCCATCTCGATATGCTGCGCGATCCCGCCGGAACGCTGAGCGTGGATCAGGTGGCCGGCCCGGCCTGGGCCGCACGCTTCCGGCCGCTCTCCTCGCAACTGGCCCTGGGCTTCACCCGCGATACCGTCTGGCTGCGCTTCACGGTGAGCGCCGCCGCCGGCGCCGCCACCGACTGGTGGCTGAGCATGCTGCCGCCCTTCGTCAACAGCATCACCGCCTATTTCCCCGATCCGGCGCGTCCCGGCCGTTTCCAGGCCCGCGCCACCGGCAATTTCCTGCCCCTGTCCAGCCGCGACTGGGCCAGCCGCGCCTTCGTGCTGCGCCTGCCCGTGGCCGCCGCCCCGCGCACCGTTTATCTGCGGATCCAGACCGGCAGTTCCATGATCCTCGGGCTGCGGGTGTTGACCACGCCGCGCCTGATCGCCACCGACAATGCCGATCTTCTGAAACTGGGGCTGATCTTCGGCGCCCTGGGACTGATGGTGGTGATGTCGGCGGTGCTGGGGCTGTGGCTGCGCCAGCGCCTGTTCCTGCTCTACAGCCTCTATGTCTCCTCGGCCATCGCCGTGCTGTTCATGCTGAGCGGCCTGGCCGTCACCCTGCTGTGGCCCGACAGCCCGGCTCTCACCAGCCGGCTGGTGGGCGTGGCCGGCGCCACCTGCGCCCTGATCGGCGCCCTGGCCTTCCTCGTTCTCCTCGACCTGCCCCGCTATCTGCCGCGTCTGGCCTGGCTGTTCCGCCTGCTGGCCGTTGCCGCCGCCCTGTGCGGCGTGCTGGCCGCCGACGGACATTGGGCCCTGGTCGCCCCCTGGCTCAACAGCCTGGTACTGGCCGGGCTCTTGCTGGCGGAAGGGGCCGCCGCCTATCTGTGGTGGCGCAAGGTGCCCTCGGCCAGCCTGTTCCTGCTGGCTTTTTCGGCCAATGTGGTGGGGTTCTCCATCGCCATCTCCCGCTTCCTGGGCTTTCTGCCCGCCCTGGATCACGAGGACTGGCGGGCGCATGTGACGGCGCTGGTGCATGTGGTGGGGCTGGGCATCGCCCTGGCCTACCGCCTGCGCCGGGAACAGGCCCAATCCCGCCTGGCCCTGGCCCGCTCGCTGGAGGCCGAACATCAGGCCCGCGCCCTGCTGGAGGACCGGGTGGCCGAACGCACCGCCGCCCTGCAGGTGGAAATCGATCAGCGCCGCCGCGCCCTGGACCGCATCGCCGCCAGTGAACGGCGTTCGCGCACCTTTTTGGCCAGCGTGCCGCTGCCGCTGCTGATCGTCGATATCGCCGATGGCCGCCTGCTGTTCTGGAACGAGGCCTTCGCCACCCTGCTGGGCCTGCGCGACACCGGCCCGCTTCCCACCATCGGCGACTTCTACGCCGATCCGGCGGACCGTTCCAAGGTGCGGGCCCTGGTGAAGGAAGCCACCGGCCCCCGCCTTCTGGAACTGCGCCTGCGCACGGTGGAGGGCCGCGTTTTCTGGGCCAACGTCACCCTGGTGCGCGACGATCAGGACGGCCGCCCCTGTATCTTCGCCGCCGTCATGGATATTTCCGCCTTGAAGGAGCACGAAGCCACCTTGCGCCGCGCCAAGGAGGCGGCCGAGGCCGCCGACCGCGCCAAGAGCGATTTCCTGGCGATGATGAGCCACGAGATCCGCACCCCCATGACCGGCATCATCAGCGTGGCCGCCCTCCTCATGGACACCCATCTCACGCCGGAGCAGCGCGACTGGGTGCGCATCATCACCGGCTCGGGCGAAAGCCTGCTCACCATCCTGAACGATATTCTGGATTTTTCCAAACTGGAGCAGGACCGTCTGGATCTGGACACGGCCCCCTTCGCCCTGCCCAAGCTGCTCGCCGATGTGGTGGACCTGATGCGCGGCCACGCCGAGGCCAAAGGCATCGCGCTTGCCTTGAACTGCGGCCGGCTGCCCGAATGGCTTCTGGGCGATGCCGCCCGCCTGCGCCAGATCCTGCTCAATCTCATCGGCAACGCCATCAAATTCACCGATCACGGCCGCGTCGACGTGGGCGTCACCAGCCGCCGCCTGCCGGATGGCCGCCACCAGATCCTTTGCACCATCGCCGATACCGGCATCGGCATCGCGCCCGAGGCGCAAACCCGCCTGTTCCAACCCTTCCATCAGGCCGATGCCAGCATCAGCCGCCGTTTCGGCGGCACCGGTCTGGGCCTGGCCATCAGCCGCCGCCTGGCCGTGGCCATGGGCGGCTCCATCACCGTGGAAAGCCAACCCACCCGGGGCAGCACCTTTACCGTGAGCCTGACCCTGCCCGATGCCAGCCCGCCGCCTCTTCAGGATTTCGTCGTCATGCCCCCCGCCCCCCTCCCGCCCCTGTCCATCCTGCTGGCCGAGGACAATCCCGTGAACGCCATGGTGGTGCAGGCCCTGCTGGCCCGCGACGGCCATCGCTTCGACCTGGCCCATACCGGGCGCGAGGCCCTGCAGCGCATCGCGGCGGCGGCGCCGGGCCATTACGATCTGGTTCTCATGGATATGCAGATGCCCGACATGGACGGACTGGACGCCACCCGGGCCATTCGCGCCCTGGACGCCGACCGCCGCGCCATCCCCATCATCGCCATGACCGCCAACGCTTTCCAAAGCGATCAGGATCTGTGCCGTGAGGCGGGAATGAACGGCTATCTCAGCAAACCGGTGGATCCGGTGGGGCTGCAGGAGGAAATCCGCCGGGTGCTGACCAGCGCCGCTTGAGGGGCTCCGTTGATCGGGTCCGATCAA
Organism: Pseudomonadota bacterium; assembly: GCA_021782815.1. Classification (GTDB taxonomy): domain Bacteria; phylum Pseudomonadota; class Alphaproteobacteria; order Rhodospirillales; family Magnetospirillaceae; genus JAJZGK01. The sequence goes on from JAJXUO010000002.1 coordinate 47,909, forward strand.
CGGGATTGGCTATCACGCCTGGCGCAGATGCTCGACGTACTGGCGGTCGTGGCGCTGGATATGATCGAACAGCCAGGCGCGCAGAAAGCTCAAAACCTCGCGGCTGAGCCCTTGCGGCGCTTCGCCGCGGGCCTGCCGGGCGATGGCCTGCAAACGGGCGTACAACTGATCGTGTTCCCGCTTGTGCCGCTCCCAGTCGGGATAGCCCGACACCGTCAGCAGGGCGATCTCGCGGTCGAAATGAATTTCGGTGTAGCGGAACAGTTCGTCGAGGATCAGGCTCACATGCTCGTCGCCGAAGCCGGCGTAGCAGGCCACCAGGGTGCTGTTCAAAAGATCCACCAGGATCTTATGATCCTCGTCCAGCGAGGGAATGCCGACGCTGAGATCGTTGCTCCAGCGGATGATGATCTCGTCGGGCGGCGGGGCGTTGAGCGACATGTTCAACATCAGGCGGCGTCCAGGCGCAGGCTTTCCACCGAACTGCGGGCGGCGGCATCCTCGACACCGGTCATGGAGGACAGAAACATGGCGGCGGCGGTCACCCCCTCGCGGTGGGCCACCGCCTGCGGCTGCCCCTGGGCCAGGGCTTCGGCCACGGTTTCGTCATAGGCTTCGGCGATCATCTTGCGCATGGTGCTGTCCACGGTGTTGTCCTCCCGGTTCGGGTCCCGAGCCGGGAAAAGCAACCGTCGTGCCAAAGACGCCGCCTCAAAAAACACCGAAAGCCGGTGGTGGCGGAGCGGAAAGCCCGCCGGATATCGCAAACTGCGACTGCAGAATGCGAATTATACCGTCAACACCACCTTCCCGGTGGCGGCGCGGCCCTTCAGCAGGGCGATGGCCCGGCCCGCCTCGGCCAGGGGCAGCTGCTGCGACACATGCGGGGTGATCACGCCCTTGTCGTACCAGTCGAGCAGGCTGTCGTAGCTGCGGCGCAGCCCGGCCGGATCGAGGCTGCGATAGGCGCCCCACCAGTAGCCGATCACCGTGAGATTCTTCACCAGCAGCAGATTGGCCGGGATTTGCGGCACCGTGCCGCTGGCGAAGCCGATGACCATCAGCCGGCCATCGGGGGCGGTGCTGCGCAGCGAGGCGGTGAACACGTCGCCGCCCACCGGATCATAAACCACGTCGGCGCCGCGGCCGCCGGTCAGGGCCCGGACCCGCTCGCGCACATCCTCGCTTTTGTAATCGATACCGTGATCGGCCCCCATGGCGGCGGCCACCGCCAGTTTTTCGGCACCGCCCGCCGTGGCGATGACCGTCGCCCCCAGGGCCCGGCCCACCGCCACCGCCGTCAGCCCCACGCCGCCGGCGGCGCCGTGCACCAGCAGGGTTTCTCCCGCTTTCAGCCGGGCCTTTTCCACCAGACCGTGGTGCGAGGTGCCCCACACCACCGGAAACCCGGCGGCATCGGCCCAGCCCATGCGCGCGGGTATGACGTAAACGTCGCTTTCCCGCGCCACCACCTGCTCGGCGAAACCGCCGCAATCCACATTGGCCATGACCCGGTCGCCGGGTTTGCACAGGCTCACCCCTTCGGCCACCTCCAGCACCTCGCCCGCCACCTCGAACCCGGGGATGAAGGGCGGCTCCTGCTTCTGCTGGTATTTTCCGGCGATCAGCAGGCCATCGGCGAAATTCACCCCCGCCGCCTTCACGGCGATGCGCACGCCGCCCGCCGTCAGCGCCGGTTCGGGCACCGAACACACCGTCAGGCCGCTTTCGTCTCCCAGTTCGGAACAGATGACCGCCCGCATGCACTTTCCTCCTTGATCCCGCCGCCCGGACCGCCATGATGCGGGCGGAAGCGTTTTTATCCTTGATGAGGCAACGTTATCGCATGCGCGGCTATTTCGGCATAGGGGTGGAAGGGGTGAGCAAACAGGCCAATGTGGGCAGCCTGTTCCGTTCGGCCCATGCCTTCGGGGCCAGTTTCGTCTTCACCATCGCCGCCGACTACACCAAGAGCGGCGGCAAAACCGCCGATACCTCGGACGCCGTGGATCAGGTGCCGTTCTACGCCTTCCCCGATCTCGAGGCTTTGGCGCTGCCGGCCGGCTGCAAGCTGGTGGGGGTGGAACTGGTGGAGGACGCCGTCGATCTGCCCAGTTTCCATCACCCGGCCCAGGCCGCCTATGTGCTGGGGCGGGAACGGGGCTCGCTGACCCCCGCCCTGCTGGCCCGCTGCGACCATGTCATCAAGATCCCTACGCAGTTCTGCGTCAATCTGGGCATTGCCGGGGCCATCGTCATGTACGACCGCGTGGCCAGCCTGGGCCGCTTCGCCCCGCGCCCCATGCGCGCCGGCGGCCCCGTCGAGGCCCGGCCCGATCATGTGCACGGCCGCCCGCTGTTCCGCAGCGCCGAGCGCATGGCCCTGCATCAGGCCCAGCCCCCGGCACGCGGCCCGGCGACGGATTAAGCCTGCCCGGCGTCCAGCCGCGCCTTCAGATGGGTACACACCGTGCGCAGCACCTTGATGCGGGCGTGGTTCTTGTCGTTGCCCTCCACCAGGATCCATGGCGCCGTCTTGGTGCTGCTGCGCTCCACCATCTCGTGCACCGCCAGTTCGTATTGATCCCACTTGGCGCGGTTGCGCCAATCCTCGTCGGTCAGCTTCCACGCCTTGAAGGCCACGCTTTCCCGTTCCTTGAAGCGGCGGTACTGCTCATCCTTGGTGATCTGAATCCAGAATTTCAGCAAAACCGCATCGGCCTGGACCAATTGCTCCTCGAAATCGTTGATCTCGGCATAGGCCCGCATCCACTCATCGGCGGTGGCGAAGCCTTCGATGCGCTCCACCAGCACGCGGCCATACCAGCTGCGGTCGAACACCGTGACCCGGCCGGCGCGCGGCAGATGCCGCCAGAAGCGCCACAGGTAATGCTGGGCCCGCTCCTCGTCGCTGGGGGCGGCCGTGGGGATCACCCGGTAATCGCGGGCATCGAGCCCGGCGGTAAGGCGGCGGATGGCGCCGCCCTTGCCCGCGGCGTCGGGGCCCTCGAACACCAGCAGGGTGGAAATGCCGCGCTGCTTGGCCTGGCGGCAGAGCTGCGACAATTCGGCCCGCAGCTGCCGCAAGGCCTGATTGTACTCTTCCTTGGGAAGGGCCAGGCCCATGTCCAGGGCGTCCAGCACCGTCAGCGGCCTGAGCGAGCCGTCCTCGGCCAGTTTGACGGTGGCCACCTTGCGGCCCGCCGCCCCGGCCTTGGCCTCGGCCGCCGCCTGCGCCTCGATGGCGGCCCGTTCGGCCTGCACCCGCTGCAGTTCGGCCGAACGCAGCGCCTCGCTGGCGGCGCGGGCCTCGCGGATCACCTTGAGACGGGCTTCCCGCTGGGTCAGCTGGCGGCGGATGGCGTCGCGCAGAGTGGTCAGCACCGTCAGGCTGCGGTAGCGGGAATCCTCGCCCTCCACGATGATCCAGCGGGTCTGGCCGCTGTCGGTGCGGCGCACCGCCCGTTCGGCGGTGGCGACGAAACGATCGTACAGTTTCCAGTTGCGCCAATCGGCCTTGCCGACCCGCCAGCTTTGCAGCGGATCCTTCTCCAGCTGCTTCAGGCGCCGCTTCTGGGCGTCGCGGCCCAGATGCATCCAGAATTTGACGATCAGCGCGCCATCGGCGGCCAGGGTTTTCTCGAAATCGGCGATGCGGTCGAGATGGCGGTCGAAATCGGCGGTGCCCATATGGCCGTGCACATGGTCGAGAATGGGGCGGGAATACCAGCAGCTGAGGAACAGCCCGATCTGGCCCTTGGGCGGCAGATCGCGCCAGAACCGCCAATAGGCCGGACGCTCGCGCTCCTCGTCCGAGGCTTCGCCGTAGGCGCGGGTCTGGATCCAGTGCGGATCCATCCACTCGTTGATGAGATTGACCGATTCCCCCTTGCCGGCGCCGTCCACCCCGGCGAACACCACGATCACCGGAAAATCGGCGCCGCGCAGCTCCTGCTGCACCGCCAAAAGCTCCAGCCTGAGATCGTCGGCAACGAGATCGAAATCCGCTTTCGAGATGGTCTGCCCCAGTTCCGCCGTCTGAAACATCGCGCCCGTCCTTTATCCCTTTGACGTATCAGGACATCAGCATCCCCCCGCCGGAGCGGAAAGGCAAGGCGGGAGGCTGGTCACCTCAGGTCCGCATGAGGTTTGAGCAGCCGGGTGCGGGCCAGAAGGGCGTGATCGGCCAGAATGTCGGCCACCGGCCCCTGGGCCGCGACGCGGCCGTCCTGCAGCACCACGGCCAGGTCGGCGATCGCGGCCAGGCTGTCGAGATCATGGGTGGCGGTGATCACGGTGCGGCCGCTGTCTTGCAGCGCCGCCAGCAGGGCGATGATCTCGCCGGCGCTGCGCGGGTCGAGCGCCGCCGTCGGCTCGTCCATCAGCAGCACGTCCGGCTCCAGAATCAGTACCGAAGCCAGGGCCACCCGCTTTTTTTCGCCGCCCGATAGCCGGTGCGGAGCGCGGTCGCGCAAGGCTGCCAGATCGAAGCGGACCAGGGCCTCTTCCACCTTGTGGCGGATTTCGGCGCGCGGCAGCCCCAATTGCAGCGGACCGAAGGCCAGTTCGTCGAACACCGTGGGATTGAAAAGCTGGATATCGGCGTTCTGAAACACGTAGCCGACGCGGCGGCGGAAGGCGAAGGCGGTCGCCTCGTCGGCCAGGGCTTGCCGGGTCAGGGGCGCGCCGAAGGCCGTCACCGTGCCGCTGTCGGGAAAATAAAGTCCGTCCAGAACCCGCAACAGCGTGGATTTTCCCGAGCCGTTGGCCCCCAGCAAGGCCACCCGCCGCCCCGCCTCGACGGCGAGGCTGAGGCCGGTCAGGGCCGGGGTGTCGCGGTAGGCGTAGTGCACGTCGTTCAGGTCGAACAGCGCCGTCATCGTCCCCCCCACCACCAGGCCGCGACCAGCGTCAGCGCCAGCCCGGCCAGGGCGGCACCGTCGCGCGTCCGCAGGCGGAAATCATCGAGAAGATGGATCTCGCCGCCAAAACCGCGCGCGATCATGGCCAGATGCGCCTCGCCGCCCAGATCCAGGGCCCGGCCCAGCAGTTCCCCCGCCGCCCCGGTAACCAGGCGGCGGCGTTCGCGCGGCGGCAGCGGCCCCACCGCCCGGCTGCGCCGCGCCTCCACCAGATCCACGGCGCTGTGCAGCAGCAGAAAAATATAGCGGTGCGTCATGCCCAGAATAACCACCAGCACCAGCGGCACCCGCAACAGCCGCAGACTTTTCAAAAGGTGCGGCCAGGGGGTGCACAGGATCAGCAACAGCCCGTAGCTGGCCGAGGTTTCCGCCCGCCCCACCAGAAAAGCGGCGCTGCGCAGCCCCTGCAGCGTCACCGGCCAGGACAGCAGCGGCAGATGAAACAGCACCCGGCCCGGCACCAGCACCAGGGCGGGCAGGGCCAAAAGGCCGGTAAAGGCCAGAACGCCCAGCCACACCTGCCGCATGAGCCGGGCCAGCGGCACCTGCGAAACCAGAGCCAGCCCCGCCGCCAGCCCCAGCAGCGCCGCCAGCACCGGCAAGGTCCGCACCCAGACCGCCATCAGCATCAGGGCCAGCGCGCCCGCCAGTTTGACGCGGGGGTCCAGCCCTTGCAGCAGGCCGGGACGGCGGGCCAGATCGTCAGCCTCCAGCCCATGACGCAGGGCCGCCAGCAGGCCCTCGCCCAGGCGGTCGAGAACACCGCCGCCATGCCGGTGACCCGGCAGAAAGGAGTGCTCGCCCATACCCTCAGGCGCTCCTGCCGCCGCGCCACAGGGCCGAGAGCGCCGCCAGCAACAGAAGGATCAGGCCGCAGCCCACCATCGCGCTCACCGCGTATCCCACCGTGGCGTTGTGCAGAAAGGCGGGGGCGTAATCGGGCAGAGGGGCGTGCCAGAGCCCGGCCAGACGTTCCAACCCGGCGGGGACATGGACGGGCGGAGCGACATCGGAGGAGGCCCGGGCGATCTGTTGGCGGATCCCGGCGTTTTGTAAATCGCCGGGAGCCCATTCCCCCCAGGCCGTGCCCGCCGCCAGCAGGCCCAGCGGCGAACAAACCATCAGCGCGCCCAACCCGATCCATAAGGACCGCAAGCTCCCCCACCGGAGACCGGAGCCCCCCAGCAGCGGCGCCTCCAGCAACGATGGATTGGAGCGTTGCAGATAGGCCACCACCCCGGCGGCGATCACCGCCTCGGCGGCGCCGGCCAGGGTCAGATGCGCCAGCATCATGGCCGGAAGGGCCACGCCGAGCGGATAGGGCGCGTAAAGCGGCGTGCCGGCGGCGTCATGGAACAAAAGCGGCTGCAGACCGAATTCGCAGGCCGCCAGAAAGGCCGCCATATTGATGCCCGCATAGCCGGCCACGGCGGCGGCCACCACCCGGCGGCGGGCCTGCAGCGGCGCCCGTCCGGCCAGCAGACGGTAAACGGCATAGGAGGCGAAGGAGCCGACGATGGCCATGTTGAGGCAATTGGCGCCGAAGGTGGTAAGGCCGCCATCGCCGAAAAACAGCGCCTGGATCAGCAGGGCGATGGAAATGGCCAGCGACGCCGCCCACGGCCCCAGCAGCACGGCGGCCAGCCCCATGCCCACCGCATGGGCGGTGGTGCCGCCGGGAATGGGCAGATTGAACATCATCACCACAAAGCAGAAGGCCGAGACCACCGCCAGCAGCGGCACCAGCCGGCTTTGCAGCAGCCGCTTCACCCGCCGCAGCGCCACCGCCCAGACCGGCAGCGCCGCCGCATAGGCCGCGGCGCAGGTGGCGGGACTGAGATACCCGTCGGGAATATGCATGGGGCCCCCTGCCGGCGTGATGCGTATGAACTTTTTCGGATTATTCATACGCGCAGACGCCTGTCAAGGCGGCGGGGTCAGGTTTTGGGCCGGGCGTGCGTGTGGCGGCTGGCGCCCGCCGTCTCGCCGGACGGAGAGGACGGAGATGGATGCGGATGGTGGTGATGATGATGCCCGCCGCCCATATCCACCGGCACGGCGTTGAGCTGGCCGTGGCGCACCCCGGTTTCGGCGGCGAGGGTGTCGGCGAAACGGCGCACCGCCCCGGTCGGCCCCTGCAGCAGCACCACCTCCATGCAGGTTTCGTGATCGAGATGCAGATGCAGGGTCGAGAGGGTGAGATCGTGATGATCGTGGCTGGCCTGGGTCAGGCGGCGGGACAGCTCCCGTTCATGGTGGTTATAGATGTAGGAGAGGCAGGCCACGCAATGCCCCGTTTCGTCCTCGGCCAGGCGCTCGGCCTCCAAGGTCCGGCGCAGGATGTCGCGCACCGCCTCCGAACGGTTGGCGTAGCCGTGCCGGGCCATATGGCCGTCGAACTGGCGCAGCAGATCCTCGTCCAGCGATACCGTGACCCGCTCCATGAGGCCGGTCCTTAGCGCCGCCGTGCCGCCAGACCGCGCAGGCGAACCTGCTCGGCGGCCAGCAGGGCCTCCACATGGCGGCCCTGGAACAGGGTGATGCCTACCGACTGCCCCCAATCGATGCCGTCCTGCTCGTCGCAGCGGCAGAGGATGGAGCGCGACGGGCCGCAACGGCGGAAATAGCTTTCCAGGCTGTCGCCGCCGGGCATCGCCCCCTCCAGCATGGCCGGATCCCAGATCACCTTGACCAGATCCACCCCCAGCCGCTCGCGGTCGACGAAGGGCAGGTTCTCCATGGTGACGCCGTCGATGCAGATGCGGTAACCGCGATCATGGGCGAAATCGCGGGCGAAGAGGAAGGCCCCCAGATCGGCGAACACATCCACCTTTTGCAATTCCAGCACGATGGTGCCGCGCATGCTGGCCTTCAGATTGTCGTCGAACACCAGAAATTCCGGAGACAGCAGGGTCTGCACATTGAGATTGATGCTGATGTCGCCGGCGATGGTGCGGTCGTCATGCTTGTTGAGCAGGGCCAGCACCCGCTTGTCGAGGGTTTCGGTCAATTGCTGGAACAGCCAGGGGCTGGAGGCCAGATTGACGTTGGGCAGAATGGTGGAGCGCAGATCGGCGATGGAGATGAACAACTCGTAATAGACCGGCTGCGGCGCCACCTTGCCGACGATGGCGCAAATGGCCTGGCGGCGCATCATGTTGCCGAGATCGGCCCGCACCAGGGCGTCCTCGACCTTGGCCAGCATGTCGGGCGTCAAGGGATCGCCGCGCCCTTGCAGGCGCACCGCCGGGGTTTGCGCCATCATGCTCTTGGTGCGTTCCAGGGCGCGGCGCTGCTCCTCGTCGGCGGCGGCCTGCTTGACCACCTGCAGCAGGGCGTCGTAATCGCGCTCCAGCAGATACCAGTTGATGAAGCTGGCCTTGCCGGCATAGCCCTCGTCGGCCAGCAGCGGATCATCGCCGAACAGGAAGCGCAGCTTGACGATGGCCGCCTCCACCTCCTCGCGCGCCGAGTCCCGGAAAATGAAGACGATGTCGCTGTTGGTCAGCGAAAACACCTGCCCCTTCAACTGGCGGATCAGCGGCTCGAAGCCGCTCAAGGCGATGCGCACATGGTGTTCGCGGCGATTGACCGCCTGCAGCCCCGACAGCTTGATCACCACCGCCTGGCGGCCGCGGCGGTGCTTGTCGAGCTTCTGCACATAATCCACCAGCAGGGTTTCCTGGCCGACCAGGCGCTGGGCGATGGCGCGCTGCTGCGCGCTCATGGGGCGTTCCTCACGGGGGGGCAGCATGGCTTACGTCTCCCTGGGGCGGATCTTGGGGGCGCGCATCACCGGCAGGCTGTCCAGCATGTCGAGATTGCCGCAGGCGCCGCGCAGGGCCCCGGTGATGACGCCATGGCGGGCCACGCACTGCTGCAGGGTGCAGGCGGCGGCATGATCGCAATGGGCCATGGTGAAGGCGGCCAGCATGGCATCCACATAGCGGCCCTGAAAGCGCTTCAGGCCGCGTTCCACGCCCCAGGCGATGGCGGCCTCGGAATCGCAGCGGGCCAGCAGCAGCGTTTCGGGATCCAGGCTGGCCAGCGGCAGGGCGCCGTGATCGCCGTCCTTCAGTTCGGGACTCCACGACAGCTTGTAGAGGTCGGCGCCGAAATGCTCCACCTCCATGAACTGCAAGGTGAGATCGTTAAGGCCGTCCACCACCACCTGGGCGCCATGCTGGCGCAGCAAGGCGCGGGCCGCGAAATAGCCGCGGCTGTCGGCCAGCATGTCCAGCACCTGGAATTCCACCGCCACCGTCATGCCTTCGGCGCCGCTTTTCAGGAAACGCTGAAAATCCGGACTGAGCACCGTGGCGATATTGAGATTGAGATTGATCTGACCGGGCTTCTTCCGCAGGGCCAGGCGCGACAGCGCCGTCAGCACCTGGCGGTCCAGGGTCAGGCTGAGATGCTGGAACAGCCAGCGGTTGGCCAGCAGGTTGACATCGGGGGCCAGGGCCTTCTGCAACTCGGCCATGGAGACGTAATATTCCTGGAACAGCACTTCCGCCGTCTGCGTGTCGGTCAGCACCATGGCGGCCTGGCGCGACACCAGCCCCGACACGTCCATGGCCTTCAGGCGGACGAGAATACCGTCCAGCGCCTTGGCGTCCATGGGCTGGGCCTCGACGCGGGCCATCGCGCGGCTTTTCTGGCGCGCCTCCTGCGCGGCATCCTGGGCCAGGGCCAGGAAGGCCTGATAATCATTGCCGCCCAGATCGAACCAGCTGCAAAAGCGGTCCTGCCCGTCGCCGCTGTCGGCAAAGGTCAGCGGGTCTTTCGAGAACAGGGCGCGCAGCTTATAGACCATGTTCTCGACATCGAGCTCGTTGGGATCCTTCAGCAGCAGGACGATGTCGGAATTGGCGAAAAGGAACATCTGGCCGCGATAGGCGTTGACCATGGGCTCCAGCATGCGCAGGGCGATGCGGATATGCCCCTCCTGACGATTCTGCGGCTTCAGACGCGACAGAAAGATCACCACCCCCAGGCGCCCGTCGCGGATCCTGCCCACGCGCTCCACCGCCCCCAGGAGCAAACTCTCCTGCGTGACGATTTCAGGACCGTCGGCGTCGGGCACCGGACTGCTCATACCCCCTCCTCAACATCCAGATCCCAGCGGGGGGACCGCCATACCCTTCAAGACATAACATTCCCCGCCGCCCGCAACCAGAGGCCTTGTCGCCCGAATCTCATTTGGTTAGGACTTGCAACCCGCCCGGACATGCGTTAGCCAACCTTGCAGTTTCCTCGATCTCTTCAGAGTCCGTTGCCCATGTCCGATCATTCCGCTCTCGCCGCCCGTGTTCCCAGCCTGCAAGGGGGCCGGGTTCTGTGCATCGGCGACGTCATGCTCGATTTCTTCACCTACGGCGAGGTGGAGCGCATCTCGCCGGAAGGGCCGATCCCGGTGCTGCGCGTCACCCGCGACGCGGTGATGCTGGGCGGCGCCGGCAACGTGGTGCGCAATCTGGTGGCCCTGGGGGCGCATCCGCATTTCCTCTCGGTGGTGGGCGACGATCACGCCGGCAACGACGTGACCCGGCTGTTGGGCGAGCATCCCGAGGTGGATCCCTTCCTGGTGGTGGAGGGCGGACGCCCCACCACCATCAAGACCCGCTTCGTGGCCGGGGGCCAGCAGCTGCTGCGCGCCGACCGTGAAAGCGCCGCCCCGCTCACCGACGAAAGCCTGACCCGCCTGCTCCAGGCCGCCGAACAGCTGTTCGCCGGCGTCGGCGTGGTGGTGCTGTCGGACTACGGCAAGGGCGTGCTGTCGTCCGGGATGACCCGCCGCCTGATCGAAGGGGCGCGCGCCGCCGGCAAGCCGGTGATCATCGATCCCAAGGGCAACGATTACAGCCTGTATCGCGGCGCCACCATGGTCACCCCCAACCGCAAGGAACTGCACGATGCCACCCAGATGGCCGTGGGCAGCGACGCCGAGGTGATCGCCGCCGCCCGCCATCTGATCGAAACCTGCGGCATCGAAAATGTGCTGGTGACGCGCAGCCAGGACGGCATGAGTCTGGTGTCGGCCGATGGCGCCGTGCTGCATCTGCCCGCCGAGGCCCGCGAGGTGTTCGACGTCTCCGGCGCCGGCGATACCGTGGTGGCCAGCATGGCGGCCTGCCTGGCCGCCGGCCTCGGCTTCGAGGATTCGGCCCGGCTGGCCAACATCGCCGCCGGGATCGTGGTGGGCAAGGTGGGCACCGCCGTGGCTTATGCCTCGGATCTGGTGGCCGCCCTGCACCATTCCGACATCGTGGCCGGCGAGGCCAAGGTGTTGGACCGCACCGCCGCCATGGATCTGGTGGCGCGCTGGCAGCACAAGGGCCAGACGGTGGGCTTCACCAACGGCTGCTTCGATCTGTTGCATCCGGGCCATGTGTCGCTGCTGGCCCAGGCCCGCGCCGCCTGCGACCGCCTGGTGGTGGGGCTGAACAGCGACGCCTCGGTGCAGCGGCTGAAGGGCCCCACCCGTCCGGTGCAATCGGAAGCGGCCCGGGCCACCGTGCTGGCCTCGCTGGCCAACGTGGATCTGGTGGTGATCTTCGGCGAGGACACCCCCTATGAGCTGATCGCCGCCTTGAAGCCCGACCTGCTGGTCAAGGGCGCCGACTACAGCATCGACAAGGTGGTGGGCGCCGATCTGGTGCAAAGCTGGGGCGGCAAGGTGGTGCTGGCCGATCTGGTGGCCGGCCAGAGCACCACCGGCACCATCGCCCGCATGAAGACCTGACGGCAATCACCAAAGAAAGCCGCCGATGGCGCCCGCCGCTTCGCGGCGATCACCATAAAAAGCCGCCAATGGCGGCGCCGCTCTTAGCGGCAATTACCAAAGAAAGCCGCCAATGGCGCCCGCCGCTTCGCGGCGATCACCATAAAAAGCCGCCAACGGCGGCGCTCGGACGCAGGCCATCGTGGGCGGCGATCACCGCCTCGATGCGGGCGGGATCGGGTTTTTCGCCATAGCGCGTACCGATCTCGGCGGCATGAATGCCGCCGGTGCAGAACAGCACGTCGATGCCGGCGGCGCGGGCCCCGGCGATATCGGTGTGGAAGGAATCCCCCACCGCCATCACCCGCGCCCGGTCCGTCAGCCCCAGAATATCGAGGCAGGTGCCGTAGATGGCCGGATCGGGCTTGCCGCGATAGCGGACATCGCCGCCGCGTTCGGCGTAATAGCGGGCCAGCATGCCGGCACAGATGATTTCCTGGCCCTTGCGGATGACGATGAGATCGGGGTTGGCGCAGACCATGGGCAGGCGGCGGGCCAGGGCCTGATCCAGCAGCGGCGCGTAATCGGCCACCGTTTCCTCGAACTTGTCGGGGCCGGTATTCATCAGGAAATCGGCCTCGGCCACCTCGGTCACCAGATCGAGATCGAGGCCCTCGAAGATATTGCGGTCCCGTTCCGGCCCCACATGCAGGCAGCGCCGTCCCAGGGCGGCGAACCAGGGGTCGGCCCGCCGCATCATCTCCAGATGCACCGCCTCGCCCGAGCTCATCACCTCGCCATAGAGATCGCGGGCGATGCCCATGCCGTCCATCAGCGTCACCAGGGCCGAGGCGCGGCGCGGCGCGTTGGACAGCATCACCGTCTTCTTGCCCGCCGCCTTCAGCCGGGCCAGGGTTTCGGCCACGCCGTCATAGGGCGCGGTGCCGTCGTGGATCACGCCCCAGAGATCGAGGATGAAGGCGTCGTAACGGTCGGCGGCCTGCCGCAAACCGTCGAAAACGGGCAAACTCATGCTTTTCTCCCGGCATCGATTCCCACGGCGTCGCGCAGGTGGGCGAAGCCGTCGCGGCGCAAGGCCGCGGCCAGTCCGCGCTTGATGCGCGTGACCAGGGGGGGGCCCTGATAGACCAGGGCGGAATAAAGTTGCAGCAGCGAGGCGCCGGCGCGGATCTTCTCGTAGGCCTCCTCGGCCGAGGCGATGCCGCCGACGCCGATCAACGGCAGCCGCCCCTCGGTCAGACGGTAGACCTGGCGCAGCATTTCGGTGGAGGGACGGAACAGCGGCGCCCCCGACAGGCCGCCGGTTTCGCTCAACTGCGGCGATACCAGGCTGGCCGGGCGGGCGATGGTGGTATTGCTGACGATCAGGCCGTCGAGGGCCCCCTCCTCCAGCGCCACCTCGGCGATATCGCGGACGTCCTCCAGCGTGAGATCGGGGGCGATCTTCAGCAGCAGCGGCACCGGAACCGGCAGGGCCTGCACGGCGCGGCGGGTGCGCCCCACCAGTTCGGCCAGCGGTTCGCGCCCCTGCAGAGCCCGCAGACCCGGCGTGTTGGGCGAACTGACATTGATCACCAGATAGTCGGCCAGCGGCCCCAGGGCGGCCACGCCCTTCTCGTAATCGGCGGCGGCGTCCACGGTGTCCTTGTTCTTGCCGAGATTGGCCCCCACCACGCCCCGGCGCGGCCGCGCCGCCAGGCGGGCGGCCACCGCCTCCAGCCCTTCGTTGTTGAAGCCCATGCGGTTGATCACGGCGCGATCGGCGGTCAGGCGGAACAGGCGCGGGCGCGGATTCCCCGGCTGCGGACGCGGCGTCACCGAGCCGATCTCGACGAAACCGAAGCCCTGCGCCAGCATGGCGTCGGGCACCTCGGCGTTCTTGTCGAAGCCGGCAGCCAAACCCAGCGGATTGGGGAAATCGATGCCCCACAGGCGCATGGCCAGACAGGGATCGTTGCACGCGGGCTGGCGCGGCACCAGGCCATGCCGCAAGGCCGCCACGGTCAGGCCGTGCGCCCGCTCGGCCGGAAACAGCCGGACCAGGGGGCCGGCAAGGCGAAAATAATCCATCACCCTCGCACTCTTCGCAAATAATACCTAGTTGCGGTGATCGGAACCGATCACCGCACCCTCATGCGCCGGGCGGGTTTCTCCGAAACCCTTGGCGTCGTGCCTGATGGCGCGCGTCGCCTTGCTCCTAACCGGCGTCGCGATGAGTCAAACTCATCGCGACTTGGTATAACGCGGCTGGGAGAACCCGGGGCGGACCCTACCTGAAAGCACGGAGAAAGAACAGGACGGGATCGACACAGCCGCGTCGCGGAATGCGATGGCGGCGGCGGCGCCTCTCGCATTCCGCGAGAAAATCGGCCGAATCCACCCTGAAACCATACCCGGGGATTGGCACATCCCTTGCGAGAGGGACCACAGAATCACCTTCACATCCGGGAGGCCGCCATGCTGCCCTTGATCTTCCGTTTCAGCCCCGCCTTCCTCAAAGCCCTGGCCCTGGTGGAGGCCCTGCCCGCCGCGCCGTCCGAAAAACCGGCCCGCAAGCAAAAGCCCGCCGCCGGTCGGCCGCGCAAGACGGCCCGGACCACGGGATAGGGCTTATTCCGCCGCCGGGGCGCCGCTGTCGGAGGATGCGGGATCCTCCGCGTCCTCCTCGGGCAGCGACAGCACGCCGGAATTGTAGTCGTACTCGAAGACCTCGGCGAAACGGCCCCAGTTGATCACCAGATCCAGCACCCGTTCCGCCTCGTCGTCGGTCAGGTAATCCTCCAGCTCCTGCAGGAAGCGGTTTTCCGGGGCGCGATGATCGCGCCGTTCGTCCAGCACGCGGCGGATATGGGTGGCCAGCGAAATGTGGTGCAGCAGGTGCTCGGCGAAGATTTCCTTGCGGCGGGCGGTGTTGCTGTCCACATAGGCGCGGCCGGCGGGCAGCAGCGACACGTCGCCGTGATCCACCTTGATGAAGCCCAGAAGACGCCCGGCCTCCAGCAACTGGAACAGGGTATCGTCGGGCAGTTCCAGCTGTTCGGCCAGAATGGGAATGTCGGCCGTGCCGCTTTCCTCTTCCGCCAGGGCCTCCAGCATGCCCTCGATCTTGTGCGGCGTGGCCTCGGGCAGGCGGTAGCCCAGCGACAACGGTTCGGCCGGGCTGCCGGCGGCGCGCTGCGGCTGCTGGGTCATCACCGCGTAGATCTCGTCGACGATGGCCTTGAAGGCCGGGGCCTCGGTATCGCGCGGATGCGGCAGATTGACCGGAATCTCGGCCTTCACCCGGCCGGGATCGGACGAGAAGATGAGGACGCGGTCGGCCATGGTCACCGCCTCCTCGATATTGTGCGAGACGAACAGAATGCCCTTGGTGGGAATCTGCCGCTCCTGCCACAGTTCCAGAAGATCGCTGCGCAGGGTTTCGGCGGTGAGCACGTCGAGAGCCGAGAAGGGTTCATCCATCAGCAGCACGTCGGGTTCCATCACCAGGGCGCGGGCGAAGCCGACGCGCTGGCGCATGCCGCCCGACAGCTCGCGCGGATAGGCGCTTTCGAAGCCGCCCAGCCCGATGACGTCGATCACCTTGAGGGCGCGGCTCTCCCGCTCGGCCGAGGGCACAGCCATGGCCTCGAGCCCCAGTTCCACGTTCTGCTGCACCGTCAGCCAGGGAAACAGCGCGAAGGACTGGAACACCATGGCGATGCCCTTGGCCGGGCCGTTGATGGTGCGGCCGCGATAAAGCACATCGCCGCCATTGGCCTTGATCAGCCCGGCGATGATGCGCAGCAGGGTGGATTTGCCCGAGCCCGATTTGCCCAGCAGGGCCACGATCTCGCCTTCCTCCAGGCGGAAATTCACCCCCTCCAGCACCGTGCGCTCCGAGCGGTCGGGGGCGCGGAAGGCCTTGCGGACACCGGCCAGATGGATCAGGTCTTCTCCGGGATTGATGGTCATGGTCGGTCTTCCTTAATCGATACGCCAGCGTTCTTCGGCCAGACGATAGAGGCGGCGCCACAAAAGGCGGTTGAACAGGATCACGAAGCCGCTCAGCACACAGCAGCCCAGCCAGATGCGCGGGAAGTCGCCCTTCTGGGTGGCCTCGGCGATATAGGCGCCGATGCCGGTGGCCATCAGGGTGGTATTGCCCCAACTGACCATCTCGGAAACGATGGAGGCGTTCCACGAGCCGCCCGAGGCGGTGATGGCCCCGGTGACATAGGAGGAAAAGATCGAGGGCAGGATCAGCCGCTTCCAGCGCAGCCAGCCCTTGAGGCCGAAATTGCCGCCGGCATCCTTGAGATCGGTGGGGATGGACATGGCCCCGGCGATGACGTTGAAGAGGATGTACCACTGCGTGCCCAGGATCATCAGCGGACTGGTCCAGATTTCCACCGAGGCGTCGTATTTCTGGATCAGGATCACCGCCACCGGGAACATCAGGTTGGCCGGAAAGGCCGCCATGAACTGGGCGATGGGCTGCACCGTCTGCGCCAGTTTGGGCCGCAGGCCGATCCACACCCCGATGGGCACCCAGATCAGCGAGGCGATAAGGATCAGCACGATCACCCGCAGGGCGGTGGCCAGCCCCAGCAGAATCACATGCAGCACCTCGGGCAGCCCCACCTCGACCCGCACGACTTCGCCGATGCGGATCAGGGCATAGGCGGCGGTCAGGGCCACCAGGGCGTTCCAGGCCTTGTCCATCCAGGGAAATTCGCGGGCGCGGCGCTTCGGCTCGCCCAGGCCGTCGTGGCGGCGGCGGAACAACGGCAGGCTGGCGTTCCACGCCAGGCCGGGCACGGCGGCGAAGGCCCGCATGATCCTTGAGCGCTGCATGTGGGTGAGCAGCCACGACGAGGGAATCTCCTCGCCGGGAATGGATTCGAACTTGAACTTGTCGGCCCAGGCCACCAGGGGGCGGAAGAACAGCTGGTCATAGATCAGGATGCCCACCAGCATGGTGAGAATGGCCCAGCCGATGGCCGTCAGATTCTTGGCGGCGATGGCCATGGCGATATAGGAGCCGATCCCCGGCAGCAGGATGTTCTGCCCCGACACGGTGATGGCCTCGGAGGCCACCACGAAGAACCAGCCGCCCGACACCGACATCATCATGTTCCAGATCAGGGGCGGCGTGGCGAAGGGCAGTTCCAGTCGCCAGAACCGTTGCCATGACGACAGGTGATACATCTCCGCCGCCTCGGCCAGATCGTGCGGCACCGTGCGCAGCGACTGGTAAAGGCTGAAGGTCATGTTCCAGGCCTGCGAAGTGAAGATGGCGAAGATGGCCGCGCATTCCACCCCAAGGAGATTGCCGGGGAACAGGGCGATGAACCCGGTAACGGTGATGGAGAGGAAACCCAGGATGGGGATCGACTGCAGAATATCGAGGATCGGCACCAGGATCTTCTCGGCATAGCGGCTTTTCGCCGCCAGGGTGGCGTAGAAGATGGTAAAGACCAGCGACGCCGCCAGACCCGCCGCCATGCGCAAAAACGAGCGCAGCAGATAATAAGGCAGCGAATCGGGATTCAGGGTCATGGGCAGGGGGTCGCCCAGATTATAGGGCGTGGACATCTGCGCGCCGCCGAAGGCCAGCAGCCACAACACCCCCAGAACCAGCGGCAGGGCGGCCAGATCCCAGGTGTTCGGACGCATTTCGGGCGTGAAGCTGATGGTGGGCGGAATGATCCTCTGCCGCACGGGAGATCTCCCTGTCGAACGCTGATAACCGGGCACGGGCGCGACGGCCTGCCGCACGCTTCAATTAAACGGAATTCGGGCCCATGACAATCGGGCGAATTGTTGTGTTTTTACGACAGAACAATGTTACAGCGCCATGTCCATCTGGTCAAAAATCCTATCCATCGCCCCCGCCCCTGGTTGCCTGCGAAATAGATCCTATACGTTGCGTTCTCCAACCCGGAAAACCTAGAGTGGAAAAATCGCCGCCTCCGTTTAAACAGCCCCCACAGAGTGCACAATTTTTCCACACAGTTACCTCCTGCCCCGAGGGAGGCACCCCGCTCGCCACCATCAACCCCTGCGCGATATGCATAACGCCCCTGCGGCAAGCGCCCTCGTGCCCGGACGGCGATCCGTGAGATAGTCTTCCCATGTTGACCCATGACGATATCTGGACGGCCATTGACCGCCTTGCTCAGGAAAATGGCCTGACCGCTTCCGGCCTGGCGCGTCGCGCCGGGTTGGATCCCACCACCTTCAATCGCAGCAAGCGGGTGGCCCGCGACGGCAAACCGCGCTGGCCCAGCACGGAAAGCATTTCCAAGATCCTGGAAGCCACCGGCACCACCCTGCCGCATTTCGTCAGCCTGGTGCGGACCGAGCAGCCGGGCACCCTGCCCACTCTGCCCATGGCCAGCCTGTCGGACCTGCGTCAGGCCCCTGCGTCGGACGCCGCCGCGAACGCCGAAGCCGATTGGGACGCCATTCCCGTTCCCGATATTTCCGATCCCAAGGCCTTCGCCGTGGAAATCACCGGCAGCGAATACGAGCCGGTCTACCGCGACGGCGACATCCTCATCGTTTCTCCCGCCGCCACCCCGCGCCGGGGCGACCGCGTGATGGTGCGCACCCAGGACGGCAACGTGACCATCAGCCGCCTGCTGCGCCAGACCTCGCGCCGCATCGACCTGCAGCCCATGAACGGCGGGAGCGAGATCAGCCTCACCGCCGACGATGTCGCCTCGGTGTCGCGCGTGGTGTGGTCCAGCCAATAGGCCCGATCGTTTCCGAAAAAACGGGCGCGGGACGAAAACTCCCGCGCCCGTTTTGTTTCAGGCGCGGCGGCGGCGCAGCAGGGCCTTGAGATCGGCCACATGGGTGGCGCCGCACAGGAAGGCGGCGGCGGCGTAACCGCCCAGCCCCACCGCCATCAGCAGCACCAGGGCCAGCATGCGCCAATAGGGCCGGGCCAGCCACGGGGCCAGCCCCTGCCGCGCCGCCCACAGGGCGGCGGCCATCAGCAGGCTTGCCAGCACAATGCGCGGCAGCCGCGCCTTCAGGCGGGCATCGATGGTGAAGAAGCCGCGCCGGTGCAGCAGCCAGATCAGCGCCGCCACGTTGAACCAGGCGGCCAGGGCGGTGGACAGCGCCATGCCCACATAGCCCAGCGGCACCATCAGCGCCAGATTGAGCCCCACATTGATCCCCATGCACAAGGCCGCCACCCGCACCGGCGTGCGGGTATCCTCGCGGGCGAAGAAGCCCGGCGTCAGCACCTTCACCAGAACATAGGCGGGCAGGCCGATGGCCAGCACCATCAGCACGTGCCCCACCGCCAGACTGTCGGCGGCGTTGAAGGAGCCGCGCTGGAACAAAATGGTGATGATGGGATGGGCCAGGGTGATCAGGCCCGCCGCCGCCGGCAGGGTGAGCAGAAGCCCCATCTCCATGGCGCGGTTCTGCGAATCGAGGGCCGCCTGGGTTTCGCCGGCCCGCAACTGGCGCGACAGCAGCGGCAGCAGCGCCGTGCCGATGGCCACCCCCACCACCCCCAGCGGCAGCTGGTTGACCCGCTCGGCGTAATTGAGGTAGCTGACGGCGCCGTTGGCCACCAGCGAGGCGATCATGGTGTTGACCGTGAGATTGATCTGATAGACCCCGGCCCCCACGGCGCCGGGCACCACCCGCTTCAGCATCAGCACCACATCGGGCGACAGCCGGGGCCGCACCAGGCGCAGGCGCATGTCGGCGCGGCGCACCGCCCGCACCAGCCACAGGAACTGCGCCACGCCCGAGGCGAACACCCCCCAGGCCATGGCGTGACCGGCGGTGGGGGTATAGGGCACCAGGGCCACCAGGGCGCCGATGGACACCACGTTGAGCAGCACCGGCGCCGCCGCCGCCGCCGCGAAGCGGCCCATGGCGTTCAGCACGCCGCTTTGCAGCGACACCATGGAAATGAACAGCAGATAGGGGAAGGTGATGCGCGACAGCTCCACCGCCAGCGCCATCTTGCCCGGCAGATCGTCGAAGCCGGGGGCCAGCAGCGGCATGGCCCAGGGCATGATCATTTCCATCACCGCCACGAAGCCCAGCAGGATGGCGATGAGCACGGCATAACAATGTTCGGCGAACGCGCGGGCCCCCTCCGGTCCCTCCGTCTCCAGCCGTCCGGCGAACAGCGGCACGAAGGCGGGATTGAAGGCGCCCTCGGCGAACAGGCTGCGGAACAGATTGGGAAAGCGGAAGGCCACGAAGAAGGCGTCGGACACCATGCCGGCGCCGAGATACCGGGCGATCAGCACTTCGCGCAGCAGCCCGGTCAGGCGGCTCAGCATGGTCCAACCGCCGATGGTGGCGATGGCGCGGGTCAAATTCATGATGGGATCATTCCGCGGCGCGGGGTGTTTTGGGAGCCGGCGCCGGATCGCAGATGCCCGGCTCCTGCAGGGCCGCCGTCAGGGCCTCGCGGATATCGCGGATCTTGCGCTCATGCTCCACCTTCAGGCCGAACACGTCCTTGACGTAGAACACGTCCACCACCCGCTCGCCGTAGGTGGAGACGTGGGCCGAGCTGATCTGCAGCGACAACCGGGTCATGGCCGAGGTGACGTCGTAGAGCAGGCCGATGCGATCGCGGCCGTTGACCTCGATCACCGTATGCTTGGCGCTGGCCTTGTTGTCCACCAGCACGCGCGGCGGCACTTTGAAAACGCGGGTGCGGCTTTGCACCGAATCGCGGCGCTTGGCGATCTCGCGCGACAGACGCAGCCGCCCCGACAACCCCTGTTCCAGGTTGGCCCGCAGTTTTTCCAGGCGGGCGGCATTGCTGACCGGGCCGCCGTCCATGTCGTGAATGGTGAAGGTGTCGAGGGCCATGCCGTTGGTCATGGTGATGATCTTGGCGTCGACGATGGACACCCCGGACAGCGCCATGGCCCCCGCGATCTGGGCGAAGAGGCCGGGATGATCGCCGGTATAGAGGGTGATTTCCGTGACCTCGTTGGCGGGATCCTGGCGGCTGTCGATGGTGAGCGGCGCCTGGCGCGACTCGGCGTCGCGCACCAGGGCGGCCTGGCGGAGATGGGTTTCGGTATCGAACGACACCCAGTAGGAGGGATAGCCCCGGGCCAGATGCGCCTCGATATCCTCGGACGGCCACTGTCCGGCCAGGGCGGCGCGCAAGGCGTTCTGCGCCGCCTCCACCCGGGCCTCGCGCCGTTCCACGCCGATACCGCCCGACATCATGTCGAGAGCGCGGTGATAAAGCTCGCGCAGCAGGCCGGCCTTCCAGGCGTTCCACACCTTGGGCCCCACCGCCCGCACGTCGGCCACGGTCAGGGCCAGCAGCAGCTTCAGCCGTTCCGGGCTTTGCACCACATCGACGAAATCGGAAATGGTCTGGGCGTCGTCGATGTCGCGCTTGAAGGCGGTGCGGGTCATCAGCAGGTGATGGCGCACCAGCCAACTGGCGGTTTCCGTCTCCTCGTCCGAAAGCCCCAGGCGCGGCCCCAGCTTGAGAACGATCTCGGCCCCCAGTTCGGAATGGTCGGCGTTACGGCCCTTGGCGATGTCGTGCAGGAAGGTGGCCAGATAAAGGGTGCGCCGCGACAGCAGGGTTTTCATCACCTCGGTACAGGCCGGGGCCTCGGCGGCCAGTTGGCCGGATTCCAGACGGTGCAGGATGCCCACGGCCTGGATGGTATGCTCGTCCACCGTGAAGACGTGGTACATGTCGTACTGCATCTGCGCCACCACCCGGCCGAAATCGGGGATGAAGCGGCCCAGCACCCCGGATTCGTTCATATGGCGCAGCGCCACTTCCGGATCCTTGGGCGAGCAGAGCATTTCCAC
Organism: Pseudomonadota bacterium; assembly: GCA_021782815.1. Taxonomy (GTDB): domain Bacteria; phylum Pseudomonadota; class Alphaproteobacteria; order Rhodospirillales; family Magnetospirillaceae; genus JAJZGK01. The sequence continues at coordinate 69,395 of JAJXUO010000002.1, forward strand.
GAACAGGCGGTTGGCCTCGGCGTCCTGGCGCAGCTTGCCGTCGATACGCTTCAAGGACTGGGTGACCAGCGACATGGCGCGGGGGTGAATGTCGAGATCCTGGGCCAGGGCGGTGTGGAAAAGCCGGATCATATCCAGCGGCTGATGCTCGAACTGGGCCTCCTCCACCACGTCCAGGCGGTTGCCCTCCAGCTTGAAGCCTTCCAGCTTGCGGCTGCGGCGCAGGGCCGGGAAGCGCAGCTTGGGCTTGCGCTTGTGCTGCTCCTCCAGAAGGGCGCAGAAGATGCGGGTGAGATCGCCCACATCCTTGGCGATCAGGTAATAATGCTTCATGAAGCGTTCGACGCCCGAGGTGCCGCCATGATCGGTGTAGTTCATGCGCCGGCCGATCTCGGGCTGCATGTCGAAGGTCAGGCGATCCTCCTCGCGGCCGGTCAGATAATGCAGATGGCAGCGCACCGTCCACAGGAAGGCCTGGGCCTTCTCGAAACGGCCGGCGGCGTCGGCCGACAGCACCCCCAGGGCCACCAGTTCGCGCACATCGGTGATGGCGTAGAGATATTTGGCGATCCAGTAAAGGGTGTGCAGATCGCGCAAGCCCCCCTTGCCCTCCTTGATGTTGGGTTCCAGCACATAGCGGGCCTCGCCCAGCTTCTGATGGCGGCTGTCGCGCTCGGCCAGCTTGGCCTCCACGAACTCCTCCATGCTGCCGGCCACCACCTCGGCGCGGTAACGGCGCTTCAGCTCGTCGTAGAGGGCGTCGTCGCCCCACAGCCAGCGCGCCTCCAAAAGGGCGGTGCGGATGGTGAGATCGGCCTTGGCCTGGCGGATGCATTCATCCACCGTCCGGGTGGAATGCCCCACCGTCAGCCCCAGATCCCACAGCATGTAGAGCATGTATTCCACCACCTGCTCGGCATGGGCGGTGCGCTTGTAGGGCAGCAGGAACAGAAGATCGATATCGGATTTGGGCGACAACTCGCCGCGGCCGTAGCCGCCCACCGCCACCACCCCCATGATCTGGCCGGTGGTGGCCACCCCCACGGGATATTCGTGCCCGAGGGCGTAATCGTGCACGATGCGCACCAGCTGATCGATGAGGAAGCAGTTCTCCCGCACCGCCTCTGTGCCCTGGCCGTGGCTTTCGAAACGGCGGCGCACCTCGTCGTGCCCGGCCTTGTAGGCCTCCTTGAACACCGCCAGCACCTGGGAGCGGCGCTGGGCCTTCGGCACCTCGGCGGCGATGATGGCGTCGAGCCGGGCGACAACCTCCTGACGGTCGATGATGGCGCGCTGGTTCTTGATCTTGTGCTGCATGAAATCCCGGCCCGGCAAAGGTGACGCGCAAGCAGTATAGCCGCTCACGCCGACGGCAACAGCCCCCGCAATCGATAAAGCGCCTCCAGGGCCTGGCGCGGCGACATTTCATCGGGATTGACGGCGCGCAAGGCCTCTTCCAGCGGCGAGGGGCCGCTGGGCGCCGCCGGGGCCGGACGGGCCATGGCCGCCGCGAACAGCGGCAGATCGTCGGCCAGCCGCGACACCGCCCCCGATTGTTCGCCGCTTTCCAGGCTGTGCAAAATGGTTTCGGCCCGGGCGATCACGCTTTCGGGCAGGCCGGCCAGCCGGGCCACATGGATGCCGTAGGAGCGGTCGGCGGCGCCCGGCCCCACCTCATGCAGGAATACCACGTCGCCTTGCCATTCCTTCACCCGCATACAGTGGCAGGACAGCGACGGCAGCTTGGCGGCCAGGGCCGTCAGCTCGTGGTAATGGGTGGCGAACAGGGCGCGGCAGCGGTTGACCTCGTGCAGGCTCTCCACCACCGCCCAGGCGATGGACAGGCCGTCGTAGGTGGCGGTGCCGCGGCCGATCTCGTCGAGGATGACCAGGGCCCCCGGTCCGGCCTGATTGAGGATGGCGGCGGTTTCCACCATCTCCACCATGAAGGTGGAACGGCCGCGCGCCAGATCGTCGGCGGCGCCGACGCGGGAGAACAAACGGTCGACCACGCCGATGCGCGCCGCCTCGGCCGGCACGAAGCCGCCCATCTGCGCCATCACCGCGATCAGGGCGTTCTGGCGCAAAAAGGTGGACTTACCGGCCATGTTGGGGCCGGTGATCAGCCACAGGCGCTGGGCATCGGCCAGATCGCAATCGTTGGCGACGAAGCTTTCGCGCAACGCCGCCTCCACCACCGGATGGCGGCCGCCTTGAATGGCGAAGGCCCGCCCCTCCTCCACCTCGGGCCGGGTATAGCGGCGGTCCACCGCCAGATCGCCCAGGGCCGAGGCCACGTCCAGCGCCGCCAGGGCCCGGGCGGCGGCGGCGATGTCGTCGGCCCGCGCCGTCACCTCGTCCAGAAGATCCTTGAACAGCTCCAGCTCCAGGGCCAGGGCCTTGTCGGCGGCGCCGCGGATGCGGTTTTCCAACTCGCCCAGCTCCACCGTGCTGTAGCGCACCCCCGAGGCGATGGTCTGGCGGTGGATGAAGGGTTCGCCCATGCGGTCGGCCTGCTTGGGCGGCACCTCGATATAATAGCCCAGCACATTGTTGTGCTTGACCTTCAGGGCGGCGACGCCGCTGAGCTCGGCGTAGCGGGCCTGCAGCGCCGCCACCAGGCGGCGGCTTTCGTCGCGCAGGGAGCGCAGCTCGTCCAGGCCCGGATGATAGCCGGGCGCGATGAAGCCGCCGTCGCGGATCAGCAGCGGCAGCTCGGCGGCCAGGGCCCGCTCCAGGCGGTCCACCAGGGCGCCGTGTTCGCCCAGCTCCCCCGCCACCCGGCGCAACAGCGGCGGCGGCGTCTCCCAACCCTCGGCCAGGATCAGGCCGCGCAGGGCGGGAATCTCCCCCAGGGCGTCGCGCACCGCCGCCAGATCGCGGGGACCGCCCCGGCCCAGGGTCAGCCGCGACAGGGCCCGCTCCACATCGGGCACCTGGCGCAGCCGCTCGCGCAGCGCGCCGCGCAGGCCATGGCGGTCGAAGAAGAACTGCACCCCGTCCAGCCGTTCGGCGATGGCGGCGGGATCGGTCAGGGGCGCCGCCAGGTGCTGGGCCAGAAGACGGGCCCCGGCCCCGGTGACGGTGCGGTCGATGGCGTGCAAAAGGCTGCCCTTGCGCTCGCCGGTCAGGGTTTCCGCCAGCTCCAGATTGCGCCGGGTGGCGGCGTCGATCTCCATCACCGCGCCCTCGCCCAGGCGGCGCGGCAGGCCGAGGCGGGGCAACCGCCCCTTCTGGGTCAGCTCCACATAATCCACCAGGGCGCCGCCCGCCGCCAGCTCGGCCCGGCTGAAGGCGCCGAAGCCGTCCAGGGCGCGCACACCGTAAAGCTGCTCCAGGCGGCGGCGGGCATTCTCGGAATCGAACCGCGCCGAGGGCAGCGGCGACAGGATGGCCCGCGCCTCGCGGAACAGTTCGGCCAGGGCGGGCTGGGCGGTCAGGCGGTCGGGGGCCAGCAGCTCGCCGGGGGCCAGCCGCGCCACGGCGGCGGCGGCGGTCTTCACCGTTACCGGCTGCACCTGGAAATCGCCGGTGGACATATCGAGCCAGGCCAGCCCCAATTGCCCGCCGGCCTCGGCCAGGGCCGCCAGATAATTGTGGCGGCGGGCGTCCAGCAGCGCCTCCTCGGTAATGGTGCCGGGGGTGACCACCCGGATCACCCCGCGCTCCACCACCGATTTGGCGCCGCGCTTCTTGGCCTCGGCCGGATCCTCCATCTGCTCGCACACCGCCACCTTGAAGCCCTTGCGGATCAGCTTCGACAGATAGCCCTCGTGGCTGTGCACCGGCACCCCGCACATGGCGATATCCTGCCCGGCATGGCGACCGCGCTTGGTCAGGGTGATGTCCAGGGCCTCGGCGGCCCTGACCGCGTCCTCGAAGAACATCTCGTAGAAATCGCCCATGCGGTAGAACAGCAGGCAATCGGCGTGGGCATGCTTGATGGCCAGATACTGGGCCATCATGGGGGTGGCGTCGTCCAGGCTGGGCAGGGCGGCGGGCTGGTCCTCGGCAACGGTGTCGCGGCTGGTCAAGATGGGGTCCGGCGGGCAGGTGTGGGCGCAAACCCGGCACCTTATCATGAAGGCGGCGGCCCTGTGAAACCGCTTTGGCGGCAAAAGCCGACTCTAGGAATTCCCTAAGGCTTGCGGCACAATGAGGGCGGTTTTTCATGAGGATGACGTTCGTGACCGCGCAAAACAAAACACGCCGCGAAGTGGTGGGGATCATCGCCCGCCGCCAGGATTTCGACACCGCCATCGCCGCTCTGACCGCCGCCGGTTTCGAGCATGCCGACCTTTCGGTGCTGGCCTCGCATGATTCCATCGATGCCGCCGAAGGGTCCCGCGCCAGCTGGAAGGAGGCCCTGACCGGCCTTCTGGGGGAACTGCGCTACCAGGATCCGCTGGTGGCGGCCGGCTTCATCGCCATCGCCGCCGCGCCGCTGACCGCCGCCGCCGCCGCCGCCATCGCCGCCGGCGTGGGCGGAGCCGCCATCAAGGAGCTGATGGACGAGCTGACCGCCCGCCCGCACAGCGAAACCTTTTCCAAGGCCCTGGCCGACGGCCGCCTGCTTTTGTGGGTGCATGCCGCCGACCCGGCCCGCGAGGCCCTGGCCACCCGCATCCTGAACGAAAGCGGCGCCGCCGAGGTCCACACCAACGAACGCCCGCTTTAAAATAAAAATATTCCGAGAGAGACCCAAGCAAGATGGATGATTCACCCCGCGCCAGGCTGGAGCGCGACTCGCTGCTGATGCACGCATCGGGCCGCCCCGGCAAGATCGAGATCACCCCCACCAAGCCGATGACCACCCAGCGCGATCTGTCGCTGGCCTACAGCCCCGGCGTGGCCGCGCCGTGCCTGCATATCGCCCGCGACCCCAGCCTGGCCTACGACTACACGGCCAAGGGCAATCTGGTGGCGGTGATCAGCAACGGCACCGCCGTGCTGGGGTTGGGCGATCTCGGCGCCCTGGCCGGCAAGCCGGTGATGGAAGGCAAGGCGGTGCTGTTCAAGCGCTTCGCCGACGTTGATTCCATCGATCTCGAGGTGGACACCCGCGACGTGGAGGAGTTCATCGGCGCCGTGCGCTATCTGGGCCCCACCTTCGGCGGCATCAATCTGGAAGACATCAAGGCCCCGGAATGCTTCATCATCGAGCAGCGCCTGCGCGAGCTGATGGACATTCCGGTGTTTCACGACGACCAGCACGGCACCGCCATCATCTCGGCGGCCGGGCTGATCAACGCCCTGCATCTGACCGGCCGCGACATCAAGAGCGTGCGCCTGGTGGTGAACGGCGCCGGCGCCGCCGCCGTGGCCTGCGTCGAGCTGGTCAAATCCCTGGGCGTGCCGCACAACAACGTCCTCATGTGCGACACCAAGGGCGTTATCTATCAGGGCCGCAGCGAAGGCATGAACCAGTGGAAATCGGCCCATGCCGTGCCCACCGAATGCCGCACCCTGGAAGAGGCCCTGCAGGGCGCCGACGTTTTCTTCGGCCTGTCGGCCAAGGGCGCCGTCACCCCGGAGATGGTGGCCTCCATGGCGCCCAAGCCCATCATCTTCGCCATGGCCAACCCCGATCCCGAGATCACCCCGGAAGAGGTGAAATCGGTGCGTTCCGACGCCATCGTCGCCACCGGCCGTTCCGATTACCCCAACCAGATCAATAACGTCCTCGGCTTCCCCTATATCTTCCGCGGCGCCCTCGACGTGCGGGCCAGCACCATCAACGACGCCATGAAGATCGCCGCCGCCCAGGCCATCGCCGCCCTGGCCCGCGAGGACGTGCCCGACGAGGTGGACGCCGCCTATGTGGGCCGCCGCCTGCGCTACGGCCCCGAATATATCGTGCCGGTGCCCTTCGATCCGCGCCTGATCGCCTCGATCCCGCCCGCCGTGGCCAAGGCCGCCATGGAGTCCGGGGTGGCGCGCAAGCCCATCATCGACATGGACACCTACCGGCGCGAGCTGTCGGCCCGCCTCGACCCCACCGCCGCCTCGATGCAAACCATCTTCCAGGAGGTCAAGGCCAATCCGCAGCGGGTGGTGTTCGCCGAGGGCGAGGAGGAGAAATCCATCCGCGCCGCCGTGGCCTTCCGCAATGCCGGCTACGGCACCCCCATTCTCCTCGGCCGCGACGAGCAGATCCAGGAGACCATGAAGGCCGCCGGCCTGGGCGGCGCCATCGACGGCATCGAGATCGTCAATGCCCGCCTGTCGACGCGCACCAAGGACTATACCGACATGCTGTATGCCCGCATGCAGCGCAAGGGCCTGCTCTACCGCGACGCCCAGCGGCAGATGAACCAGGAACGCAACGTCTTCGCCGCCGCCATGGTGGAGGCCGGCGACGCCGACGCCCTGGTCACCGGCCTCACCCGCAACTATTACCAGGCCTTCGAGGACATCAAGCGGGTGATCGATCCCAGCCCCGGCCAGCTGGTGTTCGGCACCACCCTGCTGGTGAGCCACGGCCGCACCGTGCTCATCTCCGACAGCGTGGCCCATGTCACTCCCGGCCCGGAACAACTGGCCGACATCGCCCAGCAAACCGCCACCAAGGCCCGCCAGCTGGGCTACCAGCCCCGCGTCGCCCTGCTGTCCTACAGCAATTTCGGCAATCCGCTGCAAAGCGAGGTGGAAAACGTGAAGCGGGCGGTGGAGATCCTGGATCAGCGCCGGGTGGATTTCGAATATGACGGCGAAATGGCCGCCGACGTGGCCCTGGACCCCGACCTGATGAAGCTCTACCCCTTCTGCCGCCTGACCGGCCCGGCCAATGTCCTGGTCATGCCCGGCCTCTATTCCGCCAACATCGCCTGGAAACTGATGCAGAAGCTGGGCGGCGGCACGGTGATCGGCCCGATCCTGAACGGGCTTTCGAAGCCGGTGCAGATCACCTCGATGGACGCCACCGTCAACGATATCGTCAATATGGCGGTGCTGGCCTGTCACGATGCCCTGAACTAAGTTCAGGATCACGCTCTCCGGCGGGGCGCCGATCCCCGCCGGAGAATGTCATGGAACTGTCTTACCGCCGCGATTGCGGGTGTGCTGTTGTCCACAACGCTTCCCCATCGCCTTCCGCCCAGGACCAGCAAGGACAGACCGCTTCACATGACGTCTTCGCGCATCACCCGACGTTCCCTGACGGCCATGGCCGTTCTCGCCCTGCCCTGGCTGCTGGTGTGCGCCACCCTCTATCTGCGGGGGCTGCTCGGCCTGGGCCCGGCCCTGCTGGCCCTGCTGACCGGCGCCACCCTGACCCTGCTGGCCGCCTTCCCCTACGGCAGCGACCTGTCGCGGCTGGCCGCCCATGCCCGCTCCCTGGCCCGTGGCGAGGACCGCCCGCCGCCGAAGCCCCATACCGCCCTGGCCGGCGACATGCTGGGAGCCCTGGTGCAGCTGCGCAAATCCTGGCGCGCCCAGGCCGACGAGGCGGAAGCCAAGGTGGAATTCCAGGAAACCCTGTTTGAAAGCCTGCCGCCGCCGCTGTTCCTGCTGTCGGGGCAACGGCGCATCGTGCGGGCCAATCTGGCGGCCCGCAAGATTTTCGGGCGCGAGCTGCAGGGCCGCGATCTGGCCGCCGTGCTGCGCAACCCGCCGCTTTTGGACGCCGCCGAACTGGTGCTGGCCGGCGAACCGGGCCGCGAGGTGGAGTTCGCCCTGCCCGGCCCCAGCGACCGCGAGTTCCGCGCCATGCTGGAACCCCTGCCGCACGACGGGGCCGAGGGCATCGCCGCCATCCTTACCCTGCACGACGTCACCGCGCTGCGGCTGATGGAACGCATGCGCGCCGATTTCGTCGCCAACGCCAGCCACGAATTGCGCACGCCGCTGGCCGCCGTGCTGGGCTTCATCGAAACCCTGCAAGGCCCGGCCCGCGACGATGCCGACGCGCGCGAACGCTTCCTCGCCATCATGTACGACCAGGCCTCGCGCATGTCGCGGCTGGTGGCCGATCTTCTCAATCTGTCGCGCATCGAACTGAACGAGCATACCCGCCCGGTGCAGCGCATCCATGTGGAGCAGATCCTGAAACGGGTGGTGGAAGGGCTGGAACTGCAGGCCGGGCAGCGCCGCATGGAACTCCAGATGATCCTGCCGGAAAGCCTGCCCGAGGTGATCGGCCAGGAGGACGAACTGACCCAGGTGTTCCAGAACCTGCTGGACAACGCCCTCAAATACGGCCGCGAAGGCACGCCGGTGGAAATCACCGTCGACGTCACCACCGAACTGCCGCAGCCCATGGCGGCCAAAAGCGGCGAAGGTATCCGCGTGTCGGTGCGCGATCACGGCGACGGCATCGCCCGGGAACATCTGCCGCGCCTGACCGAACGTTTCTTCCGTGTCGATACCGCCCGCTCGCGGCGCATGGGCGGCACCGGCCTGGGCCTCGCCATCGTCAAGCACGTCATCAACCGCCATCGCGGCGCCCTGAGCATCGAGTCCGATCTCGGCCAGGGCAGTTGCTTCACCGTATTGCTGCCGGTGGCGCTGAAGGAAGGCAAATGAGCGCCCCACCCACAGGGTGATCGCATTTGCGTTCACCCTGGCTTCTTTTTGTCCGCTCAGGCGCCGGGCGCTGGCGTGCCGCCAGCTTGGCTGTCCTCACTTATGCCTCCGCTCACGCTCCGGCAACGCTCCGGCGCGCTCAATGCGCTAGTCAGCCGCTGATAGCGGCTTCCATATGCGATCACCCTGCCCCCGCCCGCGACGGGGATGTTAAACTTCGTCATTTCCGTGTAATTCCCGTTGCCTTGCCCGAGCCGGCGGTATACCGACTGATTGACATGATATGACACCGCCGCAAGGAGACAGATCTTTGCCCGCCACCGCCGCCTCGGCCCCGCAAGACAATCCCTCGCCCAAACTGATCGCCCGGGACGTCAACGTTTATTACGGCACCAAGCACGCCCTGCAGCATGTGGACCTTGTCCTCAATAGCGGCGAGGTCACCGCCCTGATCGGGCCCTCGGGCTGCGGCAAATCCACCTTCCTGCGCTGCCTGAACCGCATGAACGACGGCATCGAGGGTTGCCGCGTGGAGGGCAGCATCACCCTGGACGGCCAGGACATCGTCCGCGGCGTCGACCCCATCCTGCTGCGGGCCCGCATCGGCATGGTGTTCCAGCGCCCCAATCCCTTTCCCAAGAGCATTTACGACAATGTGGCCTTCGGCCCGCGTCTGCACGGCCTGGTGAGCGGCAAGGACGAGTTGGACGAGATCGTGGTGGGCAGCCTGCGCCGCGCCGGCCTCTATGAGGAGGTGAAGGACCGCCTGGACGCCATCGGCACCGGGCTGTCGGGCGGACAGCAGCAGCGGCTGTGCATCGCCCGGGCCATCGCCGTCAGCCCCGAGGTGATCCTGATGGACGAGCCCTGCTCGGCGCTGGACCCCATCGCCACCGCCGTGGTGGAGGAACTGATCGACGAGCTGCGGGAAAAATACACCATCATCATCGTCACCCACTCGATGCAGCAGGCCGCCCGCATCTCGCAGCGCACCGCCTTCTTCCATCTGGGCAAGGTGATCGAAACCGGCCTTACCGAACAGATCTTCACCAACCCCCGGGAAAAGCTGACCCAGGGCTACATCACCGGCCGTTTCGGGTAAAAGGAGCTAGGCATGGAACCGCATATCGTCAAATCCTTCGACGAGGCCCTGAACACCCTGCATGCCCAGGTATCGCGCATGGGAATTCTGGCCGAACATCAGCTGGGGCTGTCGGTCCAGGCGCTGGTGGACCGCAACGACGAGCTGGCCGCCCAGATCGTGCAGAGCGACGCCGAGATCGACGCCCTGGAGGCCGCCGCCAACGATCAGGTGATCCGCGTGCTGGCGCTGCGCGCCCCCGTCGCCGACGATCTGCGCGTGGTGATCACCGCCCTCAAGATCGCCAGCACCCTGGAACGCATCGCCGACTACGCCGCCAATATCGCCAAACGCTCCATCGTGCTCACTGCCATGCCCGCCGTGCCCACGGTGCGGCCCTTGCAGCGGCTGGGAAAACTGGTGCAGGGCCTGCTGGCCGACGCCCTCACCGCCTATCACGAGGGAAACACCGAACTGGCCCTGCAGGTATGGACCCGCGACAAGGAAGTGGACGAACAATATTCCGGCCTGTTCCGCGAGCTCTTGACCTACATGATGGAAGACAGCCGCAACATCACCCCCTGCAGCCATCTTTTGTTCGTGGCCAAGAACATCGAACGCATCGGCGACCACGCCACCAATATCGCCGAAATGGCCTATTTCCTGGCCACCGGCGGCGCCATCGAAGGGGCGCGCCCCAAGAACGACACCACCCTCATCCACGACTGAACAAAAAAGCCGGTGGGCATCCGCCCACCGGCTTTTCAACGAGTCCCAAAGGGCCGACGCTTACTTCTTGCCCTTCTTGCCGACGCGCTCGATGGCCTCGGTGATGATGCGGCGGGCTTCCTCGGCGCTGCCCCACCCGGTAACCTTCACCCACTTGCCGGGCTCCAGATCCTTGTAGTGCGCGAAGAAATGCTCGATCTGCTCCAGCAGGGTCTTGGGCAGATCGCTGTATTCGTTCACATCGTCGTAGAAGGGATGCAGCTTGGGATGGGGCACGGCCAGGATCTTTTCGTCCTTGCCGGCCTCGTCTTCCATCATCAGCACGCCGATGGGACGCGAGCGCATCACCGCGCCCGGCACCACGGCATGGCGGCCCACCACCAGCACGTCCACCGGATCGCCGTCGTCCGACAGGGTGTTGGGCACGAAGCCGTAATTGCAGGGATAGTACATGGCGGTATGCAGGAAGCGGTCGACGAACATCGCGCCCGAGTCCTTGTCCACCTCGTACTTGACCGGATCGCCCTTCAAGGGAATTTCAATCACCACGTTGATGTCATTGGGCGGGTTCTTGCCAATGGCAATCTTCTTCAGGTCCATCTCTTGCCTTCCTGCGATACGCGCCGGTACCCGGCGTCTCAAAGATGCCGCACCATACGCCATCGCGGCCCCGCCTGCCAACAAGTCCCTATGGTTTCATACCCGCCGCGGCCTTTTCACGGGCGGCGATCCAGGCCAGCAGCAGCAGAGCCGGAGCGGTGACCACGGTGGTGAACAGGTAAAAGCCGGTCCAGCCCCACAGCAGCGACAGCGCCCCGGCGCTGGAGGCGAACAGGGTGCGCCCCAAAGCCGAAAGCGACGACAGCAGGGCATATTGCGTGGCGGTATAGGCGGTGTTGCACAGGCCCGAAAGATAGGCCACCACCGCCGCGCCGGCCATGCCGCCGGTGAGGTTCTCGGCGAACACGCACAGCGCCAGCACTTCGACCCGATGCCCGGCCTGGGCCTGCAGCACATAGAACAGATTGCCCGCCGACTGCAAAAGACCGCACAGCATCAGCGCCTTCAACGGCCCGATGCGGGCGGTGAGCGCCCCGCCCAGCAGGCTGCCGGCCACGGTGGCGAAAAAGCCGAACAGCTTGCTGACGGTGGCGATTTCCGCCAGCGAAAAGCCCATGGCCTTGTAAAGCGGCATGGCCATGCTGCCGGCCATGGCCTCGCCCAGCTTGTAGCCCACCACGAACACCAGAATGGCGGCCCAGGAGCGCCGGGTCATGAAATCGCTGAACGGGCAGACCACGGCGGCATAAAGACTGGCCAGCACCCGGCCGCGCCAGCCTTCGAGATGGGGGCGGCTCTCCAGGAACAGGGCGGCGCGCCGCTCCCGTTCCAGGGTCTGGGCCGAACAGCCGGCCTCGGGCTCGGGCCCCAGCAGGAACACCGCCAGCCCCACCCCGACGCAGGCGGCCATGCTTGCATAGGCCGCCAGCCAGCCGAACCGGGACGCCACCAGCAACGCCCCGGCCCCCGACAGCAGCATGGCGATACGGTAGCCGGTCTGTACCGCGCCGGCCCCCGGCCCTTGCAAATGCGGCTCCAGCAGCTCGACGCGGTAGGCGTCGATGACGATATCCTGGCTGGCCGAGAGAAAGGCCACCAGCAGGGCCATCAGCGCCATCAGCCCCAGATCGCCCTTGGGCGAACAGGCCCCCAGCCCCAGCAGCGCCGCCATCAGGGCCAGCTGAAGGGTCACACCCCAGCCGCGCCGCCGCCCCAAGGGCAGCGGCGGCGGCAACCGGTCCAGCAACGGCGACCACAGGAACTTGCAGGCATAGGGGGTGCCCACCAGGGCGAAATAGCCGATGGCGGCGCGGTCGACCCCGGCGGTGGCCAGCCAGGCCGACAGGGTGGAATAGGTCAGCAGCAGGGGCAGGCCGCTGGAAAAGCCCAACAGCAGCACCGCCAGCACCCGGCGGTCGCGATAAGTGGTCCAGGAGTCGCCCCAGGCGGACATGCGCTTTCCTTTCTCCGGTCATTTCCCGGATGCCAGTCCGCCGCCGATATGGAAGGATGGGGCACCCGGATCACGCGGAACCACCATGGCCTTCTGTCTCCTGTGCGGCAAGCCCCTCGATCACGCCACGCCGCCCGAGCATGTGCTGCTCGACTGCCTGGGCGGCCGCAAGAAAAGCAAGCGTCTGCTGTGCCGGGCCTGCAACAGCCGCCTGGGCGGCACGGTGGACGCCGCCCTGGCCCGCCGGGTGGCGCCGTTCCGCGCCGCCCACCATCTGCCCGGCGGCAGCCGCAACCGCTGGCCCGACGGTCCGCCCGACCCCGCCCCGCCGCCGCTGGACGACGACGTCGCCCGCGCCGCCATCGCCAAGATGGGGCTGCTGCTGTGGGCGCAAGGCCTGGGCGCGGCGGAAATGGCCCGTCCCTGCTGGCGGGCCGCCCTGGCCCGGCTGGCCGAAGGGGTGCCGCCGCCGCCGGCCGCAACGCCGCTTCTGGTCCCGGCCACGCCGCTCAATGCCGAGGATTTCGGCCCCTGGGCCCATCGCCTATGGGCCTTTAGCGACGACGAGGGCCGCGTCCTGGCCGGGGCCGCGCTCTACGGCCAGCCCGGCCTCAGCCTGGAGCTTTGCCCCGCCGGCGCCGCGCCCCGCCGCCATCTGCTGCTGCTGGCCGACCCCCGCCGTCCGGCCCATTGGGCCGAACTCGGGCCCCGCCCGATATGAAGAGGGCCGCCCCTTGGGGCGGCCCTGGATATTACATCCCGTCCTTCATGCGGCTTTGCTTCTTGCGTTCGTTGGGGTCCAGCCAACGCTTGCGCAGACGCACGCTCTTCGGGGTCACCTCCACCAGCTCATCGTCCTCGATATAGGCGATGGCCTGCTCCAGCGACATCTTGCGCGGCGGCGTCAGACGCACCGCCTCGTCCTTGCTGGTGGTGCGGATGTTGGTGAGCTGCTTGCCCTTCAGCGGATTCACTTCCAGGTCGTTACCGCGCGAATGCTCGCCGATGATCATGCCCTGGTAGATGCGCACATTGGGGCCGATGAACAGCGGGCCGCGTTCCTCGATACCCCACAGGGCATAGGCCACGGACTCGCCCTGATCGGTGGAGATCAGCACGCCGTTGCGCCGCCCTTCGATGGCGCCCTTATAGGGGGCGTAGCCGTGGAACACTCGGTTCATCAGGCCGGTGCCGCGGGTATCGGTGAGGAACTCGCCATGATAGCCGATCAGCCCGCGCGAGGGCGCCAGGAAGGTGATGCGCAGCTTGCCGCCGCCCGAGGGACGCATGCCGGTCATTTCGGCCTTGCGGTTGCTCATCTTTTCCACGACGACGCCGGAGAATTCCTCGTCGACGTCGATGAACACCTCCTCGATGGGCTCCAGGCGCTCGCCGGTGCTCTCGTCGGTCTTGAACAGCACGCGCGGGCGCGAGATGGACAGCTCGAAGCCTTCGCGGCGCATGGTTTCAATGAGCACGCCCAGCTGCAGTTCGCCGCGCCCGGCCACCTCGAAGGCGTCCTTGCCCGCCGTCTCGTTGACGCGGATGGCGACGTTGCTTTCGGTTTCCTTGGCCAGACGGGCGGCGATGACGCGGCTGGTCACCTTGTCGCCCTCCTGCCCGGCCAGCGGGCTGTCGTTGACGGCGAAGGTCATGGATAGGGTGGGCGGATCGATGGGCTGGGCCTTCAGGGGCTCGGTCACCTCGAGGGCGCAGATGGTATCGGCCACCGTGGTCTTGGTCATGCCCGACACCGCGACGATGTCGCCGGCCTCGGCCACGTCCAGGCTGGAACGCTCGATACCGCGATAGGCCAGGATCTTGGCGATGCGGAACTGCTCGATCACCGAGCCGTCGCGCGACAGCGCCTTCACCGCCTGATTGAGCTTGACCGAGCCGGTCTGCACGCGGCCGGTGAGCACGCGGCCGAGATAGGGATCGGCCTCCAGGGTGGTGGCCAGCATGGAGAAGGGGGCTTCGAGATCGCGCTTGGGCGCCGGCACATGGGCCAGGATCAGATCGAACAGGGTGGAAAGATCCTTGCGCGGACCTTCCAGGCTGTCGTCGGCCCAGCCGTCGCGGCCCACGGCGAACAGGGTGGGGAAATCCAGCTGATCGTCGTTGGCGTCGAGGGCGGCGAACAGATCGAACACCTCGTCATGCACCTGATGCGGACGGGCGTCGCCGCGGTCCACCTTGTTGATCAGCACGATGGGGCGCAGACCCAGGGCCAGGGCCTTGCCGGTGACGAACTTGGTCTGCGGCATCGGGCCTTCGGCGGCATCCACCAGCACCACCACGCCGTCCACCATCGACAGGATGCGCTCCACCTCGCCGCCGAAATCGGCGTGACCGGGGGTGTCGACGATATTGATGCGGGTATCCTTCCACTGCACCGAGGTGCATTTGGCGAGGATGGTGATGCCGCGCTCTTTTTCCAGATCGTTGGAGTCCATGACCCGTTCCGCCACCTGCTGGTTTTCGCGGAAGGTGCCGGACTGGCGGAGCATGGCGTCGACCAGGGTGGTCTTTCCGTGGTCGACGTGAGCGATGATGGCGATATTGCGGAGGTCCATAGATGTCAAACCGTCAGTAAAGTCGTTTGGGCGACCAGCTCCGCCAGATTGGCTTCGGGCCGGGCACCGACATGGGAAATTATCTCGGCGGCGCACAGGCCGCCGAGACGCGCACAAACACCCAGGCTGCGGCCCTGGGTCAAACCGTACAGAAAACCGGCGGCGTAAAGATCGCCAGCTCCGGTGGTATCCACCACCTGCGTCACCGTCTCGGCGCCTTGCACCCAGACATGGCCGCCTTCCACCACCAGGGAGCCCTTGGCGCCGCGGGTCAGGGCGGCGATATCGCAGTGGGCGCGCACCTGGCGCACCGCGCTGTCGAAATCGCACTGATAGAGCGCGGTGATTTCAGCCTCGTTGGCGAAGAGAATATCGACATGATGCGACAGCAGTTCAAGGAACTCTTCGCGATGACGGCCCACGCAGAAGGGATCGGACAGCGACAGCGCCACCTTGCGCCCGGCATCGTGGGCGATGCGGGCGGCGTCCAGGAAGGCGGCCTTGGCCTGGGGCGGATCCCAGAGATAGCCCTCGAGATAGGTGACCTGGGCATTGGCCACGATCAGCGGATCGATATCGTCGGGGCCCAGCGCCACGCAGGCGCCGAGATAGGTCTGCATGGTGCGCTGGGCGTCGGGGGTGACCAGAATCAGGCAGCGGGCGGTGGGGGCGCCGTCGGTGGCGGCCTCGGTGTCGAACACCACGCCCTGCGCCTTGAGGTCGTGGCGGAACACCTGGCCCAGCTGATCGGCGCGCACCTTGCCGATATAGGCGGCCTTGCCGCCCAGGGCCGCCACCCCGGCCATGCTGTTGGCCGCCGAACCGCCGGAGCATTCGATGCCGGGCCCCATTTGGGCATAGATCGCCTCGGCCCGGTCGGCGTCGATCAGGGTCATCACCCCCTTCTCCAGCCCCAGGGCCTGCAGCTTGGCATCATCGGCATGAGCCAACACATCGACGATGGCGTTACCGATGCCGGCAACGTCAAACGCGCAGTCCGCCATGAAATCCTCCAGGAAACAATGCGGCGCAGTATAACCATGGCGACGGCGGCGACAATGGAAATATCCGTGAGATCCCGGCCCTATCCGAAAGCTTGCGATGCGCGGCGGGGCTTTTATAATCCCGGCTTTCCCGCTTTCAGGAGGCTCCCATGCCGCGCATACGCCCGTCCCTGGTCCTGCCCCTTCTGCTGGCGCTGGCCGCCTGCGCCGGGCCGGCCCCAACCCCGGGCGGCGCCGATACCAATGGAGCCGCCACCGGCGCCGCCGGCCGCACCGCCACCGAAAAACCGGAGCAGTTCAAGGGCTTGAGCGACACCGCGCTGCTGGCCCGCCTCGGCCAGCCCAATTACCGCCGCCACGACGGCGCCGCCGAGATCTGGCAATATTACGGCCAGGGCTGCGTGCTGGACCTGTTCCTTTATGCCGGCGATACCGGCAAAACCGTGACCTACGCCGAGACCCGCAACCGCAACCCCGGCGAGGATCCCGATCCCCAATGCCTGGCCCGGCTGCTGGCCGGCCAGCGCCAGGATCCCCCGCCCGCTCAGTAATGCGGCGGCGGTTTGTCGTCCTGGGGCGAGCGCTCGAGCCCGCCCTCCAGCTGGCGCAGCCGTTCGATCAGCCGGGTCTGGCGGGTGGCCATGATCTCCAGGGTGCGGTCCTGGCGGGCGATGACGTCCGACAGGTCGTCGGCCATGCGCTCGAAATGGGCCAGGCGGGATTCCAGGGCGATCAGCCGCTCTTCCAGGGTCATCACATTCATCCCACGATCTTGTAGACCACCGCGTCGCGGCTGGTGCGGTCTTCCAGTTCCAGCGAGCAGGGCACGGAGGAGCCCCCCACCTTCATCAGGCCGGTGGCGGGCAGGTAGCTGCGGCCGGGATCGGCCATCAGCACCACCGCCCCGGCGGCGGCCAGGCGGCGCAGCCAGGCGAACACCGCCTCGGCCATGGGCTTCTCATAGCAGACGTCGCCGGCCAGCACCACATCCCACGGGCCATCGGACCGCTCCAGCACATTGCCCTCCGCCAGGGCGACATGAACATTGTTCACCTCGGCATTGAGGGCGATGGCGGCGCAGGCCAGGGCATCGATTTCGGCGGCCTCGGCCCGGGCCGCGCCGGCCAGGGCGGCGGCGATGGCGGTCATGCCCGACCCGGCGGCGAAATCCAGCACCCGCTTGCCCCGCACCAGATCGGGATGATCCAGCACATGGCGGGTCAGGGCCTGGCCGCCCACCCAGGGAAAGGCCCAATAGGGCGGCGCGATATTGTGTTCGGCCAGGAAATCCTCGGTGGCCAGCCACAGCGGCGTGATCTCGCCGGCCAGATAAAGACGCAGCTCGGGCACCAGCGGCGGCGACGCCAAAGCGGTGTTGGCCTGGATGAAGGCGCGGCGCGCCGCCGCCGCATCGGCAACCGGGGCGCTCATGCCAGGGCCGCCGCGACGCAAAAGACCAGGGCCGGCCAGAAATTGGCGCGGAACAGCATCAGCGACCGGGCCGGCTGGTCCACATGGAAGATCGCCGCCTGCCAGGCCAGATGCCCCGCCACCAGGGCCAGCACGGCGTAATAGCCGGGGGCGGCGGCGGCGGTCCAGCCGGCCAGCAGCCAGCACAGGGCGGCCAGAGCGTAGAAACCGGCCACCCACAGGCGGCCCTGGCGGTCGAAACGGATGGCGGTGGATTTCAGCCCCACCGAGAGATCGTCCACCCAATCCACATAGGCGTAGATGGTATCGTAGCCGATCTGCCAGAACACCGCCCCCATCCACAGCAGCAGCGGCACCTGGAAGCCGTCGTCGCGCACCGCCGCCCAGGTGATGAGGATGCCCCAGTTGAAGCAGATGCCCAGGGCCACCTGCGGCCAGTGGGTCACCCGCTTCAGGGCGGGATAGATCAGCACCACCGGCAGGATGGCCACCCCCAGCAGGATGGACAGGCGCGGCAGGGTGAGCAGCAACAGCAGCGACAACAGCAGCTGCAGCCCGAGAAAAACCAGGGCCTGAAACACCGAAACCTGCCCCGAGGCCAATGGCCGGAAGCGGGTGCGCGCCACCCGGCCGTCGAACTCGCGGTCCCACAGGTCGTTGGCGGTGGAGCCGGCGCCGCGCATGGCGAAGGCGCCCAGCACGCACACCGGGAACAGATACCACTGCCGCCAGCCCGGTCCGGCCATCAAAAGCCCCCACAAAGCGGGAAACAGGGTGAGCCAGCTGCCGATGGGACGATCGAGCCGGGCCAGCCGGGCATAGGGCCGCATCCAGGCCGGCAGCCACCGTTCCACCCAGTCGTCGGGATGGATATCGCTCAGATGTTCGCGCTCGGCGGCGATGGTGTGGGACTGTTCCTGCATGATGGGCGCCATATTCGTGCGAGGGGCATCTCGTCAAGGGGCGGTCATCCCCCCATATACCTGACCGCGATCAGGCGCTATACATAAGCCCCAGACTCAGACACTGCCAAGAAGATATGGACACTCCGCCGAAACTGCGCCTGTTCGTCGATGCCGCCCTCAGCCCGGGGGCCGGGCTCGCTCTGCCCGCCGATCAGGCACATTATCTGCTGACCGTGATGCGGGCCGGGGCCGGCACCCCGGTGGCGGTGTTCAACGGCCGCGACGGCGAATGGCTGGCCGCGCTGGAGCCGGTGGGCCGCAAGGGCGCCTGCCTGCATCTGCGCGCCCCCTTGCGCCCGCAGGAGGCCGAGCCCGATCTGTGGCTGCTGTTCGCCCCCATCAAGCGCGCCCGCATCGATTTCATCGCCGAGAAGGCCACCGAGCTCGGGGTGTCCGTACTGCAGCCGGTGTTCACCCGCCACACGGTGATGAGCCGGGTCAACGACGAGCGCCTGCGCGCCATCGCCGTCGAGGCCGCCGAGCAGTGCGAGCGCCTGAGCGTGCCCATGGTGCGCCCCGCCCAGGCCCTCGACACCCTGCTGGCCGCCTGGCCGAACGAACGCCGCCTGATCCTGCTGGACGAGGGCGGCGGCGGCCGCCCGGTGGCCGAGGCCCTGACGGCGCTGCCGCCTGGCCCCGCCGCCCTGCTGGTGGGCCCCGAGGGCGGTTTCGCGCCGTCGGAACAAACCGCCCTGCGCGCCCTGCCCTTCGCCGTGCCGGTGGGGCTGGGGCCGCGCATCCTGCGCGCCGATACCGCCGCCCTCGCCGCCCTGGCCTGCTATCAGGCCCTGTGCGGCGACGGCGCTCTGCCGCCCCGTCTTTCCTCCCTCTCCTGAACAGAAGGGTCACACCCATGTCCGCCCCCGCCCAACCGAGCGGCGAACCCATCGTCGGCAAAGCCCAGCTCGTTGATTATCTGGCCTCGGGCTGCAAGCCGCCCGAGCAATGGCGCATCGGCACCGAGCACGAAAAATTCGCCTTCCGTCACGCCGATCTCCGCCCCCTGCCCTATGAGGGCGAGGACGGCATCGCCGCCCTGCTGGCCGGTCTGGCCGCCTTCGGCTGGCAGACGGTGGAGGAGAACGGCCATGTCATCGCCCTGCTGAAGGACGGCGCCAGCGTCACCCTGGAGCCGGGCGGCCAGGTGGAACTGTCGGGCGCGCCGCTGGAAACCGTGCACCAAACCTGCCGCGAGGTGGACGAGCATCTGCGCCAATGCAAGGAGGTGGGGGCCCGCCTCGGCATCGGCTTCCTCGGCATGGGCTTCAACCCCAAATGGCGGCGCGACGACATCCCCTGGATGCCCAAGGGCCGCTACGCCATCATGCGCGACTACATGCCCAAGGTGGGCTCGCTCGGCCTCGACATGATGCTGCGCACCTGCACCGTGCAGGTGAACCTGGATTTTTCCAGCGAAGCCGACATGGTGAGGAAATTCCGCACCAGCCTGGCGCTGCAGCCCGTCGCCACGGCGCTGTGGGCCAGTTCGCCCTTCGTGGAGGGCAAGCCCTCGGGCTATCTCAGCACCCGCAGCCACATCTGGACCGACACCGACGCCGACCGCTGCGGCATGCTGCCCTTCGTCTTCGACGGTGATTTCGGCTTCGAGCGCTATGTGGATTACGTGCTCGACGTGCCCATGTATTTCGTTTACCGCGACGGCCGTTATCTCGACGTCTCGGGCCAGTCGTTCCGCGATTTCATGCAAGGCCGCCTGCCGGCCCTGCCCGGCGAGCGCCCCACCCTGGGCGACTGGACCGACCACCTCACCACCGTCTTTCCCGAGGTGCGGCTGAAGCGCTTTCTGGAAATGCGCGGCGCCGACGGCGGACCCTGGCGGCGGCTGTGCGCCCTGCCCGCCTTCTGGGTGGGTCTGCTTTACGACGGCGCCGCCCTCGACGCCGCCTGGGATCTGGTCAAGGACTGGACGGTGGAGGAGCACGACGCCTTGCGCCGCGACGTGCCGAAACAGGGCCTGCACACCCCGTTCCGCTCCGGCACGGTGCGCGATCTGGCCCTGGCGACCCTGGAGATCGCCCGGGCCGGTCTGGCCCGCCGCGCCCGCCTCGACCGCTTCGGCCGCGACGAGAGCATCTTCCTGGAAACCCTGCAAAGCATCGCCGCCAGCGGCCGCAGCCCGGCCGAGGAGATGCTGGCGGATTTCACCACGCGCTGGGGAGGCTCGGTGAACGGCCTGTTCAGCGACCATTCCTATTGATGATGAGGGAACGCGCCTGATGCCCCAATGCCAGTCCCTGGCGGAGATCCGCGACAATATCGACCGTCTGGACCGCCAGATCGTGACCCTGCTCACCGAACGTCAGGGCTATGTCGGCCAGGCCGCCGGCTTCAAGCCCACCCGCGCCGACGTGGTGGTGCCCGAACGCATCGAGGACATCGTGCGCAAAGTCCGCGCCCAGGCCGCCGGACTTGGCGGCAATCCCGATCTGTTGGAACGCATCTACCGCGCCATGATCGACGCCTATATCGCCTTCGAGGACCGTCGCTGGGGCGAACTGCATGAACGACAGGACTGAAACCTGTCGCCTCCGCAGGCAGGACGGGGAGGGGCGAGCCTTAAACGAATGCCCCTTGACCTAACCCTTAGGGCAGGGGATTTTAAACGGGGTGGCCCGGTTTTTCGACCGGACCGCCGAGGCAAAAGCAACCGTCCATGGAGCATGGGATGGACATCCACGATCCGGCCCTGATCAACCGCGACACCCAGAGCGAACTGGCTCAGGAACTGGGACGGGAACGTTTCGACGGGCTGGTGGCGCGCTTCCTCGACCAGTTGACCGAGCAGATGCAGGAGATCGGGCAAGCCCTGGCCGAGACCGATCCCGCCCGCGCCCGCCGTGTGGCGCACGGCATCAAGGGGGCCGCCGGCAATCTGGGTTTCTGCGGGGTGCAGGCCGCCGCCCATCTGGCGGAAAAGGCCCTGCAGGACGGGGAGGACGCCGGCATCGCCCTGGCCGATCTCCAGGCCGTCATCCTGCGCACGCGGGCGTCCCGCGCCTGAAATGCCGCGCCTTGGCGGGGCGGCGGCGGAATGATGACAATCCCCGGAACCGCCATCTTTGCCGTTGCGCCGTCGCCGTCTTGGCGTATATACCAAAGACCAGACGCAATTCGCGCGTGCCGGTCCGACCGTGGATTTTTGTCCCGCCGGGGCCATGCAACGACGGTAACGCGTCCTTTTTGGTCTCTGGCCAAGACGGGCCGGTCCCCGAAAGGGAGGTGGACATGGTTGTATCACGGGCGATTTTTCCCCCGATCAGTCAGCGAAGTTCGTAGCGCGCCCTCCGTGCGCCGGGCGGCTTTGGCATGCGCCATGGCCCTGGGCGTTCTCCGGAGCGGACGAACCGCCCGCTCCGCCCCGTGGCAAAGCCTTCGCTCCCGTTTTCCGCGGGACTGTTCCGGAAGATCCCATCGATGAGCAAGCCTCCCCGCCATAGACCTCCCGCCCCGGTGCGCCGGGCGGCGGGAGGGTATGCCCGCGCGGCGGTGCTGCCCAGCGTGGCCGAGGTGGTGGCCACGGCCCATCCCGGCGTGCCGCTGCATTGCCTGCGCCCGCACACCTTCCGCGCCAACGCCCGCCGCTTCACCGGGCGCTTTCCCGGCGATGTGCTGTATGCCGTCAAATGCAATCCTGAACCGGCGGTGCTGCGCGCCCTGTGGGCCGGCGGCATCCGCCATTTCGACGCCGCCTCGGCGGGCGAGGTGCGGCTGGTGCGCCAGCTCTTCCCCAAGGCCGACATCCATTTCATGCATCCGGTCAAAAGCCGCGAGGCCATCCGCGAGGCCTATGCCCTGGGGGTGCGCGACTTCGCCCTGGATGGCGGCGACGAGCTGGAAAAGATCCTCGCGGAAACCCGCCCGGCGCACGATCTGGGGCTGATGGTGCGCCTCGCCCCGCCCCGGGGCGGCGCCGTTTACGATCTTTCCGGAAAATTCGGCGCGCCTCTGGCCGAGGCGGCGGCGCTTTTGCGCCTGTGCCGCGCCGCCGCGCCGCGGGTGGGTTTGTGCTTTCACGTGGGATCGCAATGCCTGGATCCGGCCGCCTACGGCCGCGCCCTGGCCCTGGCCGGCCGCGTCATCGCCGAGGCCGGCGTGCCCATCGACGTCATGGATGTGGGCGGCGGCTTTCCCGTCAGCTATCCCGACGAAGTGCCGCCGCCGCTGGACGACTATCTCGCGGTCATCGCCGACGGCGTGGCCCGGCTGGGCCTGCCGGGACACTGCCGTCTGTGGAGCGAACCGGGCCGCGCCCTGGTGGCTCCCGGGCAGTCGGTGGTGGTGCAGGTGCTGGCCCGGCGCGATCCCGCCGGGGAGGACGGCACCCGGCCCGCCGCCCTTTACATCAACGACGGCGTCTACGGCGCCCTGTCCGACGCCGGCACCGCCCTGGGCTGGCGCTTTCCGGTGCAGCTGATCCCCGCCGACGGCCGCGCCCCCGAGGCGCCGCCCCGGCCTTTCGAGTTCTTCGGCCCCACCTGCGATTCCGCCGACCGCATGCGCGGCCCGTTCCAGCTTCCCGGCGATGTGGCCGAGGGCGACTGGATCGAAATCGGCCAGTTGGGCGCCTATGGCAGCGCGCTGCGCACCGCCTTCAACGGCTTCGACCAGGCGGCGTGGAGCGAAGTGCGCGATCCGCCGCTGCTGGAAACACCCGGTTACCTCGCCAAGGGGAGCCGGGCGGCATGAGATTTTTCCCCGGGACCGAACCGGTCCCCTTCCCGGACGGGGCGACCCGTCCTTTCTCCCGCAACCGTTTCTGATCGGGGGCTCCGCACCGCATTCGCCGAAAAGGGGTACGAAGAGAATGAGTAAGCACGTTACGTTTAAAGGCCGTCTGGTGATGGTCGGTTTCGGCAGCATCGGCCAGGGCGCTTTGCCCCTGATCCTGCGCCATATCGACATGGATCCCGCGCGGATCACCATCATCACCGCCGAGGAGCGCGGCCGCGAGGTCGCCGACGCCTTTGGCATCCGCTTCGTGCAAAAGACCCTGACCCACGACACCTTCCGCGCCGTGCTCGACCCGGAACTGTCGGAGGGGGACTTCCTGCTCAATCTGGCCGTGGACGTTTCGTCGGTCGATCTTCTCGCCTTCTGCCGCGACAAGGGGCTGCTCTATCTCGATACCTGCATCGAACCCTGGCTAGGCGGCTATACCGATACCAGTCTCAGCCCCAGCCGCCGCTCCAACTACGCCTTGCGCGAACAGGCCCTGGCGCTGCGGGGCGACGCCGGGGGCGGCCCCACCGCCGTCATCACCCACGGCGCCAATCCCGGCCTGGTGACGCACTTCGTCAAACAGGCCCTGCTGAACATCGCCCGCGACACCGGCGTCACCGTGACCAAGCCCGCCAACCGCGCCGACTGGGCCGCCCTGATGGAGCGGCTGGGGGTCAAGGTGGTGCATGTGGCCGAACGCGACACCCAGGTGGCCGAGCAGCCCAAGGCGGTGGGCGAATTCGTCAACACCTGGTCCATCGACGGCTTCGTCGGCGAAGGTTGCCAGCCGGCCGAACTGGGCTGGGGCAGCCACGAGAAGGCCCTGCCGCCCGACGGCCGCCGGCACGATTTCGGCGGCGGCGCCGCCATCTATCTGATGCGCCCCGGCGCCAGCACCCGCGTGCGCACCTGGACCCCGCTGGAAGGGCCGTTCCACGGCTTCCTCATCACCCATGGCGAGGCCATCTCCATCTCGGATTATTTCACCGTGCGCGACGGCGACCGGGTGCGCTTCCGCCCCACCTGCCATTACGCCTATCATCCCTGCGACGACGCCGTGCTTTCGGTGCACGAGCTGGCGGGCAAAGGCTGGACCATGCAGCCGCGCAAACGCCTGATGATGGACGAGATCGTGCGCGGCACCGATGAACTGGGCGTGCTGCTGGCCGGTCACGCCAAGGGCGCCTACTGGTTCGGCTCGCAGTTGTCGGTCGAGGAGGCCCGGACGTTGTGCCCGCACAACAACGCCACCAGCCTGCAGGTGACGGTGTCGGTGCTGGCCGGAATGGTCTGGGCCATCGAAAACCCCGGGCGCGGCATCGTCGAGCCCGAGGAGCTGGACTTCGAGCGGGTGCTGGAGGTGGCCGCCCCCTATCTCGGCCGGGTGGTGGGAGCCTATACCGACTGGACCCCGCTCGACGGACGCGGCCGACTGTTCCCCGAGGATCTCGACCAGGACGATCCCTGGCAGTTCCAGAATATCCGCGTGCTCTGATCGAAAGGGCCGCCGGGCACGGTCCCGGCGGCCCTTTCTGTTTCCCCCCTTGCAATGGGTGCCATCCACCATCCGCCATGCCCGCGCTCCCCGCCCGTAAAACCTTCGCCGCCCGCGGCGTCGCCCTGCTGATGATCCTGGTGCTGCTGGGCCTGGCCTGGTTGCAGCTGCGGGCCGATCACGCCGCCGCCCTGCAGGACGGCGAACGCCTGACCGGCGCCATGGCCAACGCCATCGAACAGCATCTGGGCGGCAGCATGCGCGCCATCGACGATCTGATGCAGACCGTGGCCGCCGACCCCGGCCGTTGGCGGCAGGCGGACGACGCCGAACATCTGGCCGTCCGCCTGCAGGGGTTCCCCGAACTGCGCTATGTGGCCCTGATCGACGCCGACGGCCGCTTCATCGGCCGCCCGGTGCCCGACGACGCCACCACGCTCAAGGATCTGTCGCTCGCCGACCAGGACTTCTTCCTGGCGCAGAAAACCGCCACCGGGCCCGACCATCTATGGATCGGCGCCCCGGTTCTCGATCCCGGCACCGGTGAACGCACCGTGCCGCTGTCGCGCCCGGTGCGCGACGCCCATGGCCGCTTTGCCGGAATCGTGCTGGCCGCCCTCAATCCCGACGCCTACGCCCGTTTCCTCGGTTCGGTGCTGCTGGAAAAGGCCGGGGCCTCGGCGGTGATCGACATGAACGGCCTCATCCTGGCCCGCGCCCCCGATCATGCCGCCAAGTTCGGCACTTCGGTACGGGACAGCGATCTTTTCACCAGGGCCATCCCCCAGGCCCGCAACGGCATGCTGCGGCTGGTCTCCAAGGCCGACGGCCACGACAAGCTGCTGGGCTACCGCATGCTGGACCGCTATCCCCTGGTGGTGACCAGCGGCCTTTCCGTTCGCACCGTCCTGCGGCACTGGCGGCAGCTGACCACGGTGGAAAGCGTGCTCATCCTGCTGTTTTCCCTGGCGCTGTTCTATTGGGCCCGCCAGGCCGACCTGCGCCAGGACCGCGCCAGTCTCAACCAGCAACGGCTGGAGGCCATGGTGGAGGCCCGAACCCGCGACCTTTCGGACTCCCGCGAACTGGCCGAACAGCGCGCCCGCCGCCTGGGCGCCGTCAACCAGGAGCTTAAACGCCTGGCCCAGGTGGCGGCCCATCATCTGCAGGAGCCCTTGCGCCCCATCGTCAGCTACAGCCAGTTGATCCGCCGCAAACTGGCCGGACGGGACGACGAGCTGATGCAATGGCTGGATTACATGGAGGGCGGCGGCCTGCGCCTGAAAGTCCTGCTGCGGGACTTCCAGCGTTACGCCACCGTTCTCGCCGAGGATCCCCGGCGCGAACGCATCGACGCCACGGCCGCCCTGGCCGCCGCCCGCGCGTCCTTAGCCCCCCGCCTGGAGCAAAGCGGCGCCGACCTCCAGGCGGGGCCATTGCCGACACTGCTGGCCGATGCGGCCATGCTGACCAATGTTTTCACCCAGCTTTTGGACAATGCCCTGCACTATCGCCACCCCGAGCGGCCGCTCCGCATCCGTGTGCGGGCCGAAGACGAGGGCGCGTTCTGGCGCATTTCGCTGCAAGACAACGGACGCGGCGTGCCCCCCGGCCTGACGGAAAAGATTTTCGACGCCTTCGAGCGCCTGGGGCAGCCCTCGCCCCACGCCACCGGCCTCGGGCTGGCCATCTGCCGGGCGGTGGTGCTGGCGCATGGCGGCCGCATCTGGATGGAGAGCGGCGAGGACGGCAGCACGGTGCACATTCTGCTGCCGCGCGACTCCACCGACCGGTTGCCGCCCTGAAATCAGGCCACGGCGGCGGTGAACTCCTCCTTGAGATGCCCCAGCAGGGTGATCACCGTCCGCGAGGCGGCGTGCAACTCATCGGCCATGCGCGCGGCGGCGGCGCTCTCGCCGCGCCAATGCAGGGCCAGCACCTCCTTGCCCGCCTTGTGCACCCGGTGATGCGGCTCCACCAGGGCCTGGTAGGAGGGACAGGCCCGAACCCGGGCGTCGGCCACGCCGTCGAACCATTTGCCCAGACGGCAGGTATGGTGATTGGCGAGATCGGCGGCCTTGCGGAGATCCTTGCCCTCCAGCACCGCCAGAACATCGGCCACAAAGCCCTCGTGGTCGCTTTTGGCCTTCTCGATGAGGGCGGCGCCGCCCCGGACCACGGCGCGGCGCAGCACCTCGGCCTCGAGACGGCTGTCGGGATCCAGGCGAACATGGGCAAGGGCCCCGTTCACCGCCAGAATCCGCCCCTGGCGCGGGCGGCCCAGCGCCTCCTGCTCCACCGTCGGCGCCGCTCCGGCGTTCCAGGCATCGGCGCGCGCCGCCAGCAGGCAGAGGCCGCCCTCCGACAGATTGGCGATGGTGGCCACCTCGCTGACCCCGCCCAGGCGAACGCGGGCGGGCAGATAAACCCCGGCCCGCGGCCCGGTCCGGCGGTCGGCCGCCTCGGACGAGGACCGCACCACCCGCCCCAGCATGCCGCGCATGCCGAGAATGGTATCGGTAACGCGGCGGTTGTCCTTCTGCACATCCTCCGACAGCCCCCGCGCCAGATCGGCCTTGCCGGTCACCTCGGCCATCAGCGCCGTCACCCGCTCCGAGGCCGTCGCCGTCTGGTTGACGGTGCGGGCGATCTCCCGGGTGGCCGCCGATTGCTCGGTCACCGAACCGGCGATGACGGTGGCCGAGGTTTCGGCCTCGCGGATCAGCGCCGTCACCTGGGTCATGGAGTCCAGGGCCTCTCCGGCCACGCCGCGAATGGCGGTGATCTGGCCGGTAATCTCCTCGGTGGCGCGGGCGGTCTGATTGGCCAGCTGTTTCACCTCGCCGGCCACCACGGCGAAGCCTTTCCCGGCCTCGCCGGCCCGGGCCGCCTCAATGGTGGCGTTCAGAGCCAGAAGGTTGGTTTGCCCGGCGATGCCGTTGATGAGATCGGCCACCGAACCGATGCGCTGCGCGGCATCGGTCAGCCCCGACATCACCGCCTGGGCCTGGTCGGCGGCCTGCACCGCGCGGTTGGAGGCCTGTTTGGTCTGCTCCACCTGCTGCACGATCTCCTCGATGGCGGCATGCAGCTCGTCGGTGGCCGCCGCCACGGTCTCGGCGGTGGACAAGGCCTGTTCCGCCGCCGTCCGCGCCGCTTGCGCATGCTCGCTGGTGGTCACCGCCACATCCCGCAACTGGGCCGAGGCCTCGTCGGTGTCCCGGGTCAGCCCGGCGATTTCACCGATGGTCTGCCCCACCTCCTCGTCGATGACATCGGCCATATGGCGAATGCCGTCTTCCGGGGCGGCAACGCTTTCGGCGGGCGCGTCTCCGGCCACCAGCCGCAACAGGAAGCGGTTGAATCCCGCCTGCAGCCGCACCTGCGCGCGCAGGCGGGCCGCCCCGCCCCACCGGGCGCGCCGCGCCAGAGCCTCGCCCACGGCCGCCGCCGCCTGCTGGGCCGAGGGGAAAAACAACGGGCCGAGGCCCATATCCCCGGGAAGGGTTCCATCCTCCAAAGCGGCCTGGCAGGCCCGTTCCAGGGAGGAACGCCCCGGCTCGGGTAACACGCTCAGAATTTCCGCAAGATCATTTCCGAAATAAGAGTATAAATCACGCAGTGATTGTACAATTTCATCTTCAAGGCGCATATACGTGCTCCCCACCACCGGTTAACGTCTATTTTTCGAGTCGCCCGCCGTGCACTTGCATTGTTTCATCTGTTACAATTCTGTTTTCATTCATTTTCTTGCGGAGTCCTGGCATAGGAACATTTTTCTGTAATTGAGAATTATCAATATATTCCTCTTATGCCGAATTGCGGTGATCGGAACCGATCACCGCACCCTCATGCGCCGGGCGGGTTTTTCCAAAACCCTTGGCTTCGCGCCATCAGGCGCGCGTCGCCTTGCTCCTAACCGGCGTCGCGATGAGCCCTGCTCACCGCGACTTGGTATTATCCACATGGAATTTGATCGTTCGATCATAAGCTGCCGCGCCAGACCCGCCCATCACGCGGGCAGTTGCGCGGCATCGCCCTTGGGTTTAGGCTGTGGTCTCCTATCCATTATGAAAGAGCGAGCCCCCGTGAATCGGCCCGTCCTGATTGCCGCCGCCGGCATTATCGTGCTTCTTGCCGCCGTCGGCCTGACCCTGTGGCCCCATGGTCGCGAGGAGGCTCCCGCCCCCCACCCCGCCAGCACCGCCGCCCCCGCGGCGAAGCCCGCGGCGGCGCCTGCCGCGCCGGCTGAGACCGCCAGCACCGCTCCCAGTTTCGACGTGGTGCGCATCGATCCCCAGGGTCAGACGGTGATCGCCGGGCGGGCCGTGCCCAAGGCCGAGGTGAGCATTCTCGACGGCGGCAAGGAAATCGGCCATGTCACCGCCGACGGCCGTGGCGAATGGGTGTTCGTTCCCGATCATCCGCTGCCCCCCGGCAGCCGCGAGCTGTCGCTGCACGCCCAAAACCCCGACGGCAGCAGCGCCGACAGCGCCGCCCCGGTGGTGCTGGTGGTGCCGGAGCGCAGCAACGGCCAGGGCGCCTCGCTGGCTCTGAAGATCAATCCCGACGGCTCCATCAGCATTCTGCAGGGCCCGCAGGCCAAGGAGGGCGCCGGCACCATTTCCATCGGCGCCATCCGCCTGGACGGCCAGGGCCGGTTGGCGGTGGCCGGACAGGCCCGGCCCAAGGCCCATGTGCAGCTTTACCTTGACGATGCCGCCCTGGGCGCCGCCCAGGCCGACGACAAGGGCGCCTGGAGCCTGATCGCCAAGACCGATCTGAAACTGGGCGGCCATCGCCTGCGCGCCGACGAGATCGGCCCGAACGGCAAGGTGGCGGCCCGCGCCGAAGTGAGCTTCGCTCCGGAAGAAGCGGCCGAGGCGGCTCAGGGCAAGCCCGGCTCGATCACCGTGGAAAAGGGCAACTGCCTGTGGCGCATCGCCCGGCGCGCCTATGGCCGCGGCAGCGACTTCATGCTGATCTTCCAGGCCAACAAGGGGCAGATCCGCGATCCCAACCGCATCTATCCGGGCCAGGTCTTCGCCCTGCCCCATCCCTGACGGACGAAAATTTCCGGCCGGGTCGCCCAGGCGATCCGGCCGTTTCCGTTCAGGCCGGCTGGCGGCTGCGACGATAGGCCGGACGCAGCAGGGAAACGCCGCGCGGCTGGCTTAAGGGCGGCGCCATCACCAGGCCCAGGCAGTCGAGATAAGGCGACAAACGGATCAGAAAGGCCGCGAGCGGCGTGATCAGGCCCACGGCGGTCAGCGGCAGGGTCACGGCCAGCGGATGATGCAGGACGATACGCCCCCGTTCGATCCGCAACACCGCTCCTAACGCCTTGTTGGCGGCCCGGACCACCGCTTCCAGATCAACGCGGGCCTGCGGGGATTCGGCGGTGAACGGCATGGGGCAAAGATCGGATTGCAGGGTCAGCGCGGCCAGTCCGTCCGCCTCCCGGTAATCGCCGCGGAATTTGTATTGGCGCCAGGAAAAATGGAACGAGAAGGCGCCGCCCGGCAGCCCGTCTTGCATTCCCTCTTCCACCAGCCCCAGGCCGTGAAAATCGATGGGCAGGCTCTGGCCGCCGAGGATCAGGGTGAAACTGCTGTTTTCCATTGCCGTACGGACATGTTTTTGCACCAGGCCACACCCTAGCATGCCTTTCCGCTTTGCCATAAGCGCTTATGGCTTTTTTGCCGGGATGATCTAAAATCGCCGCGAGAGGCGGCTCGTCCCGCTCTATTTCGCCCGGACCGCCACGAGATCAGGAGACTTTAAGGTGCAGGATCAGGATTTTTCCCTGCTGAAATCCCTTCACATGCCGATCAATCCGGAAGGATGGCGCTTCATTCCGCTGTTCGGTCTGGCGGCTCTCGTCCTGTTCCTGATCTGGCATCCGCTGGGCTGGCTGGGCCTGCTGCTGACCGCCTGGTGCGCCTACTTCTTCCGCGATCCGGTGCGCACCACGCCCTGCCGCGACGGCCTGGTGATCAGCCCCGCCGACGGCGTGGTGCAGATGATCCAGCCGGCGCCGCCGCCCCCCGAACTCGACATGGGCGACGCGCCGCTGACCCGCATCACCGTCTTCATGAACGTCTTCAACGTGCATGTGAATCGCATCCCCTTCCCCGGCACCGTGATCAAGCGCGCCTATCGGCCCGGCCGCTTCTTCAACGCCGCCCTCGACAAGGCCTCGGCCCATAATGAGCGCATGTCGATCCGCCTGCAGCTGGCCGACGGCCGCGAGCTGGCCTTCGTGCAGATCGCCGGCCTGGTGGCCCGGCGCATCCGCTGCGACATCGACGAAGGCCAGCAGGTGCAGACCGGCGAGCGCTTCGGCCTGATCCGCTTCGGCAGCCGCGTCGACGTTTATCTGCCCGACGGCGTGGCGCCGCTGGTCTGCGTCGGCCAGACCGCCATCGCCGGCGAGACCGTGCTGGCCGACATGACCGCGAGCGAGGCCGCCCGCGCCGGAGTCTCGCGCTGATGTTCAAGCCCCGCCGTCCGCCGCGCCTGCCCGGACTTTCCATCAATAAGCTGATCCCCAACATCCTGACCATGCTGGCCCTGTGCGCCGGCCTGACCGCCATCCGCTTCGGTCTGCACGGCAAATGGGAAGCCGGGGTGATGTCCATATTGCTGGCCGCCGTGCTGGATGGACTGGACGGCCGGGTGGCCCGCATGCTGCACGGCACCAGCAAATTCGGCGCCGAGCTCGATTCCCTGTCCGATTTCGTCAGCTTCGGCGTCGCCCCCTCCATGCTGCTCTATTTCTGGACCATGCAACGGGCGGGCGGGGTCGGCTGGGCCCTGGTGTTGCTGTTCTCGGTGTGCTGCGCCCTGCGCCTGGCCCGCTTCAACACCATGATCGGCCAACCCGACATGCCGTCCTACGCCTATAACTTTTTCACCGGGGTGCCGGCGCCGGCGGCGGCGGGCATGGTGCTGCTGCCGATGATCGCCAGCTTCCAGGCCGACGCCGAGCTGTTCGCCAGCCCGGCCATCAATGCCGCCTTCCTGGTGGGGGTGTCGTTCCTGATGGTCAGCAAGGTGCCGACCTTTTCCGGCAAGCGTTTCCGCATCCCCCATTCCTACGTGCTGCCGGTGCTGTTGCTGGTGGGGCTGCTCACCGCCTTCCTGGTCACCGCGCCCTGGACCACCATTTCCGTGCTGGGCTTGATCTACATGGTCAGCATCCCCATTTCCGTTAGGGCTTTTTCCCGTTTGCGTAAGCAGGCGGCAGACCTGCGGGCCGAGGGCGGCAGCCATGACGCCCACGCAGGGCATGAGTAAAAATAGTCTTATAATCAAGGGGCTAGACCACAAACCTGTTGCAGTTTGGCAACTCTGTCACAAAAATAGCCCCGCTTTTCCGGATTCCCCCCCCTGGCCCGTTGAGTTGCAACGCACCTTGGACTAGATATGGGGGCAAGCACTTTTTGTTGTTCTTCCCTGAAGGGTGAAGCTAATCATGCGTATCGCTACTGGTATCCTCGCCGCCGGCTTGGTGGCTGGCCTGTCCACCGCCGCTCTGGCCGATGGCTGGTATGTTGGTGCTGAAACGGGCCTGAACCTGGTCCCCGCTCAGAAGTACAAGACCGCTGCCGGCAAGCAGAAGGTCACCACCGATCCCGGTTTCGGCCTGCTGGGCAATGCCGGCTACGACTTCGGCTCGGTGCGCCTGGAAGGCGAGCTGGGTTGGCGCTACAACGGCGTCAACAAGGCCAACGGCCTTGGCGGCGACGGCAACTTCCAGCCGGCCGACCTGATGGTCAACGCCCTGTACGACTTCCACAACAGCACCGCCTGGACGCCTTATGTCGGCGTCGGCGTCGGCGGTGTGGACACCTTCGCCAACAAGGTGCGCAACACCACCGGCACTCTGACCAACGATAGCGACATCAACTTCGCCTACCAGGGCATTGCCGGCCTCAGCTACGCGCTGAACAGCAACCTGTCCATCAACGGCGAATACC
Organism: Pseudomonadota bacterium; assembly: GCA_021782815.1. GTDB lineage: Bacteria > Pseudomonadota > Alphaproteobacteria > Rhodospirillales > Magnetospirillaceae > JAJZGK01. The sequence goes on from JAJXUO010000002.1 coordinate 101,935, forward strand.
GCTACCTGCGCACGCTGGAAAACAGCTTCAATTCCGACACCGGCTCCAACGGCATGGTGGGCGATGTGAAGGGCCCCTATCAGGCGCACAGCATCCTGGTGGGCTTCACCTACAAGTTCGGCGCCCCGCCGGCTCCGGCCCCCGAGGCCGCCCCTGTTCCGGCTCCGGTGGCCGCTCCGGCCCCCGCCCCGGTGCATCACATGACCCAGGCCGTGATCGCCAAGTCCTACCTGGTGTTCTTCGACTTCGATAAGTCCAACATCACCCCCGAAGCCCAGAAGATCATCAACCAGGCCGCCGCCAACGCCAAGGCCAGCCGCGCCACCAACCTGAACCTGATCGGCCACACCGACGCCGTGGGTTCGGAAAAGTACAACATGGCCCTGTCGCTGCGTCGCGCCAATGCCGTGAAGGCCGCCCTGGTCAAGCTGGGCATCCCCGCCGACGACATCTCGGTGGTGGGCAAGGGCAAGACCGATCCGCTGGTCCCCACCAAGGACGGCGTGCGCGAGGCTCAGAACCGCCGCGTGCAGATCCTGCTGTAATCCTCCGCTCGACGGAAGACCGGAAAACCCCCGCGGGTCAGCCCGCGGGGGTTTTTTCTTGCCCGCCCTCTGTCGCTATGCGTGTGAAAGCCGCTTTGCAATAAAAGCGGCGATTTTGTTGCAACGCGGCATTTTTTATTGACCTGTGCGGCTTTCCGCACATACCCTGCGCGCGGGGGATGTTCATCGGCACACCAACCGGAGGGTTCTGAAAATGGCGAAGCAGCCCGAAAAAGCGTTCTTTGATTTCGACGTCTCCAAGATGATCGGCGAGTTCAAGGTGCCCGGTCTCGACGTTGAGGGGCTGATGGCCTCGCAGCGTAAGAACATCGAAGCCCTGACCCAGGCCAACAAGCTGGCCCTGGAAGGGGTGCAGGCCGTGTTCAAGCGTCAGGCGGAAATCCTCCGTCAGGCCGTTGAGGAAGCCGCCTCCGCCGCCAAGGAATTGGCCGACGCCTCCTCGCCGCAGGACAAGGCCGTCCGCCAGACCGAACTGACCAAGGACGTGTTCGAACGCGGCTTGGCCAATGCCCGCGAACTGTCAGAAATCATCGCCAAGTCCAACAGCGAAGCCTGCGATCTTTTGAACAAGCGCTTCACCCAGGTCCTGGACGAAATCAAGGACGGCATCCGCAAGGTCGGCGCCTGAGCATTACGCCTACTGCATGAAAAACGGCCATCCGAGGGCGCTCGGATGGCCGTTTTCGTTCGCCCGCCAAGCCGGCGTCAGTGCGGGCTCATCCCCAGCTGATTGTTGACGACGCAGGCCGGCGCCAAACGCTTCAGCTCCTTCTCGAGATCGGGGCGGCGCGCCCGGCAGACGGTGCGCAGGCATTCCTGCTCGTCCACCTCGTTGCCGGACCGACGGTTCTGCTCTTCCAGCTGCTTGACCGCCGCCACCAGATCGCGCAGGGCCTTCTGGCAGAAGCTCTGATATTTGCGCAGTTTCACCTGTTCGTCCTGATCGTCGGGGATCAGGGAATAGATCGGGCCGAACAAGCCCAGGAACAGGGTGTCGCCCAAACCTTCCTGAGCGGTTTTCAGGAACATCTGCATCTGATCGCGGTTCAGATGCAGTTCCAGCATGGCATCCAGCGCGAACTCGTTGAGAACGTCGAGGAAATCGGCCAGGGCGGCGATATCCTGCTGGCTGATGCGGCGGTCCTCCACCAGCTTCTTGGCGGTATCCTTGTTGGCCAGCACGTCCCACTTCTTCTTGGCGTCCACCCCGGCGCCGGCCAGGGCGCCGTGCACGGTGTCGAAGCCGGCCTCGCCCAGTTCGCTGACGGTGGCCGAGGCCAGCACGTTATGTTCCAGCATTTCCTGGATCAGGGCCGGATCCTTCAGCACCTGCTCGGCCTTCTGCAGATCCGCCATGGCCAGTTGCGCCAGGCGCTGCAGCCGCTCCTCGGTGTCCATGCGGGTGATGCCGATACCCAGCTTGCTGAAGACATGGGCGGGAATTTCCACATAGATGGGGAAGAATCGCACCTGCCACTCGAAATCGAGATGGTCCTTGATGGCGGCGTAGAAGCGGCCCGAGCGGCTTTGCCCGCTGGGCGGCGGACGATCCTCGCCGTGATTGCGGCGGAACAGTTCCGAAAGCTTGGCCACATTGACGAAGCGCAGCAGATAGGATTGCTGCGGCGGTTTCTTCTGCCCCGCCGCCTTGACCTTGACCTTGCTGGGATCGATGGGATCGCCGAAATGCTGCTCGGCATAGGAGCGCATGCCGGTGCGCACCACCATGCCGATCACCTCGTCCACCGAACGGCCGCATTTCAACCGCACGCCGTCGTCGGCCACCACCTCGCCGTCCTCGCCCAGCAGGAAGAGGTTGAACAGATCGCGCTTGGCCCGGAAAATTTTGAAGCAGCCGTCCAGAAGCTCGGGGCTTTCCATGATGGCCTTGTAGGCATCGGGCACCGAGGCCAGGGGCGGCAGCAACTGACGGAAGGTTTCGGCCACCGGTCCCTTCAGCATGCGGCTGATTTCGCGCCGGGCGGTGGCGTCGGGGCTTTCGGCTTTCACGGTGGATGCGGACTCGGCCATGGTCAACCTTCATACGAACGTGCGAGCAGGATACCCGACACAGGAAAATCCGCAATGACCGGAATGGCGGGGTCATCGGGTGAACGCGCGATCGTTGTTCGCTTGAAGGGGATTTTCGCCGCGTTGGCGCGATGAGCGCCCGGCATGGTCACAACGGCATCCGCAGGCGCACCCGCAAGCCCCCCAGGGGGCTATCCTCCAGTTTCAGTTCGCCGCCATGGCTGTGCACCAGATCGCGGGCGATGGTCAGGCCCAGCCCCACGCCGCCGGTCTGCGGATTGCGCGAGCTTTCCAGGCGCACGAAGGCCTTGAACACCTCTTCCCGCTTGTCGGCGGGAATGCCCGGCCCATCATCGTCGATGATCACCTCGATGCCGTCGGCCCGCCGCCCGGCGCGGATGGCCACATGGCGGCCGTAGCGCACGGCATTGCCCGCCAGATTCATCAGGGTGCGGGCCATGGCGTGCGGGCGGCACAACAGGGTGATCTCCTCCTCGCAATGCAGATCCACCGCCGCCCCTTCCCGGCGCAGCTTGCCGGCCACGTCCTCCAGCAACGCCACCAGATCGGTCTGTTCGGCCTTTTCCGTCCCTTCGCCGCGGGCAAAGGCCAGATAGCCTTCCACCATGCGCTCCATGTCGGCCACATCCTCGGTCAGATCGGCGACGTCCTCGCCCGTCATCATCGCCAATTGCAGTTTCATCCGGGTCAGCGGCGTGCGCAAATCGTGAGAAACCCCGGCCAGCATCTCGGTGCGCTGCGCCACCTGCCGTTTCAAACGGTCGCGCATCAGGGTGAAGGCGGCGGCGGCCTGACGCACCTCGGCGGCGCCCTCGGCGCGGAAATTCGGGACGTCGAGCCCCTTGCCGAAACTGTCGGCGGCGGCGGCCAGACGGCGCACCGCCCGCACCTGATTGCGCATGAACAGGGTGGCGATGCCGAACAGCAGCATGGAGGTGCCCACCATCCACAGCACGAAGATGGTGGTGGTGGGGCTGTAAAGCCGCTTGCGCGACACCCGCACCGTCAGCACCCCGTCCTTCAGTTGCACCTTGATGAGGATGGTGCGCTCGGAATGCACCGTATCGATGAACACCGGCCGCCCCAGACGCTCGGCCATGGCCCCCATCAGGTTGGTCTCCAGACTGTAGCCGGTGAGCAGGGTTTCCAGCGGCGACGCCGCCCCCAGCATGCCGGTATGCTTGAGGATGCCCCCCTCCTCCAGCCCGAACTCGGCGCCCATGCGCCAGCCCGCCGTGGTGAAGATGGCTTCGCGGTTGGCCCGTCCGGGATAAAGCCGCAAAAGATCGGCCACCGTGCCGATATCGCCGGCCAGCCCGGTGGACAGGCGGCGCGTCACCATATCCCAGTGGGTGCCGTAGAACACATAGGCCGACACCAGCTGCAGCAGCACCAGCGGCGTCACCAGGATCAGCAGCGAACGCCCCAGCAGCCCCTTGGGCAGCCGGGCCTTGACCAGGCGCATCAGGCCGTGCGTCAGTCCCGCCATAGCACGTAGCCCCGGCCCCGCACCGTTTGCAGATAGCGCGGCTGGCGGGGATCGTCCTCGATCTTCTTGCGCAGCCGGGTCACCTGCACGTCGACGGTGCGCAGATTGCCGTCATTGCCGGTGGCCGCGCCCAGATCCTCGCGGCTCAGGGTTTCGCCCGGCTGTGCCGCCAGCACCGCCAGCAGCGCCGCCTCGGCGGTGGTCAGATGAATCTGTTCGCCGTCCCGGCGCAATTCGCCGCGCTCCAGATCGAAGAGAAAAGCGCCGAAACGGCAGGTGTCCGGCGCTCCTTGCGCCGGTTCGCGGGCGGTGCGCCGCAGAATGGAACCGATGCGCAGCAGCAGCTCGCGCGGCTCGAATGGCTTGGTCAGATAATCGTCGGCCCCGGATTCGAAACCCTGGATACGGTCGACGCCCTCCCCCATGGCGGTCAGCAGCAACACCGGCAACGCCACCCCCTCGGCGCGCAGCGCCCGCACCAGCTCCAGCCCGGTTTCGCCCGGCATCATCACGTCGAGCACCATGAGATCGAAGGCCACGGCCGCCAGCTGGCGGCGGGCCTCGGCGGCATCGGCGGCCACCGATACCAGAAAGCCGTTGTCGCTGAGATATTTCCGCAGCAGGCCGCGCAGGCGGGTATCGTCGTCCACCACCAGGATATGCGGAGCCTCGTCCATGGCCGCCTAGCTCCGCCCGCGCGGCGGGACACGCGCCGGCAGGCGCTGGGGAAAGCGGGCGCGGTCCTTCTCGTCGATCAGGCCCAGCATGACCTTGCGGAACCCCTGCACCGCCTCGGCGCCGGCCTCGCGATAGGCGCGGGCGATGCGCTGACGCTGCTCCTCGGTCAACTGCCGCTCCAGGGCCACGCCCTTTTCCGTCAGCTCCAGCAGACGCTGACGGCGGTCGCGCAGGCCCGGCGTCTGAATGATGAAGCCCTCGGTCACCAGTTGCGACAACACCCGCGACAGGCTTTGCTTGGTGATGCCCAGGGTGGCCAGCAGATCGCTGACGGTGATGCCCGGCGAACGCCCGACGAAGTAGATCACCCGGTGGTGCGCCCGCCCGAATCCGTAGTCCGCCAGGATGACGTCGGGCTCCGCCGTGAAATCGCGATAGGCGAAAAACAGCATCTCGATGCCCTGCCGCAGTTCCTCCTCGCGCAGGAACAGCAGATTCACGCCGGATTTTATGTCAGCCATATTGACTTATTTACCATGAAATGTTACTCATAGACTCAAGCTTACGTAATTATATTACCTACCCGCAAGGAAAAGGCGATGACTCCTCCCCCATTTGACGACCGCGACGGCCTGATCTGGCTCGACGGCGCCCTGGTTCCCTGGCGCGACGCCCGGGTTCACGTTCTCACCCATGCCCTACACTATGCCTCGGCCGTGTTCGAAGGGGAACGGGTCTATCAGGGTCAGGTGTTCAAACTGACCGAACATTCCGAACGCCTGGTGCGGTCGGGGCGCATCCTGGGCTTCCAACTGCCGTGGTCGGTGGCCGAGATCGATGCCGCCACCCGCGCCACCGTGGCCGCCAACGGCATCGGCGACGGCTATGTCCGCCCCATCGCCTGGCGCGGCGCCGAGCAAATGGGCGTGGCCCCCACCGGCACCAAAATCCATCTGGCCATCGCCACCTGGGTCTGGCCCTCCTATTTCCCGCCGGAACTGCGCAGCAAGGGCCTGCGCCTGACCATTTCGCCGTGGAAGCGCCCCCAGCCCGACACCGCTCCCACCCAGGCCAAGGCGGCCGGGCTTTACATGATCGGCACCCTGTCGAAACAGGCGGCCGAGGACGCCGGCTACAGCGACAGCATCCTGCTGGACTGGCGCGGCAATCTGGCCGAGGCCAGCGGCGCCAACATGTTCCTGGTGATGGAGGGGGTGTTGCACACCCCCCTGCCCGACTGCTTCCTCGACGGCATCACCCGGCGCACGGTGATGGCCCTGGCCCGGGCCCGCGGCCTGGAGGTGGTGGAACGCCACATAAGGCCCGAGGAGCTGGCCAAGGCTCAGGAGGTGTTTTTAACCGGCACCGCCGCCGAGATCACCCCGGTGGCGGAAATCGACGCCTATCACTTTACCCCCGGCGCGGTGACGGCGGCGCTGATCGCCGATTACGACGCCCTGGTGGGGCGGGTGTAATCACTTCCTGGGCCCGGTCGGGCCGCGCTTGTCCGGCGGCAAGGCGCGGCCCGATCCCAGGATGCGGGCATTGCGCCGCTTGATGTAGCGGGCCAGGCCCTGCTCCAGGATGGTGTTGATGCGCTTGCTGGTGCCGTCGCCGAAATGGAAATCCCAGCGCAGCCATTGTTCCTCCGAGCCCAGCTGATCGTACAGGCTGGCGAACAGGGCCTCGAAAATGGCGAAGAAGTGATCGTCGGTGACGTTGAAATGCGACAGCTCCTGCATGGTGCCGTCCAGAATGGTCATGAAGGTCTTCTTGCCTTGCGCAAAATTTTCAAAACGAAAGAGGATGCGCAGAAAAATGGTATCGACGAAACGGGCCCAGTCGGGGGTTTCGCGGATCCGCCGCCACATTTCCTGATCGTCGTCGCAATTGAGGCGGTAAAGCAGCTGATCGGCCTCGGCGTTCAGCTCCTCGTAGATCATCGGCCCGAAGGCCTTCTTCAAATAAGAATCCATCCCTTCGATCAGCGCGCGCGGCATGCAGGCCTTGGGCCCGGAAAACAGCGGCGACACCTTGCCCACCACCAGCCGCAGTAAAAAGCGGTTGCGGCGCGGGTCACGCGGCGGCGGCAATAAAAGCTGATCGCGGGTGAATTGGCAGGCGGCGCAATTATCGTCGATACCCAGCAGCAACTGCTCGGCCAGCGCCGTCAGCTGCGCCCCCTTGTCCGAGGGCAGCAAGCCTTGAAAGGTGTGGATCAGCGCCTGGAACATTTCGCGATTGCGCCGCTGCAGAAACTGCGGATCGGCAGCGGCCTCCGCGACCGGCTCCATCCCGGCGACCAGCGTTTCGTCCCTCTCGTCAGCGTGCGGCTCCGGCACCATGCAGTCCTTTATGACCAACCCCCATCCGGCCGGCGACGAGAATATCCGATAATCAGGGAAAGAGGGACAAAAACAGGGACGGCGGTCAGGCCTTGCCCTGGGTTCCGGTCATATGCGCAAGCCCGGCGCGCAGATAATCCCAGCCGGTGATCAGGGTCAGGCCGGCGGCCAGCCACAGGCACAGCACCCCCGCGCCCTGCGCCGGCAGCCAGGGCGGCGCCGCATCGCCCATCAGCAGCGCGGTGAGCGCCATCATCTGGATGGCGGTCTTCCATTTGGCCAGGCGGCTCACCGGCAGGCCCACCCGCAATTCCGCCAGATATTCCCGAAGGCCCGACACCAGGATTTCGCGCAGCAGGATCACCAGGGCCGGCAGCATGCTCCATTTGCCCAGACGGTCGAAACCGGTGAGCATCAAGAGGACCGCCGCCACCAGCAGTTTGTCGGCGATGGGATCGAGAAAACGGCCGAAGCTGGAGACGATGTTCTGGCGGCGGGCCAGATAGCCGTCGAAATAATCGGTGACCGCCGCCAGCGCGAACAGGGCGCAGGCCACCCAGTGCCACAGCGGCCCCACCAGATAGAAGGTGCCGACCAGCAGCGGAATCACCACGATTCGCGACAGGGTCAGGAGATTGGGCAGGCTGGTGACCATGGCAGTCCAAGAGAAAACAGAGGTCCGCGCCCGAGGCGGCGCTTGGGCATTCTAGCCGCCATACCCATTGAGGTCACAGCCTTTTTTCATCAAACCGGGTGGAAGAAGTCGTAGATCTTCTGCGCCAGCGCGGCGCTGATGCCCTCCACCGCCGCCAGATCGGCCACCCCCGCCCCGGCCACCCCGCGGGCGCTGCCGAAGTGATGCAGCAGCGCCTTCTTGCGCCGCGCCCCGATGGCCGGGATCTCGTCCAGCGGCGAGGCCCCCAGGGCCTTGGCGCGGCGGAGGCGGTGGCTGCCGATGGCGTAGCGGTGCGCCTCGTCGCGCAGCCGCTGCAGGAAATAGAGCAGGGCGTCGTTGGGCGGCAGGGAAAAGGCCGGGCGGCCCGGCAGGTGGAAGCGTTCGCGGCCGGCATTGCGGTCGGGCCCCTTGGAAATGGCCACCAGGGGCACATCCGTGATGCCGAGCTCGGCCAGCACCGCCTCGGCCTGGGCCAACTGGCCGCCGCCGCCGTCGATCAGCACCAGATCGGGCCACTGGCCGCCGCCGCGGTCGGGATCCTCCTTCTGCGCCCGCTTGAAGCGGCGGGTCAGCACCTCGCGCATCATGCCGTAATCGTCGCCCGGGGTGATCTCCTCCGAACGGATGTTGAACTTGCGGTACTCCCCCTTGAGGAAGCCCTCGGGCCCGGCCACGATCATGCCGCCCACGGCATTGCTGCCCTGGATATGGCTGTTGTCGTAAACCTCGACGCGGCGCGGCGCCTCGTCCAGGGCGAACAGCGCGCCCAGGCCGCGCAGCAGGGTCTGCTGCGCCGAGCTTTCCGCCAGACGCCGGCCCAGGGCCTCGCGGGCATTGTCGGCGGCGTGATCGAGAAGCTTGCGCTTCTCGCCCCGGCGGGGCGCGCTGATGGTCACCTTGTGCCCGGCCTTGTGGCTCAAGGCTTCGGTCAGCAGCGCCTGATCGGCCGTTTCCAGCGGCGCGCTCAACAGGATGTCGCGCGGCGGCGTCTTATCGTCGTAGAACTGGGCGAGGAAGGCGGCCAGCACATCCTCCGCCGTCTGATCCTGGGTCTGGCTGGGAAAGAAGCTGCGGTTGCCGAAATTGCAGCCCGAGCGGAAGAAAAACACCTGGATGCAGGCCTGCCCGCCGGCCTGATGCAGGGCCACCACATCGGCCTCCTCGATCCCCGGCATGTTGATGTCCTGGCGGGCCAGAATGCGCGACAGGGCGCGGATGCGGTCGCGGATCACCGCCGCCTCCTCGTAGGCCATGGCCTCGGCCGCCTCCTCCATGCGCCGGGCCAGCTCCTGCTGAATGGCCTGGCTCTGCCCCGACAGGAAGGCCCGGGCCTGATCCACCAGATGCCGGTACGCGTCGGGAGCGATGCGGTCGACGCAAGGCGCGCTGCAGCGCTTGATCTGAAACAGCAGGCAGGGCCGGGTGCGGTTTTCAAATACCGAATCGCTGCAGGAGCGCAACAGGAAGGCCCGCTGCAGATAGCCCAGGGTTTGATTGACCGCCCCCGCCGAGGCGAAGGGACCGAAATACTGGCCCGGCCGGCTGCGGGCGCCGCGGTGCTTGACCAGCTGCGGCCAGGCATGGTCGCCGGTGACCAGGATATAAGGGAAGCTCTTGTCGTCTTTAAGCAGGATATTGTAACGCGGCATCAGCCGCTTGATGAGATTGGCCTCCAGCAGCAGGGCCTCGGCCTCGGTGTGGGTGGTGACGATCTCCATGGCCACGGTCAGCGCCACCATGCGCTGAATGCGCACGGGGATGCGCTCGGCCCGGGTATAGGCCACCACCCGTTTCTTCAGATTTTTCGCCTTGCCGACATAAAGCACCCCGCCCGCCTTATCCAGCATGCGGTAAACCCCGGGCGCCGAGGGAATGGTCTTGAGGCAGGTCTCGATCACCAGCGCGCCGGCGGCGAAACTGCCGGGCGGAGGCGGCGGAGGCGCGGCGGCGGAGGCGGTCGGATCGGTCATGGTCTCCCTGCTCAAGAACGCTTGCGGAACATCCCCCGGCCCGCCGCGATATCCACGGACTCTGTGGATAAGTTTGTTGAAAAGGGGTGGGGAATCCTGTGGCACACCAAGGAGTCTCAGGGTTTCACCCCTTTGCCCAAAATCTGAGCAAAAAACAGAAAAACGTTCAATATCAATACGTTGATTGTTGTCAAGGGCAAAGGGAAGAGAGTCTCGACGATTCCAATCTTGACTCTTTTCCGGCGATTTGGCAGCCCCGATGCGGTGTGCACAACTTCATCTGTCGATTACTTCTGGAAAAGCCAATGGCTTCCGACTGTTGCGACACAATGTCAGAGTCGTGACGGAAGAACGGCAGACAAATGACAGCCTGCGGCATCTCGCCCTCCGCCGATCGCGGTCAGGGGGCGGCCCGCTCGATCTCGACGCCGACGCTGGTGGCATCGGGAAACACGTCGAGTTTTTCCACCCGCACCCGGGCCAGACGCACGCGGCGATCGGCCAGGCACAGCTCGGCGATGCGCTCGGCCAGGGTTTCCACCAGATTGACATGGCCGCTGTCCACCAGGCGGCGCACCCCGGTCACCACCTGCTCGTAACAGACCACATTGTTGATGTCGTCGCCGATGTCGGCACGCTCGCCTTCCCGCACCGCCAGATCCAGATTGATGCGGATGCGCTGCTTTTCCAGCTTCTCGTGCCCATAAACGCCGATGCTGGCCCACAGGGTCAGGTCATGCACGAAAACATGGCGCAGGGCGTTGCGGGCATCGGCGAATTGAACGGGTTGTACGACTTTGGCCTGGGACATGATTACTCCTCAGGACTGTTACCGGCGGGCGACCAGCTGAGATGCTGACCGCCGTCCAGCGCGATCATCTGGCCGGTCATGCTGCCGGAAGCCAGGATGAAGCGCAGGGCTTCGGCGATTTCCTCGGGCGAGGTGCCACGCTTGAGGGGCATGGCGGCGCATTGCTGCGCGAACTGCTCGTCCGTCTGGCGGCTGCTGGGCAGGGTGGGGCCGGGACCGATGGCGTTGACGCGGATGCGCGGCGCCAGGGCCAGGGCCAGGGTCCGGGTCAGGGTCCACAGGCCCGCCTTGCTCAAGGTGTAGGTGGTGAAATAAGGGGTCAGGTTCCAAACCCGCTGGTCGATGAGATTGACCACCGCCCCCTCGCTGTCTTCCGGCAGCTGGGCGGCAAAGGCCTGGATCAGCACGAAAGGCGCCCGCAGATTGGTTTCCATGTGGGCATCCCACGAGGAGCGGGTGGTGGTCATCGGGCCGTCCTGCTCGAACAGCGAGGCATTATTGACCAGACAGCCCAGCGGCCCCAGCGCCTCGACGGCACGCGGCACCAGCGTCATCACCTCGTCCTCCAGGGCGAGGTCGGCGGGCAGAGCCACCGCCTTGCCGCCCAGGGCGATGATCTCGTCCACCAGCGACAGCGCCGCCTCGACCGAGCGATTGTAATGCACGCCGACGGCCCAGCCGTCACGGGCCAGGCGCAACGCCAGAACCCGGCCGATGCGATGGGCGGCGCCGGTGACAAGAGCGGTTTTGAATTGGATGCCAGACATAGCGGCGCAGGATGCGCCAGCCCGCCCGCAAGTGCAAGCGCGCCGTGACCAAAGCCCCTTACGGCACGCGCATCGGCGGCTGCTTGGCCAGCCAGTCCATCACCTGGGCCGAGATGGATTTGCAGGTGAGCTGGGCCGAAATGGCCAACTGCTTCTTTTCCTGGGAAATGTGGATCAGGCTTTCCACCAGTTTGCGCAAAACATCCTTGGCGAAATTGGGATGGCCCAGCACCGCCTCCACCTTGCTGCCCCAGGCCCCCTTCATGGCGGCCAGCAGCACGTCGGCCTTATCGATGTTGAGACGCTGCATTTCCTCCAGGCTTTCCGAGGAAATGTAGCACAGCACATCGCCGTACACCCCGGCCAGGGCCTTGTCGAGCGAGGCGCAGCTCATGAAGAAGGCCTTGTCGCGGGCGAAGAATCGCCAGCATTTGTCGCCCAGGATCTTGCGGTAATACGCATACATGTCGGGCGACCATTGGGCGATGCCGCCGATGGCGGCGGGGTAGGCCTCCACCGCCGTCTTGAAATCGTCGCCGGCCTGCTGCTTGGCCTTTTTGATGGTGGCCTGCTCGAACTGCGACACCGTATGGATGGCCTCGGGGGTTTTCAGGGCCAGAATGCAATCTTCCAGCTCCAGCACCTGCACGGTGGTCATCTCGGCGAAATCGGCCAGCAGCGGCAGCTGCCAGTCGAAGGCCATATACCGGCACAGCTCGCGCACCTTGCGCTCGTCGAAACCGCCGCCCACCTTGCGGGCCACCTTTTCCGTCTTCTTGAAGATAAGGAAACGGGTGGTGGTGCGGGTTTCGGTAACGGTGGTTTCCTCGTCGGCGCGGGTGGCCTGTTCCAGGAAATAGCGGGCGCAGGTTTTCACCAGCAACTGCTGCACCTGCCCCAGGGTGATGCCGCAGGACAGCACATCCTCCTCCCGCACGGCGGCGTTGCCGTCGCCGTCGGTAACGATGGCGGCCACCGGATCCGGGTTTTGCCGGAAGGTTTGAATGAAGGCGTGCAGGATATCGGGATCGTGGATCAAGGTCTGGTAACTGACGTCTTCCGACACCAGCCCGGCGGCCTGATAGGCTTCCATACACCGTTTGACACCATCAATGATGGCGCGCTTCGTCTCGGCGGACATGTCAAGCGCGGGGGGAAGCTGTGGTAAAGGCATCGTCCCGTAATCCAGATCTGAGGCAAGTTAAAAATCACCTCAATACCGTGTCGGGTCAACCTTTTTATAAGCTGAACGACATCAGGCCGTTTTCTGCCAAAGCCATGTCAATTCGTGCTTATTATGGGCCAGATGCATCAGTTGCCCGCCGGGAATGGCGGCGAATTTTCGCGCGGTGTCGTGATCGGTGTCGCCCTGGAACTTCAGAGTGCACAGCATGCCGCCCACCAGACCCGAAGCCAGCCAGCGCTCCACATAGGTGAGCAGGCGGCTGGGGTAACAGATGACGTCGGAGAACAGCCAGTCCACCGGACCGGTGGCCTTGGGGTCGACGGCGAAAGCGCTCTGGCGCAGGCAGGTGACATTGGGCAGGGCGGCGATGGCCGGATCCAGCGGCGCCTTGTCGACGCTGATCACCCGCGCCCCCACCGTTTGCAGCACCCAGGTCCAGCCGCCCGGCGACGCGCCGAGATCGAGGCAGAGATCGCCGGGACGCGGCCGGACGCCGCTGGTGGTGAACGCGTCCCACAGCTTGAGATAAGCGCGGTTGGGCGGGGTTTGCCGGTCCTCGACGAACCGCACCTCGCCATGGGGAAAGGGGCTGGAGCAGCGCGGCGACGCCAGCACCGTGGTTTCATCAAGGAAGCACCACGACCCCAGCGGCGCCCCGGGGGCCGGCTGGCCGAACTGCAGCGGCCGCGCCGAAACCGGCGGCAATTTTTCGCCCACCAGGGCGGTCCGGCGGTGCAGACGGGGCGCATAGGCCGCCCAGTTGCGCTGGATGGCCTTCAACTGGCGCGCGGCATCGCCGATGGAGGCCACCGGTAAGATTTGGGGATCATACCAGATGTTCTGGGCCCAGGCGGCGGGACGCGGCGGGCCGTCGGCCAGCACCAGGCGGCCTTCCACCGCCCGCACGGGCCCCAGTTCCGCCAGCAGATCGTCGAGAAATCCTTCGGCCGCCAGATAACCGGTCCAGCCGCAGGCCGGAGGTTCAGTGTCCACCGGAGAAGGGGCAGCCGCCCCCGGCGCAGCCGCTGACCGGGCAGGCGGCGGCGGGCGCCGCGGCGCTTTTGGCCACGCTGGGGGCCATGATGCTCTTGCTGATCCGATGGTCGCCGCACGCGGGGCAAGCGATCTCGCCCGCCGCCGCCTTCACATCGTAATCGGCGGAATTGGAGAACCATTCGTCGAAGACGTGGCCCTGGCTGCACTGCACGCTGTAGCGGATCATGGATCGGAAGGCTCCGGCCGGAATGGGAACTGTCGATGCGGCGGTTCTAAAACAAAACCCCTCAGCCGAACAAGCCCTTGCGTACATAAGAGAGGATCTCGGTCAATCCCTCCTTGTCCACCGTGCCGGTGCCGCCGCCGGCGGGGGCCGGGGGCATGGGGGCGGAAATGGCGTCGGCGCTCATCGCGGCGTCGGTATAAGCCACCTGATCGGTATTATCCTCGATGGTGGCCGGACCATGGGCGGCATAGGCCATGGAGGGCACATAGGGCGGCGGCCAGTTGGCCTGCTCGAAAGGCCAGGCCGCATCCCCGCTCTGACGCGCCTCGACGCGGTGGTGATGGTGATAATGGTGATGACCGCGCTGCACGGTGATCTCGGTGGAACCGCCGCCGGCCTCGGCCAGCATCTTCGAGGCGGCCACCCCCACCCCGCCCGCCGCCGCCGTTTCCTCGGCCGGGGCGCTGATGGTGGGCTCGCCGCCGTCGAGGCGGGCATATTGCCGCATGGGCTTTTGGATGGAGGCGTCGATCCGGGCGTAGAGCTCCGCCACCGATTTCGGCTTATGGCCGTGATCGTAAAAGACCGACGGATTCTTGCGGGCGGCGGCGGGTAGCAGGGCCGCCGCCGACTGGTGCGGGTCTTGCGCCCGCGCCTTCAAAATGCGGGCGGCGCCGCCCGGCCCCAGAAAATGCGCCATGTAAAGATCGGTGGCATTGACCGGATGGCCCAGCGTCCGCTCCAGCCAGCGCTTGTTGTCCTTGGCATATTCGCCGGCCATCATCGCCGAAAGCCGGGGATCGCGGCGCAAATCGAGGATGTGCTGGCGGGTGGCGGCGTCGGACACCACATACTCGCCGCGATGGGTGCGATGGATATGCTCGGCCAGATCGGAAAGCCCCAGGGTGGCGCCGTGCTCCTTCATCAGCTGCAGCCAGGTGCCGCGCGTGAACTGGTAAAGCCCGGCGGCCGAGGATACCCGCGACTGGGAATTGCTGTGAAAATCGCTTTCCTTGCCCGCCTGGGCCATCAGATAGCCGAAGCTGATGCCGGTATGGCGGCTGGCCTGCTGAACATGACGGGCGACCCGGCTGGCGGCCTGCTGCCGCTCGGTCTGGACGGCCGTCGAAACATCCGCCTCTTTCATCGCCCGCCTCCTCGCTCCATCACCAGACTGCAGGATGGCACGGCAAGGGTTAAGGAATGGTGTGCGACGGTTATTTTTTCGGAATGAAGCCCTGCGCCCGCATGCAGGCGGACACCGCCTCGCGCACGCGGTCACCGGTTTGCTGGCGCTCGGCCTCGGCCATGGGATCGCCGAAACGGCTGTCGGCGGCGGCCTGGTAGCCGCTTTCGCCGTAATCGCGCTCGGCGGAGCGGCGGCAGGCGGCGTAGGTGTCCGCGGCATTGGCCTGGGGATCCCACGGATTGATCCAGCCCACATCGCCGGCGCAGCCGGCCAGCAGCAGGGGCGCGGCCAGCAGCAGCAGTCTCCGCTTCATCATTCCTCCTGAGACAATCAGCCGCCGCCATCAAAGCACAGGAGCCGGGGCGCGATCCAGGCCAAGCTTTTTTAATGGCGGTGCAACTTGTGGCCCGGCACAACCTTGCGTACAGTTTCTCCGGGTGCTTGCGCCAACCCCCGAACACCGGTTTTCCGGCAAGCTAGAGGTGGAGCAGACGATGAGTGATTTGCACGGTTTTTATTTCGAGGATCTTTCGGTCGGCCAGACCGCGAGCTATGCCAAGACCGTCACCGAGGCCGACGTGATCCTGTTCGCCGGTATTTCCGGCGATACCAATCCGGTGCATCTGAACGAGGAGTTCGCCTCGGCCACCATGTTCAAGGGCCGCATCGCCCACGGCATGCTGTCGGCGGGCTTCATCTCCACCGTGTTCGGCACCAAGCTGCCCGGTCCGGGCTGCATCTATCTGTCGCAGAACCTGAAGTTCAAGGCCCCGGTCAAGATCGGCGACACCGTGGTGGCCAAGGTGGAAGTGGTGGAGCTGATGCCGGAAAAGAAGCGCGCCAGCTTCAAGACCACGGTGACCGTGGGCACCACCACCGTCATCGACGGCGATGCCGTGCTGATGGTGCCGTCGCGCGGGTAATCCGGAAAAAACTCCCAAGGACGGCGGGCCGCCCCTTTCCTTGGGAGTTTTCTTGCTTCTGCGCACGCAATCGAATACCCCTTACGGTCTTGCCCCGCTGACCCCAAGGGATCGAACCGTTTCATGCGTGTGTTCCGCCATTACACCGAACTGCCCGCCTCCGTGCGCGAGTGCGTGGTGGCCTTGGGGAATTTCGACGGCGTGCATCCCGGCCATCAGACGGTGATCGGCACCGCCAAGGAACTGGCCCGCCAACTGGCGGCCCCGTCGGGGGTGATGACTTTCGAACCCCATCCCCGTTCGGTGTTCCAGCCCGGCATCGAGCCCTTCCGCCTCACCCCCTTCCGCATCAAGACCCGGGTGATCGAGGATTTGGGCCCCGATTTCCTCATCATGCAGCATTTCGATCTGGCCTTCGCCGGCCACAGCGCCGAAGCCTTCGTCGAGGAGGTGCTGGTGGCCGGGCTCAAGGTGCGCCACGTGGTGGTGGGCTACGATTACGAATTCGGCAAGGGCCGCCGCGGCGGCGTGGACCTTCTGGCCGCCATGGCTGCCCGCCACGGTTTCGGCCTGACCTGCGTGCCGGCGGTGGCGGCGGGCGACGGCCATGTCTATTCCTCCACCGCCATCCGCCAGGCCCTGGTGGCGGGCAACCCGCGCGAGGCCGCCCGCCTGCTGGGCCGCCCGTGGGAGCTTGAGGGCCGGGTGGAACACGGCGACGCCCGCGGCCGCCAGATCGGCTTTCCCACCGCCAATGTGGAGATGGCCGATTATCTGCGCCCCGCCACCGGCGTTTACGCGGTGCTGGCCGGAGTGGATCAGGGCGGGCGCACCCTGTGGCGGCCGGGGGTGGCCAATTTCGGCCGCCGTCCCACCTTCGACAAGAGCGAGCCCCTGCTGGAAGTGCATCTGTTCGACTTCGACGGCGATCTCTATGGCCGTCATTTGCGGGTGGCCCTGATGGAATACTTGCGTCCCGAGCGCAAATTCGCTGGACTGGACGCCCTGAAAAGCCAAATTTCCGAGGATTGCGCCCAGGCCCGCCGCTGTCTGGCGACGCTAAAGGATCATTTCGAGAGCGAATCATGAGCGTGGACTACAAAACGACCGTCTTCCTGCCCAAGACCGACTTTCCCATGAAAGCCGGTCTGCCCGACCTGGAACCCAGGCTGCTGGCCCGCTGGCAGGAGATCGATCTGTTCGGGCAGCTGCGCCGCCAAAGCGAGGGCCGCGCCAAGTTCGTGCTGCATGACGGCCCGCCCTACGCCAACGGCCATCTGCATATCGGCCACGCTCTCAACAAGATCCTGAAGGACGTCATCAACCGCACCCAGCAGATGCAGGGCAAGGACGCCCATTACGTGCCGGGCTGGGACTGCCACGGCCTGCCCATCGAATGGAAGATCGAGGAGCAGTACCGCGACAAGGGCCTGGACAAGGACGCCGTCGATCCCGTGGAGTTCCGCCGCGAATGCCGCCAGTTCGCCGCCCACTGGATCGATGTGCAGCGCGAGGAGTTCAAGCGCCTGGGCATCACCGCCGACTGGGAGCGGCCCTACACCACCATGGCCTTCCCGGCCGAGGCGCAGATCGTACGCGAACTGGGCAAGTTCATCCTGAACGGCGGCCTGATCAAGGGCGCCAAGCCGGTGATGTGGTCGGTGATCGAAAAGACCGCCCTGGCCGAGGCGGAAATCGAATATCACGACCACAGCTCGGTGACCATCTGGGTGAAATTCCCGGTGGACAAGGCCGCGCATCCGGCCCTGGAAGGCGCCTCGGTGGTGATCTGGACCACCACGCCCTGGACCATGCCCGGCAACCGCGCCATCGCCTACGGCCCCGAGATGGACTATCAGGTGCTGCGCGTCGAGGCGGTGACCGAGAAAAGCCTGGCCCAGGTGGGCGAACATCTGGTGCTGGCCCGCGCCCTGGCCGAAACGGTGCTGGCCGATGCCGGCATCACCGCCCATAGCGTGCTGGCCGAGCTGAAGGGCGCCGATCTGGCCGGCACCATCGCCCGCCACCCCTTGAAGACCCACGCCGAGGCGGCGGGCGGCTACGCCTTCGAAGTGCCGCTGCTGCCGGGCGACTTCGTCACCAGCGACACCGGCACCGGCTTCGTCCATATCGCCCCCGGCCACGGCGAGGACGACTGGCATCTGGGCCGCCGCTTCGGTATTCCGGTGCCCGAAACCGTGCTGCCCGACGGCAGCTACCATCCTTCCGTCAGCATTTTTCAGGGCCACAAGGTGCTGGCCCAGGGCAAGGACGGCAAATATTACTCGCCGGTGGCCAAGCCGGTGATCGAGGCCATGACGTCGGTGGGCGCCCTGCTGCACCACGGCAAGCTGGTGCACAGCTATCCGCACAGCTGGCGCTCGAAAGCGCCGCTGATCTTCCGCACCACGCCGCAATGGTTCATCAGCATGGAGGGCAACGACCTGCGCGCCAAGGCGCTGGCCGCCATCGATCAGACCCGTTTCGTGCCGGCGCAGGGCCGCAACCGCATCCATTCCATGGTGGAAAGCCGCCCCGACTGGTGCGTGTCGCGTCAGCGCGCCTGGGGCGTGCCCATCACCGTGTTCACCCATAAGCAAAGCGGCGAAGTGCTGCGCGACCCGGCGGTGATCGAACGCATCGCCGAGGCGGTGGCCGCCGAGGGCGCCGACGCCTGGTTCACCTCCAAGCCCGAGCGTTTCCTGGGCAACGCCTACCGCGCCGAGGATTACGACCAGGTGTTCGACATCCTGGACGTGTGGTTCGATTCCGGCTGCACCCACAGCTTCGTGCTGGAAAACGGCCCCTGGGATCTGCAATGGCCGGCCTCGCTCTATCTGGAAGGTTCGGATCAGCATCGCGGCTGGTTCCATTCCTCGCTGCTGGAAAGCTGCGGCACCCGCGGCCGCGCGCCTTACGACGCCGTGCTCACCCACGGCTTCGTGCTGGACGAGGACGGCCGCAAGATGTCGAAATCCCTGGGCAATGTGGTTTCGCCCCAGGAGGTGGTGACCCAGTACGGCGCCGATATCCTGCGCCTGTGGGTGATCGGCTCGGACTATTCCGAGGATCTGCGCATCGGCAAGGAGATCCTGAAAACCCAGGTGGACGTCTACCGCCGCCTGCGCAACACCCTGCGCTATCTCCTGGGCGCCCTCGACGGCTTCGGCGACAGCGAGCGGGTGCCGGCGCATGAGATGCCGCAGCTGGAACGCTGGGTGCTGCACCGCCTGTGGGAGCTGGACCGCCAGGTGCGCGGCGCCTGCGCCGATTTCCAGTTCCACGCCCTGTTCACCGAACTGCACAGCTTCTGCGCCGTCGATCTCTCGGCCTTCTATTTCGATATCCGCAAGGATGCGCTCTACTGCGATCATCCGGCCGATCCCCGCCGCCGCGCCGCCCGCACGGTGATGGACATCCTCTTCACCTGCCTCACCCGCTGGCTGGCCCCCTTCCTGTGCTTCACCGCCGAGGAAGCCTATCTGGCCCGCCATCCCGACAGCCGGGGCAGCGTGCATATGGAGGCCTTCCCCGATATCCCCGCCGACTGGCGCGACGCCGCCCTGGCCGAACGTTGGGCCGCCATCCGCGATATCCGCCGCGTCGTCACCGGCGCCCTCGAGGTGGAACGCGCCGCCAAGCGCATCGGCTCGTCGCTACAGGCCGCCCCGACCCTTTATGTGGCGCCGGCCCATGCCGGTTTTCTGGCCGGCGTGGATCTGGCCGAGATTTCCATCGCCTCGGATGTCGCCCTGACGGTGGGTGCCGCCCCCGAAGGCGCCTTCACTCTGCCCGACGTGCCCGATGTCGGCGTGGTGTTCCAGGCGGCGGAGGGTGAAAAATGCCAGCGCTGCTGGAAGGTGCTGCCCGAGGTGGGCGGCCACGGCCACGACGGCCTGTGCGCCCGCTGCGCCGATGCCGTCTCGCGCCTGACCGAGGCGCCATGAGCCGGTTCTCGCCCCGCCGCCTGCGCCTTGGCCTGCCCGTCGCCCTGGCGGTTCTGGCCGCCGACCAGATCAGCAAAAGCGCCGTGCTGTCGCTGATGCGGCCGCCCGGCGTGGAGGGCACGCCGTTCCAGACCTTCGCCCACCTCAAGGCCGGTCCCATCCTCGATCTGGTGCTGAGCTGGAATTCCGGGGTGTCGTTCGGCCTGGGCAACACCCACGGGGCCTGGAACGTGGCCGCCTTCACCGCCCTGGCGGCGGCGATCTCGGCGGCGCTGCTGGGCTGGATGATGACCTCGCCCGGCCGCCTGGTGCGCCTGGCCTTGGGGCTGGTGCTGGGCGGGGCCCTTGGCAACGTGGCCGATCGGCTGCATTATGGCGCCGTGGTGGACTTCCTCTATGTGCATATCGGCGCATTCGACTGGTGGCCCGCCTTCAACCTGGCGGATTCGGCAATTTGCGTCGGAGCGGCCTTGCTGATGTACGACTCCTTGTTTGCTTCGCGGGTTTCGCATAAAGAATAGGCCATGACTTTTCATCAGCCCTCCCTGACTTCGGTCACTCGTGCCGCGTTCGTCGCCTTGATGCTCTGTACGGCTCTGTCCGGTTGCGGCCAGGTTCGCCGCGCCCTGGGCTATGACAAGGCTCCTCCCGACGAATTCACGGTGGTGGCGCGCGCGCCCTTGAGCCAGCCGCCCGACTACACCCTGCACCCCCCCACCCCCGGCGCGCCCCGCCCGCAGGAGGGTAGCCAGCGCGAGCAGGCCAAGGCCATCCTGTTCTCGGGTTCGGCCAATGCCAGCCAGACCGACGCCGCCCTCTATGCCGGAACGAGCCCCGGCGAGCAGGCGCTGCTGAAGCGGGCCGGCGCCGACAAGGCCCTGCCCGGCATCCGCCAGAAGGTGGACGAGGAATCCACCGCCCTGGTGGAAACGGAACCGAGCTTCAGCGAAGAAATCCTGTTCTGGCAGGATAAGGCTCCCCCCGGCACGGAAGTGGATGCCGCCAAGGAAAGCGAACGCCTGCGCAAGGACCGCGCCCTGGGCAAACCGGTGACCGACGGCGCCACGCCGCAAATCACCCGCAAGAAGAAGGCCTGGCTTGAGGATCTGTTTTAAGCCATGACGCCGACGATGACGAAGGGGGGCCGGCAACGGCCCCCTTTTTCGTGTCTCCGTCTCCTGTTGCTGGCCGGCCTGCTGGCGACGGCCCCCTGCGGTCCGGCCGCCCGCGCCGCCCTGTTCCATCCGCAAACCTTCACCCTGAAGAACGGCCTTGTGGTGGTGGTGATCCCCAACCACCGCGTGCCGGTGGTCACGCAGATGGTGTGGTACAAGGTGGGATCGGCCGACGAGGCGCCCGGCAAGGGCGGGTTGGCCCACATGGTGGAACATATGATGTTCAAGGGTACGCCCAGCGTTCCGGCCGGGCGGTTTTCCCGCCTGGTGGCCGAGAACGGCGGCCGCGACAACGCCTTCACCACCGCCGATTACACCGCCTTTTACCAAAGCGTGGCCGCAGACAAACTGGCCCTGGTGATGCGCCTGGAATCCGACCGCATGGCCCACCTCCAGTTGGCCGACAAGGATTTCCAGCCGGAACGCCAGGTGGTGCTGGAGGAGCGGCGCCTGCGCATCGACAGCCAGCCCGCCGCCCGGCTGGAGGAACGCATGACCGCCGCGCTGTTCCGCATCAGCCCCTACCATCATCCGGTCATCGGCTGGCCCAGGGAAATCAAACGCTACACCCTGGCCGACGTGGTGGCCTTCCACAAGCGCTGGTACGCCCCCAATAACGCCATCCTGGTGCTGGCCGGCGACATCACCGCCGCCACGGCACGGCCGCTGGTGGAACAATATTATGGCGCCATCCCGGCCCGGCCGCTGCCGCCGCGCCGCCGCGCCGCCGACCCCGAGGCGGCGGCGCCGCGCCTCGTTGTCCTGCGCGATCCCGACGTGACAGCCCCCTCGTGGAGCCGCAGTTATCCGGCTCCCAGCTATCATGCCGGAAACACCGCCCTGGCCTATCCCCTGCAAGTGCTGGCCGAGGTGCTGGGCGGCGGCGCCACCAGCCGTCTTTACAAAACCCTGGTGGTGGAGCGGAAACTGGCCTCCGCCGTGTCCACCGGCTATAACCCAGAGGCGGTGGGGACCACCTCCTTCGATCTGGCCGCCGACCCCGCGCCCGGCGTGCCGCTGGCCCGCCTGCGCGCCGCCCTCGACAGCCTGCTGGCCGATGTGGCCACCCGCGGCGTGAGCGCGCGGGAGGTGGCCCGCGCCAAGCGGCATCTGGCCATCGACGCCGCCTATGCCCGCGATTCCTCGCATACCGGAGCGCGGGTGCTGGGCGCCGCCCTGGCGGTGGGCGACCGCGTGGCCGACGTGGAGGCCTGGCCGGAGCGCATCGCCGCCGTCACCCCCGCCGACGTCGATGCCGCCGCCCGCGCCGTCCTACGCCGGCGCGCCTCGGTGACCGGGCTGCTGTTGCCCGCCCCCGGCCATGCCGATGGCAACATCGGCCGCGCCCTCCCGGCCGGCAGGCCGTGGGGGCGGGATCTGCGATAATGCGCCGCCTGTTCCTCGCCCTGCTGACGGCGGTCCTCTGCCTGGCCGCCATCCGGCCCGTCGCCGCCCTCACCATCGAACCGGTACGCAGCGACGGCGGCATCACCGCCTGGCTGATCGAGGATCACAGCAATCCCCTCATCGCCGTGGATGCCGCCTTCACCGACGGCGCCGCCTCGGATCCCGAGGACAAACAGGGGCTGGCCGGCATGGTGGCGGCTTTGCTGGACGAGGGCGCCGGTCCGCTGGACGCCCAGGCCTTCCAGGGCCGCCTCGAGGATCTGGGCATCGGCTTCGACGCCACCGTCGGCGATGATTCCCTGGACATCCAACTGCAAACCGTCAGCGGCAGCCGCGACGACGCCTTTCATCTGCTGGCGCTGGCGCTGACCCGGCCGCGCTTCGCGCCCGAGGCCGTGGCCCGCGTCCGCGGCCAGCTGCAAACCCTGCTGGCCCGCCAGGATCAGGATCCGCAAAGCGTGGCCGGCCGCGCCTTCAGCCGCCGGCTCTATCCCCATCACCCTTATGGCCGCGACGCCACCGGCACCCCGGCCAGTCTGGCGGCCATCACCCCCACCGATCTCGCCGCCTATCCGCCCCGGCATTTCTGCCGCGACCGGCTGGTGCTGGGGGTGGTGGGCGATATCACCCCGGCCCAGCTGAAGCCGCTGCTGGACGCCACCTTCGCCGCCCTGCCCGCCCGGGGCGAAACCGCCCGCGTGCCCGAGGCCCGCGCCGAGACCGACGGCCGCGTCACGATGATCCACCGCCCCGGCCCGCAAAGCGTCATCCTGTTCGGCCAACAGGGCCTGAAGCGCGACGATCCCGACTGGTATGCCGCCCTGGTGATGAACGATATCCTGGGCGGCGGCGGGTTTTCGTCGCGGCTGATGACCGAGGCGCGGGTGAAACGCGGCCTGGTCTACGGCATCGAAACCAGCCTGGCCCCCCTCGATCACGGCGCCCTCATCGACGGCGGTACCGCCACCCGCAACGACCACGCGGCCGAAACCATCGCCCTGATCCGCCGGGAATGGCGGCGCATGGCCGAGGACGGCGCCTCGGCGGCCGAGCTGGCCGCCGCCAAAACCTTTCTCGTCGGCTCTTTTCCCTTGCGCCTGGACAGCACCCCGGCCATCGCCCGCATGCTGGTGGCCCTGCAGCGCGATCATCTGGGGCCCGACTATCTGGAAAAACGCGCCGCCCTGATCCGGGCCGTCGGCCCCGCCGATATCCGCCGGGTGGCCCATCGTCTGCTCGACGTCAAGACTCTGGACTTCGTCGTGGTGGGTGAGCCCAAGGGTTAAATGTGACGCACGGCGCGATCCGCGGTCATTAATACCAAGCCGCGATGAGTTTGACTCATCGCGGCGCCGGTTAGGAGCAAGGCGACGCGCGCCTGATGGCGCGAAGCCAAGGGTTTCGGAGAAACCCGCCCGGCGCATGAGGGTGCAGTGATCGG
>JAJXUO010000098.1 GCA_021782815.1 Pseudomonadota bacterium
TGACTCATCGCGACGCCGGTTAGGAGCAAGGCGACGCGCGCCTGATGGCGCGAAGCCAAGGGTTTCGGAGAAACCCGCCCGGCGTATGAGGGTGCAGTGATCGGTTCCGATCACTGCAATTTGGTATTAGCTGGCGCGCAGATCGGCCAGGAAACCGTCCACCTCATGTTCCAGTTCCCCCACTTCCCGCAGCAGGGTTCCGGCGGAGTCGAACACGCTTTGCGCCATGCGGCCGGTGTCGCTGGCGGCTTCCGCCACCCCGGCGATATTGCGCGAGACTTCACGGGTGCCGGCCGAGGCCTGTTCCACATTGCGGGAAATGTCGCCGGTGGCGGCGCCCTGTTCCTCCACCGCCGAGGCGATGGAGGTGGTCATCTCGTTGATGCGTTCGATGGTCTCGGCCATGCTGTTGATGGCGGCCACCGCCTCGCGGGTTTCGTTCTGGATGGCCTCGATCTGCTTGGCGATGTCCTCGGTGGCCCGCCCAGTCTGACCGGCCAGATGCTTGACCTCGTTGGCCACCACGGCGAAGCCCTTGCCGGCCTCGCCGGCGCGGGCCGATTCGATGGTGGCGTTCAGGGCCAGAAGATTGGTCTGGCTGGCGATGTCGTTGATCAGGCTCACCACCTCGCCGATCTTCTGGGCGGCGGTTTCCAGGCCCGAGATCTTGTCGGTGGCGGCCAGGGCCTCGGCCTCGGCCGAGGCGGCCACCTCGGTGGCGGCGATGACCTGGCGGGAAATCTCCTCGATGGAGGCGGTCAGCTCGACGCTAGCGGCGGAGACGGTTTCCACGTTGGACGAGGCCTGTTCGGTGGCGGCGGCCACCGTGGCGCTGCGCTGCTGCGTCTGTTCGGCATTGGCCGACAGCTTGTCCGAGGCGCCGTGCAGCTCCTTGACCGAACCGTTGATGGTGGCGACGACGCGGTGCACGCGGCTGCCCAACTGGTCGGCCATCTTCAGCATGTCCTGGCGGCGCTCGGCGGCGGCGCGCTGTTCGGCGTCGCGCTGTTCCTGGCGCAGGCGGGCATTGTCCACCGCCGCCTGACGGAACACTTCCACCGCCTTGGCCATGCTGCCGATCTCGTCGCGGCGGCTGCTGCCGTGGATGGCGACGTTGAGATTGCCCATGGCCAGGGCGGTCATCTCGCCGTTCAGTTCCTCGATGGCGCGCACGGTGCGGCGCGAGATGAACAGCGAGATCAGACCGGCGACCACGATCACCACCAGGATGATGCCGCCCATGGTCATGGCGTGGGAGAGGAACACCTCCTCGACGTCGTCGGTATAGACGCCGGCGCCCACCACCCAGCCCCAGGGGGCGAAGCCCTTGACGAAGGATACCTTGCCCACCGGCTCCTTATGGCCGGGCTTGGGCCAGACGTAATGTACGAAGCCGCTGCCGTCGGCCCGCACCACATTGACCATGGACATGAACAGGGGCTGGCCGTCGGCATCCTTGATGCCGCCCACGTCCTTGCCTTCCAGGGCCGGCTTGATGGGGTGCATGACCATCTTCGGGGTCATGTCGTTGATCCACAGATAGTCGCCGGATCCGAAGCGCATGCCGCGCAGATCGGCTTTGGCGCGGGCCTGGGCCTCGGCCTCGGTCAGGCGTCCGGCCTGCTGTTCGTCGTAATAATGCTGCAGCACGCCCACGCCCACATCCACCACGCCGGTCACCTGCAGGCTGTGGCCGTTCATCAGTTCGGTCTTCAGATTGGATAAGGACACCGCCATGACGATGGCGAACCCAAGGGCCGCGGAGAGAACGATCAGGGAGATTTTCTTACTGAATTTCAAATGATCTATCCACATGCCCGTCCTCTTTCTCTGACTGTTACCGGCATAGCGCGGCCTGTGCGCTCCCTGGCGGGGTGGCGGAGCGGCGCATCCGATTGTTTTCGTTCTGCTGGAAGTGTGTGCCCGGCGCTAAATGTTCATAAAGTGTAATCCTTGTCAATAATTAAGCTTTTTATTTTTGGGGCTATACCTTCGGTTTTACTGTTGTATTCATTGAAATTTTATCTGTATTTAGAGTGAAGTTGTGGATATCCATTTGTGGAATACGAGGTATGCATTTTACGCATGCCGCTCTATCCTGCCGCTTCGGGTCTATTTTTCTCATTATTTAGAATTTTCTTAAATAAAAACTCCGGCCCGTTGCCGGACCGGAGTTGCGCCTTGTGCGGAGGGGCGGGCGGGGTCAGCGCATCAGGGCGTTGAAGACGCGTACCGCCGCCTCCGGACCTTCGGGATGGGCCCAGACGCCGCCGCTTACCGCCAGGAAATCGGCCCCGGCCTCCACCAGCGGGCGGGCATTGTCGACGGTGATGCCGCCGATGGCCACGCAGGGCACTTCGAACAGTTCGCTCCACCAGCTCAAGATCTCGGGGTCGGCGCGGTGCGGCGCCTCCTTGGTGGTGGTGGGGTGAAAAGCGCCGAAGGCCACGTAATCGGCGCCGCCCTCACCGGCCTCCATGGCCAGATGGCGCGAGGCGTGGCAGGTGACGCCGACGATGGCGTTGGCGCCCACGGCGGCGCGGGCCTGGCGCAACGGCATGTCGCCCTGGCCGATATGCACGCCGTCGCAGCCGGTTTCGAAGGCCAGATCCGGGCGGTCGTTCAGCAGGAAGGCCACCTCGCGGCGCTGGGCCACCGGGCGCAGGAACTCGATGGCCCGGCACAGGGCGTCGTCCGGCAGGGTTTTCAGGCGCAGCTGCAGGCAGGCCACATCCCCGGCATCCAGGGTGGCGGCCAGGGTTTTGGCGAAGGCCGGGATATCCTCGATCACCGGCGGGGTGATCAGATAAAGGCGGCAGCCGGGGGCGGTGCTCATGGCGGGGATCCTTGTTGCGAGAGAGGCGGGCTTTCCACCGGAATGCCCCGTTGGGCGGCGATCTGGCGCACTTTTTCCAGGATGTCGGGGGCGGCGGCAAGGCGGATGACGTCGGCGCCCAGACGGACGGCGGCCAGGGCCAGGCCGGGATGGGAGCCGCAATCCAGCACGCCGAGACAGGCGCGGCCCGGGCGGGCGGCGCGGGCGGCGGCGATGATGGCGAGGAAGCCGCCGACGCCCAGCGAGCGGGCGGCGGAGGGGGCCGAGACCAGGCGCACCGGTTGTTCCGGCGTCTCGTCGAGACCATCCAGGGCGTCTTGCAGGCAATGGACAAGGCGTTCGGACATCAGGCGGCCTTTCAAACAACAACGGGCGCCCGCGAAGGAGCGCCCGTTGTTGCGGATCATCCGGCGCGGGTCAGACCAGCTCGACCGAATAGTTCTCGATGACCGTGTTGGCCAGCAGGCTCTTGCACATCTGCTCGACGCTGGCGCGGGCCTTGGCCGGATCGGTTTCGCTCAGTTCCAGTTCGATATATTTGCCCTGGCGCACGTCGTCGACACCGCCGAAGCCCAGGCTGGACAGGGCATGCTGCACGGCCTTGCCCTGGGGATCGAGCACGCCGTTCTTGAGGGTGATATGAACCTTGGCCTTCACGCTATGGCTCCCTTGATGGTGTGGGTTACTGGACGGTTTCCGGACCCTGCAGGTCGCGCGGGCCGCTTTCGGGCAGAATGCCCAGGCGGCGCGCCACTTCCTGGTAGGCCTCTTCCACGCCGCCCAGATCGCGGCGGAAGCGGTCCTTGTCCATCTTCTCGCCCGAGGAGAAGTCCCACAGGCGGCAATTATCGGGGCTGATTTCGTCGGCCAGCACGATCTGCATGTCGTCGCCGTTCCACAGGCGGCCGAACTCCAGCTTGAAGTCCACCAGACGGATGCCCACGCCCAGCAGCAGGCCGGTGAGGAAATCGTTGATGCGCAGGCTCATGGCCATGATGTCGTCCAGATCCTGGACGGTGGCCCAGCCGAAGGCGGTGACGTGCTCTTCCGACACCATGGGGTCGTTCAGCTCGTCGGCCTTGTAATAGTATTCCACCACCGAGCGCGGCAGGGTGGTGCCTTCCGGAATGCCGAAGCGGGTGGAGATGGACCCGGCGGCCACGTTGCGGATCACCACCTCCAGCGGGATGATCTCCACTTCGCGCACCAGCTGCTCGCGCATGTTGAGGCGGCGGATGAAGTGGGTGGGAATGCCGATCTCGCCCAGGCGCTGCATGAAATATTCCGAGATGCGGTTGTTCAGCACGCCCTTGCCGGTGATGGTGCCCTTCTTCTTGTTGTTGAAGGCGGTGGCGTCGTCCTTGAAATACTGCACCAGGGTGCCCGGCTCGGGGCCCTCGAACAGAACCTTCGCCTTGCCTTCGTAAATCTGCTTGCGTCTGGCCATAGCTATCATCCGGCGTAAAAGAGGGGGCGGCCGGTGGAAAGATCCGGGCCGCGCCCAAAAGCGCAGGAAGGACCGGCAGTCTTGCGTGCCGCCGGTCCCTCTTTTCCAACGCTTCATATAGCAGGGTGGGGCGGTTCGCACAACTGCCGCCCTGCCGCGATTTTGCCGGAGCCCTATGAGATCACCGCCTGGAACGGCGTTTCTCCGGGGGCGCCGGCGGCGAACAGGAAGCGGGGCCGCACGCCGGCGCGGGCCATGGCGGGCAGGGCCAGCAGGGCCGAACTGCGGGTGCCGAAGCCGTTGTCCAACTGGAACGACAGGCCGTCCTCGCGGTTCAGGCTGCCCGTGGGCGCCCGGCTGGACAGCAGGGTTTGCCAGCTTTGCCAGTCGTCCCGGTCGGGATCGGGAGGCGGGGCGGCCTGGAAGCGGGGCAGAAAGGCGCTGATGCGGGGATCGCTCCCGTCGTTCAGTTCGAAGGCGGTGAGCATGGAAAAGCCCTCGGCCAGCGGGGTCGCCGTCAGGCGGACGCCGTCGGCCCGCAGCCAGAAGGCGTCGCGGTTGTCGGCCACCAGCATGTTGAAGGGGCGGTAGGCGGCGGCGTCGAGATCGGCCAGGGCGCGGGCGGCGTCGGCGGCGTCGGCGTGATCCAGCGCCTCCAGCACCAGTTCCCCGCGCGATCGTTTGCCGGCCAGCGGCCCCAGGGTGCCCATGCGGTTCAGCATGGCCGCCATCACCCCCTGGTCGTTAAGGCCCAGCCACGAGCCGCCGGCCAGTTCGTCGAGGCCCGCCACCACGTCGGCGCGGTCGGGCCAGTGGCGCCCCGGCGGGCGCCAGGGCCGCCCGGCCATCTCGTCGCGGTTGGCGGCCACCATCAGCGGCCAGGGAGCGTTGGATCGGCGAAGAACGACAACCGTGCACATTGTTAAATTTCCGGTATGACTTCAGGAAACCCGACGCTATAACAGCACCGGGCCAGCCCAAGGCGGTGCCTAACAATAGTGTTGCATCACAGTCGTTAAAAGGGGGATGCGCCGTCCATGAGCGCTTTTGACGAACGCGAAAAGGCTTTCGAGGCCAAGTATCATCTGGATGAGGAACTGGCCTTCAAGGTCAACGCCCGCCGCGACAAGCTGCTGGGGCTGTGGGTGGCCGAGAAACTGGGGCTGACGGGTGACGAGGCCGAGGCCTACGCCCGCACGGTGCTGGAAACCGACATGATCGACGCCGCCCACGAAACCATGCTGGCCAAGCTGCACGCCGATCTGGCGGCCAAGAACGCCGACGTGTCGGTGGAGCGCCTGCAGCACAAGATGGACAAGTTCTACAGCGAGGCCTATGCCCAGATCGTCACCGACGTGGCGCACGGCACGCTGAACGTTTCGCCGGAATAAGCCGCGGCGGGATCCCGTACAAAAAGCGCCCGCCCCGGCAAGGGACGGGCGCTTTTTTGCGTGGGGCCGGGCGGTATCACGCGCTTCGGATGGTGGTGATGAAGGCGTTGACGTCGGATTTCAGCCGTTCGGACTGCTGCGAAAGCTGATGGGCGGTTTCCAGCACCTGGGCCGAGGCCTTGCCGGTTTCCGCCGAGGCGCGGGTAACGGTGGCGATGCGCCCGCTCATTTCGCCCACGCCGTCCGAGGCTTCCTGCACGTTGCGGGCAATCTCGCTGGTGGCGGCCCCCTGCTCCTCGACGGCCGAGGAGATGGCCGAGGAAATTTCGCTGATGCGGGTGATGGTGCCGGTAATGGCCTTGATGGCCTCGACGGCGTCGCGGGTGGCGATCTGCACGGCGCTGATCTGCGTGCCGATCTCGTCGGTGGCCTTGCCGGTCTGATTGGCCAGATTCTTCACTTCTCCGGCCACCACGGCAAAGCCCTTGCCGGCATCGCCGGCCCGCGCCGCCTCGATGGTGGCGTTCAGGGCCAGAAGATTGGTCTGGCTGGCGATGTCGTTGATCAGGCTCACCACCTCGCCGATCTTCTGGGCCGAGGTCGCCAGGGTATTGACGATGCCGTTGACGCGGTTGGCCTCGGAAACCGCCGATTGCGCCACGGCGGCGGATTCCGTCACCTGGCGCCCGATCTCCTGGATGGCCGACGACAGCTCGGTGGTGGCCGAGGCCACGGTCTGCACATTGGTCGAGGCCTGTTCCGAGGTGGCGGCCACGGCCGTCGCCTCGGTTTCGTTCTGTTCGGCCAGGGCGCTCAAGGACCGGGCGGCGCCGTTCAGCTCCATCGAGCGCGCCGACACCGCCTCGACCACCCCCATGACGCTGCGCTCGAAATTGCCGGCCAGGGCGTCCATCGCGCGTTTGCGCTCGGCCGTCGCCCGTTGCTCCTGCGCCGCCTGTTCGGTGCGCAGGCGTTCCATTTCCAGGGCGTTATCCTTGAAGATCTGCACGGTGGCGGCCATTTGCCCCACTTCATCCACCTGATCGCGGGCCGGAACATCGACGCCGAGATCCCCGGCCGCCAGTTTCTTCATGGCGCCGGTCATGGCGATGATGGGGCGGGCGATGCCGACGGCCACGAACCACATGGCGAAAATGGCACCGGCCGCCAGGATCAGGCTGATGAGGATCTGCCAGGTGGTGGAACTGGCGGCGCGGTCCTGCAGGGCGAGGGACAGCTTGGCGGCATCGGCCATGGCGACGCTACGCGGCACACTGATCAGTACCGACCAGGGCTTGCCGGTATTGCCGAGAGCGATGGGCGAGAAGATGCGCAAGCTGTCGCCCTGCCACTGGGCGCTGTCCCGCCCGCTTTTGATGGTGGCGAGATCGGCCTGCCAGGACCGGCTTTGCCCGGAATAGGTCTGCCCGATCAGTTCGGGATGACCGCTGTCGGCGATCACCAGGCCGAGATCGCTGAGGATCACCACCTCGCTCTGGCCGTTGAAGATGGATTTGCTGACCTCCGAGGCCAGTTTCTGCACGAAGTCCAGGTTGAAATCCGTCCCCGACACCCCGACGAACCTGCCCTTGACGACGATGGGAACGGAAATGGTGGCAAGATAGACGTGTTTGCCCTGCACGATATAGGGCAGGGGGCCTAAAACGCTTTCCCGCCCGGTTTCCTTGGGGCCGATATACCAGCCGCCTTTCATGACGCCGTTGGGGTGCAGCGCGCGGCTGTTATATTCCACCAGGGGCTGCAAGGCGATGGTGCCGTCGGCGCCGCGGGTCCAGTAGGACAGGAAGCGGCCGCTGTCGTCGCTGCCGGTGTCCTTGCGGTTCACGTACTGCCGGTCCAGGCCATCCATGGCATTGGGTTCCCAGGCGGAATAGGTGCCGTTGAATTGCGGATTGGCCTGCAGGAAGAAACGCAGCATATCGTTGAAATAGGCGCGCAGCCCGGAGGTGGGGATGCCGTTATGCTCCGGAGATCCCACAATGCTGGCGAAGCGTAGCTCTTGCGTTCGCGCCACTTTCAAAGCCGTGTCGAATTCAAATTGAATACGGTTCGCCTGTTGTGCGGCAACAGCCTGAACATAGTTTTTTATTTTTTCATCGAGAATAGATGAAACACTTTCCTTTACGAAATTATCACTTTTCATTGTGAGGAAGATGTCGGTGACGGTGGTGGCGGTCGCCATCATGACCAGGCAGACGCCGGCCAGAATGGCGATTTTCATTTTGATGGAGCGGAAGCGCATGACGTTCCTCACGATTTGTTCTTCAAAAGCGATTTTTCCTGAAAATCATATCATGAGGATAAATGTGGTTTTTATAGCACTTTGGTCCTGTTTCCCATCTCTTTTGAGGTAATTTTCAATATATTGGCTAGTAAAATAAAGGCGTGAACCCGAAAGGGTGCAAGTCGAGGAAGTAAAACCTTTGTATTGAAACGTGCGGCGGCCGTGCCGTTATACCGAATTGCGGTGATCGGACCCGATCACCGCCCCCTCATGCGCCGGGCGGGTTTCTCCGAAACCCTTGGCGTCGTGCCTGATGGCGCGCTTTGGCGTCGTGCCTGATGGCGCGCTTTGCCTCACCGCGCCATCAGGCGCGCGTCGCCTTGCTCCTAACC
>JAJXUO010000029.1 GCA_021782815.1 Pseudomonadota bacterium
GCTGGCGTGCCGCCAGCTTGGCTATCCTCCGCTTCCCTCCTCCGCTTACGCTCCGTCGTCGCTGCGGGGCCCTCAATGGGCCAGTCAGCCGCTGACGCGGCTTCCCGTGCGCCGCACAGACGCAGGGCGGCGTCCATGTGGGGAGGGGACGGGGCCTGGGCGGTGATGGGCGGGCGGTCGGCCCAATAGGGCACGCCGATGCGGTGCGATTGCAGATGCAAAAGCCCCTCGCCCCGGCCATAAACCGGATCGCCCAGGATGGGGCAGCCCAGCCCGGCGGCGCAATGCACGCGGATCTGGTGGGTGCGGCCGGTTTCCGGTTCCAGCTCCAGCCACGACAGGCCCCGGGCCGCGCCCAGGCGGCGCCAACGGGTGCGCGCCCGCTGTCCGGCGGCATCGGGCACCATGCGCCAGCCGTCGCGCGCCGTGCTCACCTTGGCCAGGGCCAGATCGATCACCCCGTCGTCGCCGGGCACCTCGCCCTGCACCACCGCCCAATAGCATTTTTCAATGAGACCGGCGGAAAACAGCCGCCCCAAGCGGCGGGCCGCCTTGTCGTGACGGGCCAGCAGCAGGCAGCCCGCCGTATCGCGGTCCAGACGATGGGCCGGGCGCGGCGGCTGGGCCAGGCCGAAGCGCAGGCTTCCCAGCATGGCCTCCAGGTGATGCGGGGTTTTCGGCCCGCCATGCACCGCCAGTCCGGCGGGCTTGTCGAGGATGATGAGATTGGCATCCTGAAATAGAATGCGGGCGATCAGCTGCTCGGGCGTCATGGCGCCACTATGCCATGTTGGCGGCGGCTTGACGAACCCCCGACGCATGCGCTCTGCTCTTTGCCAGAGGAAGGAGCCCCGCCATGACCCAGGACCAGACCATCGCCCGCGTACTGAGCGCCAGTGCCGCCATCGCCCTGGTGGGGGCCTCGGCCAACCCCGCCCGCCCCAGCCACATGGTGATGGCGGCGCTGCAGCGGCACGGCTACCGGGTGATCCCGGTCAATCCCGGCCTGGCCGGACAAACGCTTCTGGGGGAACGGGTCTATGCCGCCTTGCGCGACATTCCCCTGCCCATCGACATGGTGGATGTGTTCCGCGCCGTGGAGCATGTGCCGGCCATCACCGATGACGCCATCGCCATCGGCGCCAAAGCCCTGTGGCTACAGTTCGACATCATCGACGAAGCCTCGGCCGCACGGGCCCGCGCCGCCGGGTTGGAGGTGGTGATGGACCGCTGCACCAAGATCGAGGCGGCCCGCCTCGACATCAGGAAATAAGACCAGTCGGCACTTGATTTGACTCAAAAGATGCGCCGACTGCGGCCGATCACCGCGCCAGGAACAGGGCGGCGCCGGGCTGGCCGTTGGCGTCGGCGCGGGTAAAGGGCAGCAGCGCCGCCAGCACCAGCAGAAGGAAGGCCGCCAGGGCCAGGGACCGCACCATCATCGCCTCCGCATTTAACACATGAATTAAGTGATAATTATGATATATAAACACACTTATTGAATCAATATATTTATATATAACATATTTTTTTAGTTAAATTGTACCCCGCCTTTTCCTATGCCGGTTCCTCATCCTCAGCGTTTTTCGCAGATGGCCTCGATCATCACGGCCCGCCCTTCCTCCAGGGTGCGGCGCAGATTGGCCAGCATGGCGGGAAAGCCCTCGCCCAGCAGCAGCCGCAGCGATAGCGGCGGCGGCGTTTGCGGGGCGCGGGCCAGGAAGGCCAGGGCGTCGGCGGTATCGTCGCGCCAGTGCAGCAGGCGGAATCCGGCCTGATCCAGGCAGGCCCGCAAATCCCCGGGCGACAGCAGATGGCTGTGGTCGGGATGGCTGGCCCAGGGCACCGGGAAATGCACCGCGCCCGCGCCGGCGCAAACATCGTGCAGGGCCAGACGGCCGCCCGGCGCCAGCACGCGGGCGAAACCGCCATAAAGCCGGGCGCGGTCGGCGATGTTCATGGCGGTATGCTGGGTCCACACCACGTCGAAGGCAGCATCGGCGAAGGGCAGATCCTGGGCATCGCCCTCCACATACGCCACCGCCTGCCCGGTGCGGGCGGCCAGAACCCGCGCCAGGGCCACATAGGGGGCGGAGAGATCGAGGCCGGTCACCCGGCACCCCTGGGCCGCCAGCCAGCGCGAGGGGCCGCCCACACCGCAGCCCACATCCAGCACAGTGAGGCCGGGCCGCAGCGCCAGCCGCGCCGCCAGGGCCTCGGTGGACTTGAGCCCGCCCACCTGAAACTGGTCGAGCGGCGCCAGATCGCGGGCCGAGAGCGGCCCCTCCGGCAACAGGGCGGCAACGCGGGCGACAAGATCGGCGGGATGGTAATGGCTCATGGCGGGGTCTCGCTCCAGCCGCAGGCGGCAAGCAGCGCCGCCATGTGCGGCGGCACCGGCGCGGTGACGGTAATGGCGGGCTTCTTCGGGTAAAGCGGCAGGGTGATGCGGCGGGCCAGCAGATGCAGCTCCGCCGCCACCAGGGTGGCGGTGCCCTGGCCGTAAAGGCTGTCGCCGACGATGGGGCAGCCGATGGAGGCCAGATGCACGCGGATCTGATGGGTGCGCCCGGTCAGCGGGCGGCATTCCAGCCACGACAGCCGCCCGTCGCGGCCCAGAAGCCGCCATTCGGTCTGCGCGGGCTGGCCGCGCGGATCCACCTTCATGCGGCTGCCGCGATGGGCGTTGACCTTGGCCAGCGGCTTGTCGATCAGCCCGGCCTCGCCGGGCGGCGCGCCCACCACCACCGCCCAATAAACCTTATCGGCCTCGCGCCCGGCGAACAGCGCCCCCAGGCGGGCCAGGGCATGGCGGTTGCGCCCCAACACCAGGCAGCCCGCCGTATCGCGGTCGAGGCGATGCGCCAGCTCCGGCGGGCGCGGCAGGCCGAAGCGCAGCTGATCGAGCAGCGCCCCCAGATGCGCCCCGGCGCCGGGAGCGCCATGCACGGCCAGGCCGGCCGGCTTGTCGATCACCAACATCAGGGCATCGCGGTAGAGAATCCGTGCCGTCAGATCCAGGGGCAGAACGTCATCCATGGGTCTTCACATATCGCGTCCCCCCGATCCTGGCAACGGGGCTTGTGGAAAATTAGAGGTCCGTCATACAATCAGAAGGGATATAACGAAACGATATGGGAAACGTAGAGTGAGCGACACCCCCGAGGAGATGGCCCGCGCCATCGTCGATTCCGTCCGCCGCATGGCCATTCATTATGGTCTGTGGTTCGCCAACGCCGTAAAGGAGTTCGGCATCACCGAGGCCCTGGAGATGGAGCGGGAGGCGGGCGACCGTGGCGGCGCCATCGTCATGGAACGCCTGGCCGCCACCTTGGGCGGCACCATGAAGGACGGCCTGCCCGCCGCCCTGGTCGACATGCCCGCCGACCGCCAAAAGGCCCTGCAGACCGCCCTGGCCGTGAACTGGCTGGTGCTGGACGGCGTGTGGTTCCAGGCGGTGGAACAGAAAAAGGGCATGACCGCCGCCAAACTGGTCAACGATACCTGCTGGTCGCATTTCTCGCCGCTGGAGGCTGCCCGCATCCGCGAGATGGCCGGCCTGCCGGCGCAGGGCGGCCTGGAAGCCCTGGCCCAGACCTTCATCCACCGCCTCTACGGCGTGATCAACGAGCAGGAGGTGTTCTTCGAGGAGGACGGCGCCCTGGTCATGCGCATGACCAAATGCCGGGTGCAAACCGCCCGCAAGCGCAAGGGCCTGCCCGATTACCCCTGCAAGTCGGGCGGCGTGGTGGAATATACCACCTTCGCCGAAACCATCGATCCGCGCCTGTCGTGCGAATGCATCGCCTGCCCGCCCGACCCCCATCCCGAGGAGTGGTCCTGCGCCTGGCGTTTCCGCCTGAAGCCGGAGGTCGGTGCAGGGCGCGGGGAATAGCCCTGAAAGAGGGTTTGAAGACAGGGTGGGAGCGGTCTGGTCCGAGCGGGATTGGACCGCTGCCGCCGTCATCGTAATTCGGCCCTCTACGAAGGGCGGTATATGTCGCTGTCATTGCCCCCAAAACGATTCATCGCGGACCTCATCGGCGGCTTGGTTCCTTGATGAAAATCAATTTTCGCAATCGCCTCCAGCCGTACCATCGGCACCCGCTCGGCTTGGAGCCCGGGGAAAAGAAAACGTAATACCAAGTCGCGATGAGTTTGACTTATCGCGACGCCGGTTAGGAGCAAGGCGACGCGCGCCTGATGGCGCGAAGCCAAGGGTTTCGGAGAAACCCGCCCGGCGCGTGAGGGGGCAGTGATCGGTTCCGATCACTGCAATTTGGTATAAGACAGCTGAAAGCCGCCGCCCCCGGAAGCGTTCGCAATCCCTTCGGCCCGGCTTACGGGAGCCGGACTCTCCTCGTCGCTCCAGCCATTCCAGGCTCCGCGCCCGTCACAAATAAAAAATACGGGCATCTGCCAGAGGAGTACGCAATGAGCATCAACGAGGAGATCGCCAAGGCGTTCGGAGCGCATGGGGCATGGAAGACGCGAATCGCGCAGGCCGTCGACAACGGTTACAGCGAGCACGAACCTGAAGATGTGGCTGCCGACGACCGATGCGCCTTTGGCCGGTGGCTTGCCGATCCTTCGCTTCCCTCCTCTGTGCGCGCCTCGGAAGACTATCAGACGGTGAGCCGTTTACACGCCGACTTCCACAAGGCTGCCGGCGCGACGCTGGCAAAGGCCGTGGCAGGAGACCGACACGGAGCCAATGCCGACCTGCATGACGGGGCCTTCGCCCGTGCGGCTGAGGCCCTGTCCGCGGCCCTGATCCGCTGGCAACGCATCGCCGCGACCGGGCGCTCCGGCGACCGGGGGCGATCATGGCGGGCGGCTTGCCTCTTCTGGAAGGGCCGCGTTGCGCTCAGGATCTGGGCGGCGATCGCCATCCCATCGCTGACGGCGGTGGTAACGGGGGTTTTGTTCAATGTTCAACTGATGCAGACGGCGATCGGCACCGAACGGATGGAACAGGCGACGACCCTGCTGATCGGAATCACCGCCACCGTTCACGAAGCCCAGAAGGAGCGGGGGCTGTCCGTCGCCGCCGCGACCGGAACCGACCCGCGGATCATGGCCAGGCGCAAGGCGCAGATCGAAGCCACCGATCGTCAGCGACGAGCGATGGAATCGCACGCCAGAGCCATCCTTGCCGCCATGCCCCCAGACGTCGCCAGGCAATGGCGCGCCGCAACGTCCGGCCTGGACAGCATCGACATGCTCAGGACCAGGCTCGATACCGGCGGCATGAAGCCGGCCGATATCGCCGCCGGATACACCGAGCAGATCAATAAATTAATCAGCTTCGAAGCGGCTGCCGCCACGCTGGCGGTGCGCCCGGATGTGGCGCGCGACATGACGGAGGTGCTCCGGCTCTCGCGGGCGAAAGAGGCCGCGGGACAAGAGCGGGCCGTGGGCGCCGCCGCCATCGTCACTGGCGGGGTGACGATGGCGGCACGCCATCGTCTGATGGAGTTGGCCACCGAACAGACGGTGCGTTTCCACGCCTTCCTCAGCGAGGCGACTCCCCGGCAACGGGACATGCTCGCCCAGGCGCTTGCCGCCCCCGCCTCGACCGCCTTTGACAAATTCCGGGCCGCGCTGGCCGAGGGCGACGTGTCGGGACTGTCCGCGACGGCATGGTTTAACGTCGCGACCGCGCGCATTGACCGCCTGCACGCCACGGAGGACGGGATACTGGCGGAAATTCAGCAGGCCGCCCATGCCCATAATATCGAAGCGTGGAGAGAGATGGAGCTCTTCATTTTCCTGGTCGGCGCGGCCTCGCTTGGTGGCGGCGCCCTGGTGTTCCTCCTCGCCCGCGGGATCACCCTTCCCGTCTTGAGACTGACCGAGGCGATGCATCATATCGCCGCCGGTCAGGTGCGCATCCCTGTTCCCGGCACGGGAAACCCCGACGAGATCGGAGAGATGGCCCGTGCGGTGCTGGTCTTCCAGCAGCAAGCCCTCACCGTGGAGCAGATGACGGAAGACGCCGAGATCCAGCGCCGCAAAAGCGAGGAGGCGCGGCGACAGGCGCTTGCGACCATGGCGGAAACCATCGAGGGCAAAACCGGCGAGGTGGTGAAGCGGGTCGCCGAAGAAAGCGGACGGGTCAACGACACCGCCGATCGCATGGCCAAATCGGCAATCCGGGTCGAGGAGAACGCCAGCCGTGTTGCGGCGGCGGCCGGGCAAAGCCTCTCCAACGCCCAGGCCGTTGCGGGAGCATCCGAGCAGCTGTCGGCATCGATCCGCGAGATCGCGGCGCAGGTGGAACGGTCGAAAGACATGGTTGGCGACGCGGTCCAGGCCGCCGGCGCTGCGGCGGACACCGTCAACCACCTCGCCGAGGCGATGACCGCCATCGACGAGGTGGTCCATGTGATCACCGACATCGCCAGCCAGACCAACCTATTGGCATTGAACGCCACGATCGAGGCGGCCCGGGCCGGTGAGGCCGGGAAAGGCTTCGCCGTGGTGGCGCACGAGGTGAAGACTCTCGCCAGCCAGACAGCCAAGCAAACCGGGGACATCGCCGCCCGGATCACGACTTTGAAAGAAATGGCCGGGCGGGTGACGGGGGCCATTGATGGTGTGGTCGGGCACATCCACGGCGTCGAAAAAATCGCCGAGGGAATCGCCGCCGCCGTCGAGGAACAGGATGCCGCCACCCGGGAAATAAGCCGCAACGTGCAACAGTCGGCGCAATCCGCGCAAGACGTGACCGAACGGATCGTCACCGTCGCCGAAGAGGCGTCCACCACCGGCAAGCAGGCGGAAGAGGTCGAGACCATGTTGGACGCCATGGCGGAACAAGTCGCCGAACTCAGCCACGCCCTGACCAAGGTGGTGCGCACGGCGACACCCGACGTGAACCGGCGCGCCAGTCCGCGCTTTGCGATCAAAGCCAGGATCGGTCTCGTCGGCGCGCATGGCGAGACCGAGGGAGATCTTGCCGACATTTCGCTCAGTGGCGCTCATGTCGTCGGCCTCTCGGGCCTTCAGGCCGGCCAACGCTGCCGCCTCACCGTCGACGGGATCACCGTTCAGGTCACCGTGCTGGAATGCGAAAAAGGCCTCTGCCGTCTGAAGATGGACGGAAAACCGGATGACGCCTTGGCGCGCTGGATCGAAGAGAAGAGCGGCGTCCCCGCTCTGGCGGCTTGATGGCCTCGCCGGGGTGCGGCAGGCATGGAGCGTTTTCTCGCCGCCACCTTCGGATCGAAAAACGCCCTAAAGTGGTCAAACCGGGAAGACGCTGATTCATAAATTGCAACTCCCCGCCCACGGCCGCATACTTTCCGGCGGCTTTCATCACTTCGGGCGGGGGGTTGTATGAGCGGGTCACAGCACGGAACCGGGCTTTTCATCCCCGGCGCGGTTCGCATCGTCGACTACAATGCGGCCTGCAACACGCTTCTGGTGCGCGGCGGCGCCGCCTTCGGCGCCAGCAATTTCACCGACCCCGCGCAGCTCCTGGCGGCCATCGAGGCCGATCCCCATTATCCGGCGGTGCAGCAGGCCGGCATCGATCTTGGCGCCATTTCCCGGTTGGTGGATGTCTGCCTGATCGGTTACGGCGCCGGTTCGGCCGATCAGGCCTATGTCGAGGCCGAGCTGGCCTGGTTCACCCCCAACCCGCCCGCCGTCGACGGCAACCAGGGCCCCTATCCCACCCTGGTGCCCCTCGACAACGCCTACCGGCTGAACGGCGCCCCGTTGAGCGGCGTCATGCTCTATTGGCCGGTACAGAGCCTGCCGCCCCCCAGCCCCGATCAGGCCGGCGGCCTGTGGACGGCGCCGGCGCCGGGCAGCTCCATCTCGCCCCAGCGGAACGGCCCCGGCAGCGGCTTCGATTTCCAGGGGCTGATCCCGGCGCTGCAGCAGATCCTCAACAACTATTATCCCGCCCTCAATCCCCGGCTCACCAGCGGCTACGCCGCCTTGAGCGATGTCAGCAACGCCATCGTCTATGTGCATTGCGATTCCGGCGTCAACCGCACCGGCGCCGCCATCCTGGCCTATCTGATGACCTGGGGCAGCAATCTCGCCGCCTGCGGCCTGCCGCATCACGCCGGGCCGGTGGCCACGCTGGCGCAGGGGCTTTCCGCCGTTTCCGCCATCCTGCCGGCCAACGCCCCACCCGCTCCCGGCCAGTACGGCGCCGATCTGCCGGTGGTGCAGGCCTACGGAAATTATCTTCTGACCGGCGCCTACAACGCCCCGCTCGACGCCGACATGGCGCCGCCGGATCCATAAGGAAACGGGCGGCTCCCCGGCCGGGGAGCCGCCCGTCGGCGTCAAAATCGCCAATCAGCGCAGATAGAAGATCAGCCCCAGGCTGATGCTGCCCAGCGCCAGAAGCGACACCACCACGGCGGCGGTGACCCGCGCTCCGGCCTGGGCCACGGTGCGCACGTCCACCCCCAGGCCCAGGGCCGCCATCGAGATCACCGTCAACAGATTGGCGGCGATGGCCATGGGCGGCAACAGGCCCTTGGGGATCAGCCCCAGCGAGCGCAGCGCGGCCAGACCCAGGAAGCCGATGATGAACCACGGCACCAGGCGATGCACCGCCAGGCGGCCATGTTCGGGGCGGTCGCCCGCCGTCACCGCCGGTTCCGGCTCGTCCTCCTCCTCGCGCAGGCGGCTTTCCAGCATCGACAGCACCAGCACCACCGGGCCCAGCATCAGCACCCGCACCAGCTTGACCAGGGTGCCCACCTGCACCGACAGGGCGCTGACCGGCGCCGTGGCCGCCAGCACCTGCGGCACGGCATAGACGGTGAGCCCGGCCAGGATGCCGTATTCGCTGTTGCTGAGGCCGGCGATGCCCACCAGCAGCGGCAGGGTGAGCACCACCACCACCCCCAGCACGGCGGTGAAGGCGATCGACGAGGCCACGTCGTCGCCGTCGGCGCCGATCACCGGGGCCACGGCGGCGATGGCCGAATTGCCGCAGATCGAATTGCCGCAGGCCACCAGCAGGGCCATGCGCGGCCGCAAGCCCAGAACCCGTCCCACGGTGAAGCTGAAGAGAATGGCCACCGTCACCACGCCGAAGATGCCCACCAGCAGGATCGGCCCGGCCGCCATCACCGTGGCAAACGACACCGAGGCCCCCAGCAGCACCACCGCGACCTCCAGCAGGAACTTGGCGCTGACATTGATGCCGGGGCGGAAGGCATGGCCGGGATGCCACAGGGTACGGATCACCGTGCCGATCAGAATGGCCAGCACCAGGGCTTCCAGCCAGGCGCGGCCAAACAGGGCCACCTCACCCCGTTCCAGCAGGGAGGCCGCCAGCGACACCCCCGCGCACAGCAGAATTCCGGGGAAGTAGGTTGGCAGCGTTTTCAAACGGGTCATGATCGTCTCCGGCC
Source organism: Pseudomonadota bacterium (assembly GCA_021782815.1). Taxonomy (GTDB): domain Bacteria; phylum Pseudomonadota; class Alphaproteobacteria; order Rhodospirillales; family Magnetospirillaceae; genus JAJZGK01. The sequence continues at coordinate 9,390 of JAJXUO010000029.1, forward strand.
TTTCGAAGCGGGATATGCGGTAAGACCCGTCTTAAATGCAGCAGTTCCTAATATAGTTCCAATATACTCTTTTTTTATGTATATAACATTTTGTTATGAGCCTGAATCTGCACCTGTTGCGGCTGTTCGCCGCCGTCGCCCATCATCGCAGCTTTTCCCGCGCCGCCGAGGCCCTGCATATCAGCCAGCCCGCCGTATCGCGCGGGGTGCGCGAATTCGAGGAGCAGGTGGGCAACCGCCTGCTGGAACGCGGCGCCGCCGGTGTCGAACCCACCGAGGCCGGGCGCATCCTGTTGCGCCACGCCGCGCCGCTGTTCGCCGCCGAGCGCGCCGCCGAGGAGGACCTGGCCGCCCTGCGCGGTCTGACCGACGGCAGCCTGGCCATCGGCGCCAGCACCACCATCAGCACCTGGTATCTGCCGCCGCTGCTGGGGGCCTATCACCGCGCCCATCCGGCCATCCGCCTGCGCCTGACCACCGCCAATACCCAGGAGATCGTCGAACGGCTGCTGGCGCGCGAGCTAGACGTGGCCCTGGTGGAAGGCCCCATCGACCATCCCTCGATCCGGGTGCGCCGCTGGTGGGAGGACCGTCTGGTGTGGGTGGCCGCGCCCACCCATCCCCTGGCGCAGGGTGCCGCCCCGCTTTATCCCGAACAGTTGACCGGCGAAATGATGATCCTGCGCGAACCGGGATCGGGCACCCGCGATGTCGGCCAGGCCGCCCTGGAGGAGCACGGCATCCAACCCGGCGCCATTCTGGAGGTGAGCGGCACCGAGGCCATCAAGCAGGTGGTGGCGGCGGGCCTGGGCATCGCCCTGGTCTCGGAAGCGGCGGCCCGGCCGCATCTGGCCCTGCGCCAACTGGTGGTGCTGCCGGTGCGCGGCTTTGCCGCCAGCCGCTGGCTCAGCCGCCTCAGCCTGCCGGAACGCCAGCCCACCGCCGCCGCCGCCGCCTTCGAACGCCTGCTCGACAAGGCCGAGGAACCGCCCGCCGCCCCCCTTCCGCCGTAAACGGTTGCGCGGGCGCGAGGGTGCGCCAACGCGGCGAAAATTCCCTTCAAGCGAACGACGATCGCGCGTTCACACGATGCCCCTGTCCCGAAAAACAACCGGCATTGCGTCCCGGCGCGCTTGGGGGGATAATGAACGCGGAAAAAAGCGAAAAAACGTGGCATTTCAATAAAATGCAACTGATATGAGGGACGCCATGGTTGGGTATCGCCTCTCCTCCATCCGCAACAAGGGCTGGGTCCGCCTCGGCGCCGTCGGCGCCGCCGCCATGATCCCCTATACCCTGATGGACTATGCCCTGGGCCGTTTCAGCGAAGGGGCGGCCGGCTATGCCCAGATGGCCGAATATCTGTCGGGCGGCATCGCCCTGTGGCTGGTGTTCGGGTTCAGCATGGGCTGGGTGATGCACGGCTTCGCCGTGCGCGTGAAGGACGACGACGAGGGGGACAGCGGACGCAACCGCTCCGGCGGCATGCCGGGCCGCGGCGGCACCCTGCACGCCGCCCCGCCCACGGCGGGCAAGCACTAAGATCAAAGTGCGGTGATCGGAACCGATCACCGCCCCCTCATGCGCCGGGCGGGTTTCTCCGAAACCCTTGGCTTCGCGCCATCAGGCGCGCGTCGCCTTGCTCCTAACCGGCGTCGCGATGAGCCAAGCTCATCACGACTTGGTATGAGATCAAAGTGCGGTGATCGGAACCGATCACCGCCCCCTCATGCGCCGGGCGGGTTTCTCCGAAACCCTTGGCTTCGCGCCATCAGGCGCGCGTCGCCTTGCTCCTAACCGGCGTCGCGATGAGCCAAGCTCATCACGACTTGGTATGAGACCAAAGTGCGGTGATCGGACCTGATCACCGCCCGGCTCTACTGCGCCAGGGCGGTGGCGGTGAAATCGAGGGCGCCCGACATCAGCCGTCCCGAAACCAGGGTCAGTCGTCCGGCCAGACTTTCCATCTGATCGCACAGGGCGCGGTAGCGCCGCCACACCGCCATGCGGCCGTGATTGCCGGAGGCGCCGTAGGACTCCTGCAGATAGCGGCGGCAGATTTCCGCCGAGGCCACCATGTCGTTCTGACGCACCACCGTATGAAAGGTATGGGACAACAGCTCATCCTCGACGAACAGCCGCTCGACGCGGATCTTGTCGGGATGCGCCCCCACCACGCCGATGCTGCCGTCGGGCAGCACGGCCATGACGATGGCGCGGTCCTGCCGGATGCCCTCGTCGCCCAGCACCCGCACCAGATGCCTGGCGAAGCGCTGGGTATCCCGGGCCGCCAGGGCCGCCAGGGTTTCCGCCTTGCGCTCGATCTCGGCCTGCGGACCGGCGGCCGCCAGTCCCTCCAACACCACCGGCGCCTGGGGGAAGATAGCCGTTCCGGCCGCCATGGCGGATGTTGCGTCAAACATCGGCGAACTCCTCGAACACACCGGCAAGTTTTGCCGCCTTATTCCGATCCCCGGGCAGAAACTGCCGAGCCGGTTCTGCCGTCTTCGGCCGCTTTTCCGCGGGCACCGTCCGGCCGCGGCCGGAGGCATGACCGCAGACTTGCAAAGCCCAGGCCAAACAACCGCCGCCCAGCCTCTGTTCCCCGGGGGAAAATTGCTCTAATGTCGCGGCAAACCTCCGCCCGACCGGGAGATCACCGCAGTGACCATCACCAAAGCCATCGGCCTTCTGTGCGTTCTGACGATGTGCTTGCACCCAGCCCTCAGCCAGGCCGAAAGCAACGACCTGGCGCCCGCCACGGGCTTCCTGCATCATTCCACCCATCATCATCATGAAAGCGACCGCAACGTTCAGCCGCCGCGCGCCCACGCCGCGCCGGTGGGACCGGCGGTGCAAAGCCAGGATCTGAGCCTGCCTTCCATGGCCGATCCCCGTCCCATGGTGGCCCCGGCCGCTCCGGCCACGGCGGGCGCCGCCCCCGGCAGCCTGCCGGGCGTGCCCACCGGCGAGGCCCCGCCGGCCGGTTTCGCCGCCCAGGCCTCCACCGCCCTGGCCGGGTTCACCGGCGGCGGCGTCGTTTCGCTGCTGGGAGGCGCATCCCCCTTCTTCGGCCAGGGCGGCGCCGGTTTCGCCGGCGCCATGGCGCAACTGGCCCTGCTCTATCTTCTGGTCCGCGCCCTGCTGCGCCGCCTGCTGCCCAGGCACCGGCCGGTGCGCGCCACCGCCTACCGTTCGCTGGACACGCAGGAGGAGCCCAGCCTGGGCCGCCGCCCCCGCGACGATTTCGACCGCGAACCCCGCCTGTCCCTGGGTCCGGCCCGCGCGGAGGCGCCGATGGCGACGCCGCCCCTGCAGGCCGCCCCCGGTCCCTTGCGCCATTTCGTAATGAGCGAGACCGATCTGGCCGATGTCGAGGCCCTGCTGACCGGCCTGCAGCAGGCCCGCAGCCGCGCCGACGGCCCCGCCCTGCAGCGGCTGTGCGCCCCCGATCTGGCCGAACGCTACCTGCGCGAGGCCCGCACCCTGCAGGCCGACGGCCGCGATTTTTCGCTGGAGGATGTGCGCATCAGCAAGGGCGACGTCATGGAAACCTGGCATGAGGACGGGGCGCGCTACGCCACCATCGCCCTGCAATGGACGGCCCTGCGCCACAGCGGCCGGCTGGGCGACACCCCCCGGCGCGTGGAACAGAGCGAAACCTGGACCGTGTGCAACGATCCGGCCGCCCCCTGGAACGATCTGCCCTGGGTGCTGGTGGCGGTGCGCTGAAACCGGCACCGGGGGCCTCACACCCACTGGCGGCGGTGAAGCGATTTACCGCCGTCCCAGGCCACCCGCCGCGCCTCCACATCCTTGCCCTGGCGCAGCAACAGGCGGATCAGCATGCCGCGCGCCGCGCCATGGTGGGGCGCCGCCGAGGTGATCAGCCGCAGTGTTTTCACCGTCACCTCGATCAGACCCAGCCGCTCCTGGCAGCAGGCCAGCTCATACCAGGCGTCGAGGAACGCGAGGTCGGCCTCGATCGCCGACTTGAAACAAAGCCCCGCCAGCAGCGGATGATCCGGTTGCAGCGAGCGGCCCAGGTCATACCAGTCGCGCGGTTTGAAGGCATAGGTGGCGAGGACGTTCTTCATAGGCCGAGTATGGAAAGCGGCTGGTGAAAGAATGGTAAAGCTCCCGAAAAAACCGGCGCTTTCGCCCCCTTTTTTCGCCCCGCGCCGCCCGGTCCCGGGCAACGGAAAATTCCAGTGGCCTCCCCACCCCCCCATCCCATAGGATTGATGCCAAAGGGGAGAACACGCCAGGGGAGAGGTTGGGCGATGGGCGCCGGGGTTCTGCAGGGGCAGAGTTTCGCCATGCCGCCGGAACAGGCGGTGCGGGAGCTGGCCCGCACCATGGCGGTGCCCGGTCTGGATCTGGTGCTGCTGTTCTTTTCGCCGCGCTACGCCACCGAAGCCTTCGCCCGGGCCGCCGCCGCCGCCTTCGCTCCGGCGCGGGTGGCGGGCTGCACCACCTCGGGAGAATTCGGGCCGCTGGGCTACCGCGAGGACTCGGTGGCGGCCATGGGCTTTCTCGCCCCCGCCTTCGGCGCCACGCTCCAGCTGCTGCCCGACCTCGACCGCTTCCAGGCGGCCCGGCTGGCCCCGCTGGCGCGCGGCCTCTTTCCCCGCGCCGCGCCCGCCCACCGCGCCCTGATCACCCTGTTCGACGGCTTCAGCGGCAAGGAGGAGGTGGTGGTCGGCGCCCTGCACGGTCTGGCGGCCGATGTGCCGCTGTGCGGCGGCTCGGCCAGCGACGGCGGCCGCCTGGAGCAAAGCCTGCTGCTCCATGAGGGAGAGCTGCACCGCAACGCCGCCCTGGTGGTGGGACTGGCCTCCGAGGCCCCCCTGCATGTCTTCAAAACCGAACATTTCCGCCCCACCGACCAGCGTCTGGTGGTGACGGCGGCCGACAGTTCCCGCCGCCTGGTGCGCGAGCTGAACGGCCTGCCTGCCGCCGCCGAATATGCCCGCCTCACCGGCACCGATCCCGCGCATCTGGATCTGGCCCATTTCGCCGAACATCCGCTGATGGTGCGGGTGCGCGGCGCCAATTTCATCCGCTCCTGCATCGGTGTGGACGGGATGGGCGGCCTGCGCTTCGCCTGTGCCATCGATGTCGGGCTGGTGCTGCGCCTGGGCCGGGGCCAGGACATGGCCTGCGACATCGAGGGCACCCTCACCGAGGTGGAACGCAAGGTGGGCGGTCCGGTGGATATCCTGGGCTTCGACTGCCTGCTGCGGCGCCAGGAAATGGAGCATTCCGGCCAGATGGACCGCATCGGCGCCCTGATGCGCCGTCATCGCCTGCTGGGCTTTTCCACCTTCGGCGAGCAGTTCCAGGGCATGCATATCAACCAGACCCTGACCGGCATCGCCTTCCCCCGTGGCGGAACGGCGGCCCGATGAGCGCCGCCGACGCCGAGCGCATCGCCGCCCTGGAACAGGAAATCCTGCGCCTGCGCCGGGTGAACGAGGTGCTGATGGACCGGGTGGAACACAGCATGGAGCTGCAGGGCGACGCCTATTCCATCTTCCAGACCGCCGTGCTGCTGGAAGGCCAGGTGCAGGAGCGCACCCAGGCCCTGCAAACCGCCCTCGACGATCTGGATCGGGCGCAACGCACCTTGCAGGAGGCCATCGCCCTCATCGACGAGGGCTTCGCCCTGTTCGACGCCGACGACCGCCTGCGCCTGTGCAACCAGCGATACCGCGCCATCCTCGGCGACAGGCCCGTCATCGGCATGTCGTTCGAGGCCATCCTGCGCGCCCTGGTGGCCTCGGGGCAGATGCTGGACGCCACGGCCGATCCCGAAGCCTGGATCGCCTGGCGCCTGGGGCAGCACCGCCATCCCGGCGCGCCGCTGCTGCTGGCCGTGGCGGGCGACCGCTGGCTGCAGATCAGCGAGCGGATCACCGGCGACGGCGGCCGCGTGACCCTGTGCACCGACATCAGCGCCGTCAAACGCAGTGAAACCGACCGCCGCCAGCGCGAACTGGCGGAAAAAAGCGCCCTGCTGCAGGCCACCCTCGAAACCCTGGCCCAGGGCGTGGCCGTGATCGCCCCGGACGGACGCCTGTCGGTCTGCAATCAAGGGTTCGGGGAGCTGGCGGGGCAGGAGGCCGCCCAGGCCGCCGCCCGTCTGCTGCGCGACCCCGCCCTGACTGCGGGCGGCGCCCCCCGCACCATGGAAACCGCCTCGGACGCCGGGCGCGGCCTGGAGGTGCGGCTGGCCCCCATGCCCGACGGCGGCCATGTGCTGACCCTGACCGACATCACCGAGCGCCAAACCCGCGAGCACCAGCTGGTGCAAACGCTCGACCGTTTAAGCCAGGCCTATACCGAGCTGGAACGCTTCGCCTATGTGGCGGCCCACGATCTGCGCGAACCCTTGCGCAACATCGTCTCCTACACCCAGCTGCTGCGCCGCCATCTGCCGGCCGAAGGCGAAACCGCCGGCTATTTCGACGTCATCGTCCAGGCCGGCAACCGCATGCACGGCCTGATCGGCGGCCTGCTGGATTATGCCCGGGTGCCGGGGCGGGCCAGCCCCTTCGTCCCCTGCGCGCTGCAGGAGTGCTGCGATCTGGCCCTCGACCATCTGCAAAGCGGCATCGCCCAGGCCGAGGCCAGCCTCAGCGTGGCGCCCCTGCCCCAGGTGCAGGGCGATGCCGTGCAGATCGTGCAGCTGTTGCAGCATCTGATCGGCAACGCCCTCAAATACCGCCACCCCCTGCGCCGGCCGCAGATCCGCGTTTCGGCCCGCCGGGACGGGGCGCGCTGGATCGTCTCGGTGGCCGACAACGGCATCGGCATCGATCCCGCCGCCCAGGACATCTACGAAATCTTCCGCAAGCTGCACAGCCACACCGCCTATCCCGGCGCCGGGGTGGGGCTGGCGGTATGCCGCCGCATCGTGCAGCATCACGGCGGCACCCTGTGGCACGAGGCCAACGAGGACGGCGGCACCACCTTTCATTTCACCCTGCCCGACGCGTCACCCTAAGCCATATTTCTTCAGTTTGTCGTGCAAGGTGGTCTTGGCCACCTGCAGATCCTCGGCGGTGCGGGCCAGGCTGCCGCCGTTGCGGCGCAGGGCGTCGCCGATCAGGGCCCGCTCGAAGGCCTCCACCGTCTGGGCCAGCGGCAGCGGCCCGCCGGCACGGGGGCTGGAAAAGGGCGGAAAGCCCCGTTCGATGCCCAGTACGCAGCGGTCGGCCACATTGCGCAGCTCGCGCACATTGCCCGGCCAGTCGTAGGCCATCATGCGCTGCTGCCGTTCGGCGTCGGGCAACGGCGGCGGACGGTCGTGCCGCACCGCCGCCTGCAAGGCGAAATGCTCGAACAACAGGGGCACATCCTCGCGCCGCGCGCGCAGCGGCGGCAGCGGCAGGGTGACCACGCTGAGGCGGTAATAGAGATCGGCGCGGAATTTCCCCTGCCCCGCCAGCTCCAGCAGATCCACCTTGGTGGCGGCCACCACCCGGCAATCCACCGGCACCGCCCGGTTGGAGCCCAGCCGCTCGATGGAGCGTTCCTGCAGCACCCGCAACAGCTTGATCTGCATGGAGAGGGGCATGGCCTCGATCTCGTCGAGAAACAGCGTGCCGCCATCGGCATGTTCGATCTTGCCGATGCGCCGCTTGCCCGCCCCGGTGAAGGCCCCGGATTCGTGGCCGAAAATCTCGCTCTCGAACAGGGTTTCCGGCAGGCCGCCGCAATTGATGGCCACGAAATTGCCCTTGCGGCGCGGACTGGCCTCGTGCAGGCAGCGGGCCACCAGCTCCTTGCCGGTGCCGGTTTCGCCGAAAATCAGCACATCGGCGGCGCTGCTGCCCAGATCCAGCACCAGGCGGCGCACCTCGGCCATGCTGTCGGAGCGGCCGATGATGCGGGCCTCCACCGCGTCCCGGCCCGACAGGCGGGCGCGCAGGGCCCGCACCTCCAGGGCCAGGCGGCGCTGTTCCAGGGCGCGGCGGGCCACCCCCACCAGCTGCTCGGGCGAAAAGGGCTTTTCCAGGAAATCGTAGGCCCCGTCCTTCATGGCCTGCACCGCCAGGGCCACATCGCCATGCCCGGTGATCAGCACCACCGGCAGATCGGCCTCGCGCTGGCGCAGCCCGCGCAACAGGCTCATGCCGTCCTCGCCGGGCAGACGGATATCGCTGATCACCACGCCGGGATAATCGGCGGTCAGCAGGCGGCGCGCCGCCTCGGCGCTTTCCACCCCTTGCGTGGCGATGCCCTCCAGCTGCAAGGCCTGCTCGCAGCCCAGCCGCACATCGGGATCATCCTCCACCACCAGCACCTTCAAACGCTCGCTCATGCCGTCCCCTCGCCGGCGGGAAGCTCCACCGTGAACACCGCGCCGCCCTCCTGATGATTGGCGCCCTGCAAGGTTCCGCCGAAATCGCGCACGATGCCAGCGGAAATCGGCAGGCCCAGCCCCAAACCGCCGCCGGTATCCTTGGTGGTGAAAAAGGGTTCGAACAAATGATCGCGCACCGCCGGGCTCAATCCCGGCCCCTGATCGCGCACCTGGATCAGCACCCGCCCTGCGGCCGTCGTCACCGTGATCGCCATCTCCTTGCCCGGCCCGGCCTCCATGGCGTCGGCGGCATTGCCCATCAGATTGACCAGCACCTGTTCCAGCCGGTTGGGATCGCAATGGGCCACCGCCCCGCCCTCGGGCTCTTGCAGGCGCACCCGCACACCGGCCCGCTTCAGCCGCCCCTCCAGCAGGAACAGGGCATTGTCCAGCACCGGACGCAGCGCCACCGGCCGGGCCTGCCCGGTGGAGCGGCGGGCGAAGGCCTTCAATTGCCCGGTGATGCGCCCCATGCCCTCCACCAGGGCGCCGATACGCTCCAGATTGCCGCGCGCCGTCGCCAGATCGCCGCGATCGAGAAACTTGGCGGCATTGCCCGACAAGGTGCGCAAGGCCGCCAGCGGCTGATTGAGCTCGTGCGCCACCCCGGCCGACAATTGCCCGATCACCGCCAGTTTTCCCGCCTGCACCAGTTCCTCCTGGGCCGAGCGCAGGCGCTGGTCGGCCGCCACCAGATCGGCGGTACGCTCGGCCACCTTGCGCTCCAATTCGTCGTGGGCGCGCTGCAGGGCGGCGCGGGCCCGCAGCCGTTCGCGGATCTGGCTGCCGGCCTGACGGATCAGCAGCCCCAGCAGACAGAGGAAGGCCGCCGCCACCGCCACCAGCGCCGCCTCGCCCAGGGCGGCGCTCCGCACCGCCGCCAGGGGCGAAAAAACCAGCAGCCGCCAGCCGGTGCCGGCCATCACCCGGCTTTGCACCAGATATTCGTCGCCGTCCTTGCGACCGTCCGACCGGCCCAGGGTCATCAGACGGCTGTCGGGGCCGAGGGCGCGTACCGTCAGCACCGGCAGGCGCCGCAGGGGATGGCGGTTGTAATGCTGATCGCGGAACAGGGATTGGGCCAGGGCCGGGGACAGCGGCGTCAGGGTGCCGTAGCGCCAGGCCGGCACCGAGCAGAGAATGGCCACGCCGTTCTCATCCTCCACCATCACCGGCGGCCCCAACGCCGCCCAGAACTGCTCCAGGGGATCAAGGCTGGCCTTGACCACCGCCACCCCCAGAGTCGCGCCGCCCTCGCTCACCACCGCCGACAGATAATAACCCGGCTCGCCCCGGGTGGTGCCGATGCCGAAAAACCGCCCCGCCCCCTGCCGCAGCGCCTGGCGGAAATAGGGCCGGTAAGACAGATCCTCGCCGAGAAAACTGTCGGCCTGGCGCCAGTTGCTGGTGGCCGCCACCCGGCCCTGGCGGTCGAGCAGATAGACCGACAGGGTGCCGGCGCGGGCATTGATCTGCTCGAGGTAAAGGCTCATCGCCGTGATCGCCGCCGCCGAGGGATGCGGCGCCCGCAGGAAGGCCAGCACCTCCTGCTCCACCGCCAGGGTCGAGGGCAGAAAGGCATATTTGTCGATATCCCGCTCCAGGCTGGATTGCGACAGCGCCAGCCGGTTGCGCCCCTGTTCGCCCGCCGCCTCCAGCCCCAGGGCCAACCGGTGGTGATAGCCCAAAAGCCCCGCCAGGATCACCAGCAGCCCCAGAACCCCTAAGAGACCGGCCAGACGGCGGATACGGGTGAGCATCTTTTTTATGTGTCCCTCAGGCGCCGGGCGCTGGCGTTCCGCCAGCTTGGCTGGTCCTCACTTATGCCTCCGCGCACGCGCTCCGGCAACGCTCCGGCGCGCTCAATGCGCTAGTCACCGGCTGCGCCGGTTCCATGTGTCCCTCAGACGCCGGGCGCTGGCGTTCCGCCAGCTTGGCTGGTCCTCACTTATGCCTCCGCGCACGCGCTCCGGCAACGCTCCGGCGCGCGAGAAAGCGCTAGTCAGCCGCGTAAAGCGGCGTCCGGGATATGTCCCTCAGACGCCGGGCGGCGGGCTTTGCCCGCCTTGGCTGGTCCTCACTTATGCCTCCGCGCACGCGCTCCGGCACGCGAGAAAGCGCTTGTCAGCCGCGTCAAGCGGCTTCCGGGAGGGAAACATTCGGCAGCGGAGTCTTTCGCGTTTTCTTTTTACAGCAAAGGCTCCAGCATTTGCCACGCCAGTTTGGCGATCAGCACCACCACGATCAGGATGAAGGCCCGGCGGACGAAGGCGGTGCCGTGGCGCAGGGCCAGGCGGGCGCCGGTGTGGCCGCCCAGCATGTTGCAAAGAGCCATGCCGATGCCCACCGGCCACAGCACCGGGCCGTGGCTGGCGAAGAAGGCGATGGCCGCCAGGTTGGTGGTGGCGTTGATCACCTTGGCGCTGGCGGTGGCGCGCAGGAAATCCATGCCGAACAGCCGCACGAAGGCGAACATCAGGAACGAACCGGTGCCGGGACCGAAAAAGCCGTCGTAGCAGCCGATGGCCAGCCCCAGGACCATGGCCCGCCAGCGGTCGGAAGGCCTTAAGGGCCGGGTTTCGGCATGGCCGAAATCCTTCTTCATGAAGGTATAAACCGCCACCAGGATCATCAGCGCCAGCACCAGCGGCTGCATCCAGGCGCGCGGCAGCAGCGAGGCCAGGGCCGCCCCCGACCAGGATCCCGCCAGCGCCGTCAGAGTGGCGGGCAGCACCACCCGCCAGGGGATGCGCACGGCGCGGCCGTAGCGCACCATGGCCGACGAGGTGCCGGCGATGCTGGAGACCTTGTTGGTGCCGAACAGGGTGGGAATGGAGGTTTGGCTGAAATGCTCCAGCAGCACCGGCACCTGAATGAGGCCGCCGCCGCCCACCACGGCATCCACCAGCCCGGCGGCGAAGGCGGCGCCGCCCAATAAGGCCCAGCCCCAAAGATCCGCGCTCATGCTTTTGTCATCACTCCGGAAACCACGAAAAATCCGCCCATCCCTGTTTAGCAGGGATGGGCGGCAAGGTTGCGAAAAACGCGATCAGGAGGCCGAGACCGGATCGACAGTTTCCGCGGGGAGTTGGTATTCGTCATGCTCCGGAGCCACGCCCGGCTGCGCCACATAGCCGTTTTCCCATTTGGCGATGACGGCGGTGGCGATGGCGTTGCCCAGAACGTTGGTGGCGGTGCGGCCCATATCGAGGAAGTGATCGATGCCGAGGATCACCAGAATGCCGGCCTCCGGCAGGTGGAACATGGGCAGCACGGCGGCCACCACCACCAGCGAGGCGCGGGGCACCCCGGCGATGCCCTTGCTGGAGACCATCAGCACCAGCAGCATCAGGATCTGCTGCTGCAGGGTGAGCGGCACGTGATAGGCCTGGGAGATGAACAGGGCGGCGAACGAGGTATAGATCATCGAGCCGTCGAGATTGAAGGAGTAGCCCAGGGGCAGAATGAAGCCCACCAGGCGCTCGCTGATGCCGAACTGTTCCAGCCGCTTCATCAGGCGGGGATAGGCGGCCTCGCTGGAGGCGGTGGAAAAGCCCACCAGCATCGGGCCGCGGATATAGGTGAGCAGGTGGAACACCCGGCGACCCAGCACCAGATACCCGACGCCCACCAGCAGCATCCACAGCACCAGCAGGGTCAGGGCGAAGCTGCCGGCGAAACGGCCATAGAGAATGAGCACGCCCAGGCCCTTGACGGTAATCACGCTGGCCACGGCGCCGAACACGCCGAGAGGGGCGAAGCGCATGACGTAATCGGTGACCTTCAGCATCACCGGCACCACGCCCTCGATGCTCTGGGCCAGCATTTCGGCGCCCTTGCCGCGGCTGTGATTGAGGGCCAGGCCGAAGAACACCGCGAACACCAGGATTTGCAGGATCTCGTTGCCGGCCATGGCCTCCACGATGTTCTTCGGGAACACATGGGTGATGAAATCATGCAGATTGAGGGCCGTGGTCTTGAGGCCGCTGGTGGCATCGGCGGCGGGCAGCGCCAGGTTCATCCCGGCGCCCGGCTGCAAAAGATGGCTGAACAGCAGGCCGAGACACAGCGACATGGAGGAGATGAACAAAAACCAGCCCAGGGCCTTGCCGCCCACGCGGCCCACCGCCGAGGCGTCGTCCATGCCGGCCAGCCCGGCCACCAGGGTGGAGAAGATCAGCGGCGCGATGATCATCTTGATCATGCGCAGGAAGATTTCGGTGAGGATGCTGAAATAGCCGGCGATCTGCTGGGCCTTGCCGGCATCGTCCAGCCACATGTTGCACACGTCCCCAACGATGATCCCCAGCACCAGGGCGACGAAAATCAGAATGGTCTGCTTGCTTTTCATGTCCGTTCTCTCTCCTGGAGCGCCGTCCCATCGTGGTGGACAGGCTGATTACCCCCGTCAAAAGCACGCGGCATGCCAGACCAGCGTCGGCGGAATAGCAGATAAAACATTGAATATAATCGACTTTTTTCCAGCAAAAACGGGGGCTATCCGAAAATCCGGATAGCCCCCGCCTTGGGCCGTTCGGAAACCCGAACGACGGATCAGAACTGGATGTTGGTGCGCAGTCCCAGCACCAGCTCGTCGCCCACCCGTTTGCCGCTGTCGGTGGTTTCGGCCACGTTGCCGCCGGGATGGAACACGTACTGCGCATCGGGCTGCAGCTGCCACCACGGGGTCAGCGCATATTGATAGGTGGCCTCGAGGAAGGTTTCGGAATGGCGCACCGGCACAAAGGACCCGGTATAGGCCCCGGCCTGTTCGTCCAGGGTGCTCAGGCGGTGGCTGACGCGGGTATAGCCCAGGCCCAAACCGGCGGCGTCGGCGGCGCGGCCCTGGAAAGGCGCGTGCAGGGTCAGCCCGGCATTCAGGCTGAAGCTGATGGGCACGCGGTCCTGCTGCGGCGTGCCCATCAGCCGCAGGAAGGCGTTGGCGTTATGATCGGGCGTGGCGGCATCGCGCCAGAGCATCTGATCGGCCACGCCGTAAAGGGCGTAATTGCCGTGATGCCCGGCGGCCACGCCGGTGGTATCGGGCGCGGCCAGGGACTGTCCGGCGCTGTCCACCGACTGATCGGCGAAGCGGCGGCCGTCGTACCACATCCCCAGTTTATAGGCGCCCGGCAGCCCGGTGGCCGAGGACGGCGGGGCATATTGCAGCTCGGTGATGGCCAGCGGCGCCCCCTTCAGGGTGAAGTCGGTGCCGGCGCGGTCGCCGAGCTGGGGATCGCCGCCGTCGCGCGGCGAGGGACTGCCGTTGAAGACCCCGGCCAGCACCGTCAGCGATTCGGTGGCATGCAGACGCAGGCGCGCCCCCAGATCCGACAGGGGATAGGCCGGTCCGCCGCCCGGCATGTCGGCCGAAGGCAGCATGGGCCAGCCGAACATGGTGTTGACGAACAACAGCGCGTTCTGGCTGACCAGGAACTCCTGATCCAGGCTTTGCTGCCCCAGCTTCACATCGGCCTTGCCGCCGAACATCGCCTGCTGGTACCAGGCCTCCCACAGCCGGGTGGCGCGGTCGGCCTCGATGCCGCTGGCGGTTTGCAGCGAGGCCAGATTGTCGGCGCTGAGATTGCGGCCGTGGATCTGCAGGCCGCTGAGATTGAAGGTGCCGCCCTCCCAGCCGAAGGCCCGTTGGGTATCCATCTGCAAGGTGGCGGTGGTCAGGCCGTCATACTCGAAGCCCCGGCGATTGCCGCCCGAGACATTGCCCAGCACCTCGCTGGTTTCGCCCAAGGTGAAGGTGATGCCCTTGTCGCCCAGCCAGGGGCGCAGGCCGCCCATATCGCCCAGCAGGCCGCTGCCGTTGCCAAGACCGTCGAGAAACCCCGGGCCGGACCCGTCCGCCGCTTCGCCGCCCCAGGCCGCGCCGCCGGAAACCGCCATCACCCCGGCCAGCGCCGCCAGCCCGCTCCGTCGCAGTAGATGTTTCATTTCAACCCCTTTTTCTGGAAACCACCGTTTAAATCATTGCCATCTGCATAATGAATTAAATCATTGTTGCATTAATAATGAGAATCATTCGCATTTGCAATGCAAAAATCCCACCCCTTTCCGGCTGGACTTTTCACCCCCGTTTCCGCACAGTGCCTGCCGACAGGTTCCATACCGGGCCAAGCCCGGTGGATTGAATGGGAACACGGTAGGGACGACCCAACAGGGGCCCGATCCGTGGCTGCCCCCGCAACTGAACGCGGTGAGCCTGCATCCAACGCATGGTCACTGAGGCCTGAACCCCAGGCCTCGGGAAGACCGGATGCAGCGCCACGACCCGCGAGCCAGGAGACCAGCCTGTCTGTCGGTAACCGGCTGCGGAGGGCGGCCTGGGGGTTTTCGCACCGCCCCGCCCCTCTTTTCGGCCATGCAAGATTCCCGTGCGGTGGGCGCGGGACGGAGGGGTCTCATGTTTTCACGTATTTTCAACGATGCGCCGGGTTCGTTGCGCGGCAGGGTCGGCGGCGTCGGCCTGCTGCTGGTGGCTTTCAATATCCTGGCCTGGCTATGGGCCGTCCTCGCCTTTCACGCCTATCCGCTGCTGATGGGCACCGCCCTGCTGGCCTACAGCTTCGGCCTGCGCCACGCCGTGGACGCCGACCATATCGCCGCCATCGACAACGTCACCCGCAAGATGATGCAGGAGGGCAAGCGCCCGGTCACGGTGGGGCTGTTCTTCTCGCTGGGCCATTCCACCATCGTGGTGGCGCTGTCGGCGCTGGTGGCCCTGACCACCGCCGTCATCCAGAGCCATTTCGCCGATATGAAGGCTCTGGGCGGCATCATCAGCACCAGCGTCTCGGCCTTTTTCCTGTTCGCCATCGCCGCCGCCAATCTGATCATCCTGATCAATACCTGGAAAAGCTTCCGCGGCGTCACCAGCGGCCGCAAGGCGCTGGCGGAGGAGGATCTCGACATGCTGCTGGCCGGCGGCGGCCTGATGACCCGCATCTTCCGCCGCCTGTTCCGCCTGATCGGCAAAAGCTGGCACATGTACGGCCTGGGCCTGCTGTTCGGCCTGGGCTTCGACACCGCCACCGAGGTGGGCCTGCTCGGCATTTCCGCCTCGGGCGCCAGCAACGGCCTGTCGCCCTGGGCCATCATGGTGTTCCCGGTGCTGTTTTCCGCCGGCATGGCCCTGATCGACACCGCCGACGGCATCCTCATGCTGGGAGCCTACGGCTGGGCCTTCGTCAAACCCATCCGCAAGCTCTATTACAACCTCACCATCACCTCGCTGTCGGTGCTGGTGGCGGTGATGGTGGGCGGTATCGAAACCCTGGGCCTGATCGGCGGCCAGTTCAAACTGGACGGCGCCTTCTGGAGCCTGATCGGCGGCATCAACGATCATTTCGGCCTGCTGGGCTACGGCATCGTCGGCCTGTTCGTGCTGGGCTGGATCGCCTCGCTGGTGATCTACAAGCTCAAAGGGTACGACGCGGTGGAGGCCGAAGCCTCGGCCTGATCTCCGGTTTCTCCGAGCCCCCGCCACGGCGGGGGCTTTTTCATGCGCATGTCACATTGCCGCCGGGGCCCCTCTGGCTATAACCTGCTCCCATGACCGATTGCGTTCTGATCCGCCCCTCCACCGACGACGATGTTCCCGCCATGCTGGACATCTACCGTTCCCATGTGCATCGCGGCGTCGACGACCTGCTGGGGCCGGAGGAGGAGCCCTTCGAGGTCGAGGATCTGAAGAAGCGGCGCAAGAACATGAAAAAGCGCCGCCTGCCGCATCTGGTGGCCGAGATCGGCGGCCAGGTGGTGGGCTATGCCTATGCCGTGCCCTTCCGCAAACGCCCGGCCTACCGCTATACCGTCAAGCATTCCATCTATATCCACGGCGGATATCTGCATGCCGGCATCGGCCGCCTGCTGCTGCCGGCCCTGATCGAGGCCTGCGCCGCCGCCGGCTATCTGCAGATGATCGGCTATATCGACGCCACCAACCAGCCCTCGCTGCGCCTGCACGAGGCCTGCGGCTTCTCCCGCGTCGGCCTGCTGCCCTCGGTGGGTTTCAAATACGGCCATTGGACCGACAGCGTGATGATGCAGCGCCCCCTGGGCCCCGGCGACAGCGCCCCGCCCCGCCCGTGGGAAGGCACCGCCCCCAGCCCGGCCCCCGACTCTCCGCCGCTGTCCCCCGCCGCCGATCCCGCCTGAGCCGATCCGCCTGTTGTTCGGCTGACGCCCCCTCCCTCGCCCATTTCTGTATACAGAAACTAATTTTCTGGATTCATTTTATCGGTTGTGCGTATTCTTCCGGCATGAATTCCTGCACCGCCCCCCTGCCAGACCGCCTGCGCGAACAGATCGAGGAAGCCATCGCCACCGGCCGCTTGCCTCCCGGCACCCGGCTGGACGAGGTGGGGCTGGCGGCACAGCACGGCGTCTCGCGCACGCCGTTGCGCGAGGCGCTGATCCAGCTGGCCGCCGCCGGCTATATCGAGCGGCGCAGCGGTAAGGGCTGGGAGGTGGCGCGGGTGTCGGCGCCGCGCCTCTGCGAAATGTTCGAGGTGATGGCCGAACTGGAAGGCATGGCCGGGCGGCTGGCGGCGCGGCGCGCCGACGAGGCCGATCATCAAAGCCTGCTGGCTGCCCACCAGGCCTGCCAGGCGGCGCGCGACGCCGGTGTCATCGAGGATTTCTACCGCCGCAACGAGGCCTTCCACCACGCTCTGTACGCCGCCGCCCACAACGGTTTTCTCGCCGAGCAGGCCGCCGGCCTGCATCGCCGCCTGCGCCCCTTCCGCCGCTTACAGATCAAGATGCGCAACCGCATGCAAACCTCGCACGGCGAGCATGGCCGCATCCTCGAGGCCCTGCGCGACGGCGACGGCGCCGCCGCCGAGGCCCTGCTGCGCGCCCATATCACCATTCAGGGCGATCGCTTCACCGACCTCATGGCCCTGATGGATCGCCTGATACCGCCCGGCCAATGATTTGACCCGTTGGGTCAAATCAAGTGCCGACCGGTGTTCCCACCCCTTCTCCCGAAAGCACCGCCCCATGACCTTCGCCCATTTGCTGCTGCTGGCCGGCGCCGCCTTCCTGGCCGGCGCCTTGAACTCCGTGGCCGGAGGCGGCTCCTTCCTGTCGTTTCCCGCCCTGGTCTATGTCGGCGTGCCCTCGGTGATGGCCAATGCCACCAACACCGTGGCGCTGTTTCCCGGCCAGTTGGCCAGCGCCTGGGCCTACCGCCGCGATTTCCCCCGCCTGCCCGGCCTGCATCCTCTGGTGCTGATCCTGGTCAGTCTGACCGGCGGCGTGGCCGGCGCCCTGCTGCTGGTCTCGACGCCGCAGAAATCCTTCGACGCCGTGGTGCCGTGGCTGCTGCTGCTGGCCACCCTGCTGTTCGCCTTTTCCAAGCGTCTGGTGCCGTGGCTGCAACGCCGCATCCATGTGGGACCGCGCACCGTCTGCGCCCTGCAATTCCTGCTGGGGATCTATGGCGGTTATTTCGGCGGCGCCGTGGGCATCATGATGCTGGCGGTGTTCGGCCTGTTCGGCATCGACGACATCCACGCCGCCAATGCCCTGAAAACCCTGCTGGGCGGGCTGATCAACGCCATCGCCGTGATCTGCTTCATCATCGCCGGCAAGGTGGAGCTGTTGCCCGCCCTCGTCATGCTCACCGCCTCGGTCCTCGGCGGTTACGCGGGGGCGCGCGGCGCCAAAGTCGTGCCGCAGGCGCTGCTGCGGCGCGGCGTGGTGGCGGCCGGCGCCGTCATGACCCTGGTGTTTTTCGTAAGGTGACTATTCCGCCCGTTGCAGGAACTCCTGCGAAGGCGCGAAGAACGCGGCACCGGTAACGGCGCGGGAGAAATCCAGCAGACGGTCGGCATGGCCCTGGCCGTCGCGCCGTACCATGGCCTCCAGCATACGGCGGAACGGGGCCGGGCTGCGGCCGTAGGCCACGAAATAAAGCCCATGCTCGCCGGTGCCGCCATAGGGCAGGCTGTGGCGCACCACCTGCAGTTCCGCCCCGTCCTCGTCCTCGATGACCACGCGGGCGATATGGGCGCCGGGGGGCTTCGCCTCCAGTTCCTCATCCTCGGCCTTGCTGCGGCCGATCGCCGCCTCCTGCTCGGCCAGGCTCAGCCGCTCCCAGGCGGCGAGATCGTGGATATAGCGCTGCAGGCTGACATAGCTGCCCGCCGCGAAGTCCGCATCCTCGTCGCCCACCAGGGCGGCCTCGGGGCGTTCGGCGCCGCAGGGGTTTTCCGTGCCGTCGACGAAACCGGTGAGATCGCGGGACTCGCGGGTGCGGAAACCGTGGATCTCCTCCACCACCGACACCGCCGCCCCCAGGGCGTTCCGCGCCGCCCGCGCCAGGGCGAACACCGAATCCGGACGCTGCCCATGCACATGCAAGAAGAGATCGGCCGGGGTGGCCGGGGCGCTGCGCGGCCCATCCTCCAGCGCCTGGAACGGCGCCAGATCGCGCGGCCGGCGGGGGCCATAAAGCGCCGGCCAGATGGCGGCGCCGATGGCCACGGCGCAGGAGAGCGCCGCATCGGCGGTCTCATCCGCCAGCCGCGCCCCCAAGGCCGGCAGGCCGCGCAAAGCCCGGCGCACCGCCGCGGCGTCCGTCACCATCAGGGTCAGGAACACCGCGAAGCTTTCCCCTTCCGCGCAGATGGCCGTTTGAGGCTGAGGCATGACCGCTCCCTTAAGACTGCAAAACCACGTCCGGCCCCGATGCTGCCCAAAGGCGCGGCGATTGACAAGGCTTGACAGGACGATCGGGTGAACGCGCGATCGTTGTTCGCTTGAAGGGGATTTTCGCCGCGTTGGCGCGATGAGCGCCCGCGCAACCGTTTGCGCGCAAGCCAAGCTGGCGGCCGGCCCGCGCCCGGCGCCTGAGCGGACATATGAAAACCAGGACAATCGGCTTCGCCCGATTGTCCTGCAAGGCTTGACAGAATTTAGCTGCCTAGGCAGTATCTGCTTCATCCAGAGAGTTTCGGACCATGCCGCAAGACCCGCCGCCGCTGTTTTCCGCCGACAATTACACCCCCAGGCGCAATCCCTTGCGCCATATCGTGGATATTGCCGGCGCGGTGCGCCAGCAGATCGACCGCAAGGCCGCCGATCTCGGGATCACCTGGGCGCAGTGGGTGGTGTTGATGCGCATCGCCAGCGGCATCGGCTCCAGCGCCGCCGAGCTGTGCCGGGCCATCGGCTATGACAGTGGCTCCATGACCCGCATGCTCGACCGCCTGGAAAAGGCCGGGCTGATCTGCCGCCACCGCTGCTGCGAAGACCGCCGCGTGGTGAAAATCGCCCTGACCGAGGCCGGGCAGGCGCTTTATCCCCGCCTGGCGCCTATTGCCATCGCCAGCCTCAATCACAATCTGCAAGGCTTCACTCCGGAAGAGATCGAGACCCTGATGGATTTTCTCGACCGCATTCTGGCCAATCAAGGCAAAGCCTGCGGAAAGTGAAATTTTTTTGCCTAAATCGCTGCCTAGGCAGTTACAGCCTTAACATCTATTTTTGGATTCCCCCATGCGCCATCGCCTCCTGCTGGCTCCGACCCTGTCCCTGCTGCTGCTGACGGCCTGCGCCGATCCCGGCGGCATCGCCCCGCGCGACAGCCTGCGCGCGCCGCCGCCCTTGCGGCTGGCGGCCGCCCAGGCCCCCTGGCCCCGCGCCGACTGGTGGCGCGGCCTGAAGGATGCCCAGCTCGACCGCCTGATCGCGCAGGGACTGGCCGATAATCCCACCCTGCACCTGGCCGAGGCCCGCCTGCGCCGCGCGCAAGCGCTGGCCGGCGAGGCCCAGGCCGCCCTGGCGCCGCAGGTGACGGCCGGCGGCAGCATGGTGGAGCAGCGTTTCCCCGCCAACGGCGTCTATCCGCCGCCCTATGCCGCCAACATCCGCAGCCTGGATCATCTGGGGCTGGACGGCGCCTATGATCTCGACCTCTGGGGCGGCGACGAGGCCCGTCTGCGCGCCGCCCTGGGCGAGGCCCGGGCCGAGGCCGTCGAGGTGCAGGCCGCCCGCCTGGATCTGGCCGCCGCCATCGCCCAATCCTATGTGCGCCTGGCCGACGCCTACGACCAGCGCGATCTCGACCGCGCTCTCTTGGCCCAGAAGCGGCGCATCGCCCTGCTGGCCGAGCAGCGGGCCGAGGCCGGGCTCGACAGCGCCATCGCCGCCCGCGAGGCCCAGGCCGCCGGCGCCGCCCTGGAGGCCGCGCTGGCCGCCGACGACGAACGCATCGCCCTTTTGGGGCAGCAGGTGGCGGTGCTGGCCGGGCAAAGCCCCGATCACGGCCGCGATCTGACCCGCCCCGCCTTGCGCCTGTCCGCCGCCGTGGGCCTGCCCACCACGCTCTCCACCGCCCTGATCGGCCGCCGCCCCGACGTGGTGGCCCAGCGCTGGCGGGTGGAGGCGGCCGAGCAGGACATCAAGGCGGCCCATGCCGCCTTCTATCCCGATCTCAAGCTCACCGCCTTTGTCGGCCTCGATTCCATCGGCGTCGGCAATTTTCTGGTGGGCTCGGCCCGCGATTACGGCGTCGGCCCCGCCGTAACCCTGCCCATTTTCGACGGCGGCCGCCTGCGCGCCGCCCTGGGCGCCGCCGCCGCCGGGCGCGACATGGCGGTGGACCGTTACAACGCCGCCGTGCTGGCCGCCCTCGAGGACGTGGTGGGCCGCCTCACCGCCTGGCAGGCCAACGAAACCGCCCTGGCCCGCGAACAGGCCGCCACCGCCCAGCTGGAACAGGCCTGGCGTCTGGCCGGTCTGCGCTACCGCCAGGGCCTGGTCAACGATCTGGCGGTGCTGGAGGCCGAAGGCCGCCTGACCGAACAGAAACGCCAGCTGCTGGCCGCCCGGAATCGCCGTTATGCCCTGGCCGTCGCCCTGGCCCATGCCCTGGGCGGCGGCTACGCCCCCCATCCCGCCGCCCTTTGAAGCCCCCCTCCAGGACCCTCCCCTCATGACCGAGACCTCCGCCTCCGCCCCGCCCACCCCCTCCGGCAAGCGCGCCCTGCTGATGACCGCCGCCGCCGCCGGCTTCGCCGCCATCGGCCTCGCCGCCGGGCTTTACTGGACCATGATCGGCCGCTACAGCGTGTCCACCGACGACGCCTACGTGGCCGGCAACGTGGTGCAGGTGACGCCCCGCGTCGACGGCACCGTGGTGGCCGTGCATGCCGACGACACCGACTTCGTCCGCGCCGGACAGACCCTGGTGGCCCTGGACGACGCCGACGCCCGCCTGGCCCTGGATCAGGCCAAGGCCGCCTTCGCCCAAACCCTGCGCGAGGTCCGCGCCCTTTACAGCACCGACGGCGCCCTGGCCGCCAGCGTGGCCCTGATGCGCGTGGATCTGGAGCGGCGGCAGCAGGATCTGGCCCGCCGTCAGGCCCTGGCCCATACCGGCGCCGTCGCCGCCGAGGATCTGAAACATGCCCGCGACGCCGTGGCCCAGGCCCGCGCCGCCCTCGATCAGGCGGAAAAGCGGCAGGAGGCCAACCACGCCCTGGTGGCCGGCACCACCCTGGCCGACCATCCCCGCGTGCGCCTGGCCGCCGCCGCCGTGCGCGAGGCCTATCTGGCCTGGCGCCGCACCCAGGTGCCGGCCCCGGTCTCGGGCCAGGTGGCGCACCGCACGGTGCAGGTGGGGCAGCGCGTAGCCCCGGGCACGCCGCTGATGGCCGTGGTGCCCATGCATCAGCTGTGGGTGGACGCCAACTTCAAGGAAGGCCAGCTGGCCGCCATGCGCATCGGCCAGCCCGCCACCCTCACCGCCGATCTTTACGGCGGCGACGTGGTCTATCACGGCACCGTGGTGGGGCTGGCGGCGGGCACCGGCTCGGCCTTCGCCCTGCTGCCGGCCCAGAACGCCACCGGCAACTGGATCAAGGTGGTGCAGCGCCTGCCGGTGCGCATCGCCCTCGACCCGCGCGAGCTGGCGGCGCACCCCTTGCGTATCGGCCTTTCCGTGGATGTGGAGGTGACCGTGCGCGATCAGAAAGGCCCCCAGCTGTCCGACGGACGGCGCGCCGCCACCGTGGCCGAAACCACCGTGTTCGCCAGCGCCGATCACGACGCCGAGGACCTGATCGCCCGCCTTATGCGCGATAACGCCGCCGCCGATCAGGGCGGCGCGCCATGATCCCCGATTTTCCGCCGCTGCGGGGCGGACGGCTGGTGCTGGCCACCATCGCCCTGTCACTGGCCACTTTCATGAACGTGCTCGACACCACCATCGCCAACGTGGCCCTGACCAACATCGCCGGCGATCTCGGTGTCAGTCCCAGCCAGGGCACCTGGGTGATCACCTCGTTCGGCGTTTCCAACGCCATCGCCGTGCCGCTCACCGGCTGGCTGGTGATGCGCACCGGCCAGCTGCGGCTGTTCCTGGCCTCGGTGCTGCTGTTCGTCGGTGCCTCGTTCCTGTGCGGCCTGTCGGGCAACCTGCCCACCCTGCTGGCCTTCCGCGCCCTGCAGGGCATGGTGGCCGGGCCGATGATCCCGCTGTCGCAGGCCCTGCTGCTGCAATGCTACCCTAAGGCCAAGGCCGGTATGGCCATCGCCCTGTGGTCCATGACCACGGTGGTGGCCCCGGTGATGGGGCCGGTGCTGGGCGGCTGGCTCACCGACAACGTCTCGTGGCCGTGGATCTTCTATATCAACGTGCCGGTGGGGCTGGTGGCCGCCTGGGTGACCTACGCCACCCTGAAGGGCCGCGAAACCCCGATCCGCCGCCAGCCCATCGACAAAGTGGGGCTGGGGCTGCTGGTGGTGTGGGTGGGCTCCATCCAGATCCTGCTGGATAAGGGCAAGGAGCTGGACTGGTTCAATTCGCCGGTCATCGTCACCCTGGCGGTGGTGGCTCTGGTGGCCTTCACCTTCTTCCTGATCTGGGAGCTGACCGAGGCCCATCCCATCGTCGATCTCAGCCTGTTCAAGGGCCGCAACTTCACCACCGGCTCCATCGCCATCACCCTGGGCTACGCCGTGTTCTTCGGCAATCTGGTGCTGATCCCCATGTGGCTGCAACGCAGCCTGGGCTACACCGCCACCTGGGCCGGGCTGGTGACGGCGCCGGTGGGCATCTTCGCGGTGATCCTGTCGCCGTTGGTGGGGCGGGTGATCCACCGCGTCGATCCCCGGCTGTTCGCCTGCACCGCCTTCGTGGTGTTCGCCGTCTGCGGCTTCTGGCGCGGCAGCTTCAGCCCCGACGTCACCGCCGCCGACGTGGCCGCCACCCACCTTTTGCAGGGCATCGCCATGGCCACCTTCTTCATTCCGCTGACCACGGTGATCCTGTCGGGCCTGGCGCCGCACCGCATTCCCTCGGCCTCGGGGCTCTACAACTTCATGCGCATCATGGCCGGTTCCTTCGCCGCCTCGGTGTGGAGCACCTGGTGGGAGGACGGCGCCACCCTGCATCACGCCTACCTGACCGAAAGCGTCACCCCGTTCTCGCCCCTGGTCCGGCAGTTCGCCGAAACGGCGCGAACGCTGCACCTTTCGCTGCAACAGGTGTATGATCTTCTGGATCAGACCCTGTTGCATCAGGCGTTCCTGATGTCGGCCAACGATCTCTTTTGGCTGTCGGGCGGACTGTTCCTGGTGCTGGGAGCGCTGATCTGGCTGGCCAAGCCCACGCCGCACGGCGCCGCCCCCGCCGATGCCGGCGGCGCGCACTGATCCGGACACGACCACGGGAGAGTTGAACCATGCCCTTTTCCACCATCCTCGCCGCCATCGACGGCGGCGAGCAGACCACCCAGGTGCTGGATCAGGCGCTGCGGCTGGCCGAGGGCAACCCGAAGGCCGCCCTGCATCTGGTTTCGGTGCTCGATACCCTGCCGGTAACCGCCGCCGGCATGGGCGGCTCGGCCGATCTGACCCTGGAGGTGCAGGACGCCCGCGCCCGCCAGACCCTGCGCGAGGGGCTGGCGCATCTGGCCCGGGCCGGGCGCTCGGGCCACGCCCATGTGGTGGTGGGGAACCAGGCCGAGGCCATCATCGCCGAAGCCGAACGGCTGGGCTGCGACATCCTGGTGCTGGGCCACCGCCATATGAGCCTGTGGCGGCAGATGTTCGGCCAGTCCACCTGCGCCGACGTGCTGGAACAGGCCTCCTGCCCGCTCCTGATCGTGACCGAACGGACAGGGGAAGCGCCGCAATCGACCTGATTTATACCCAATCCCGTTGACCGGCGTCGCGGTGAGCCCTGCTCACCGCGCCTTGGTCTTATGCCAGGAGCGCCGCCACGGCGTCGCGCTCCTCCACCAGTTCCGCCACGGTGCGGGCGATGCGCTGGCGGGCGAAGTCGCTTTGCGCCAGCCCCCGTACCGGACGGACCCGGCCATTGCCCTCGCACACCACCGGCACGCCGCAGATCAGGCCTTCGGGGATGTCGTAGCCGCCGTCGGACGGCAGCGCCATCGACACCCAGCGCCCCTGACTGCCCAGCAGCCAGTCGCGCAGCTGATCGATGGCGGCATTGGCCGCCGAGGCCGCCGAGGAAAGGCCGCGCGCCTCGATCACCGCCGTGCCGCGCTGGGCCACGGTGGGGATCAGCACCTCGCGGTACCAGGCCTCGTCGCCCACCGCCTCGGCCAGCGGCCGCCCCGCCACCACGGCGTGGCTCCAGTCGGCGAACATGGTGGGGGAGTGATTGCCCCATACCGCCAACCGCTCGATGGCGTTCACCCCCACGCCGAGGCGGGCGGCGAACTGGGCCAGGGCGCGGTTGTGATCGAGGCGGATCATCGAGGATATCTGCGCGGTGGGAAAATCCGGAGCGCTCCTGCCCAGGATATAGGCGTTGGTGTTGGCGGGATTGCCCACCACCAGCACCCGGGCCTCGCGCTTGGCCGCCGCATTCAAGGCCCGGCCCTGCACACGGAAGATTTCGGCATTGGCGGCCAGAAGATCGCGCCGCTCCATGCCCTTGCCGCGCGGCCGCGAGCCCACCAGCAGAGCGGCGTCGATATCGCGGAAGGCCACGGCGGGATCGTCGGTCACCACCACCCCCTCCAGCAGGGGAAAGGCGCAATCCTCCAGTTCCATCACCACGCCGCGCACCGCGGCCTGGGCCTGGGGCAGATCCAGCAGCTGCAAAATCACCGGCTGGTCGGGGCCGTAGAGATCGCCCTTGGCCAGACGGAACAGCAGGGAATAACAGATCTGCCCGGCGGCGCCGCTGACGGCGATACGTTTGGCGGGGGTGCGCATGATGCTTTCTCCTTGGGATCGTCCCGGAAAAAGCATCCCAAACTCAGATCGATCCATCCAATAGATGATGGCTATAAAACCATCTTCAAAAGAGATCGGATTTCCCCGGCCGAACTGGCATACTGCCCGTTCTTTACCGGCGCGAGACCCGCATGACCCTGGATCAGCTTCGCATTTTCGTGGCGGTGGCCGAACGCCAGCATATGACCCAGGCCGCCAAGGCCCTCAATCTGGCGCAATCGGCGGTCAGCCATGCCGTGGCCGCCCTGGAGGAGCGCCACCAGACCCGCCTGTTCGAGCGGGTAGGGCGGCGCATCGTGCTGACCGAGGCCGGAGGGGTGCTGCTGACCGAGGCCCGCGCCGTGCTGGCCCAGGCCGAGGCCGCCGATCTGGCCTTGAGCGATTTCGGCGCCCTGCGCCGGGGCACGCTGTCGGTGCTGGCCAGCCAGACCATCGCCGGCTATTGGCTGCCGCGCCACCTGATGGCCTTCCACGACAGCTTTCCGCAGATCACCGTGCGCCTGGGCATCCGCAACACCGCCCAGGTGGCGCAGGCGGTGGAGGAGGGCAGCGCCGAACTGGGGTTCGTGGAGGGAACGCTGCCGGCCTCGGGCCTGATCCGCACGCCGGTGGCCCGCGATCAGCTGGTGATCGTGGTGGGCAACCGCCATCCCTGGGCCGGCGCTCCCGCCCCCACCCCGGCCCAGTTGATGGCCGGGGCATGGATCCTGCGCGAGCCCGGTTCCGGCACCCGCTCGGCCTTCGAACAGGCCCTGCCCCGCTTCGGCCTGGCCGCCGCCGATCTCAACATCATCATGGAGTTTCCCTCCAACGAGGCGGTGCGCGCCGCCGTGGAAGCGGGCCGCGCCGCCACCGCCCTCTCGGCCTCGGTGGCCGCCGCCGGCATCGAGGCCGGCCTGCTGCACGCCGTCGATTTCCCCCTGCCCGACCGCCAGTTCTTCCTTTTGCGTCATCCCACCCGTTACCGCACCCACGCCGCCCTGGCCCTGGCCCGCATGGTGCTGCCCGACGGCAAGGGATAGGCCCTTGGGAAAATCCGCCTCTTCAGCGCCGACCGCGCGGCGGATATGCTCTCTTCCCGTTCCCCTCGCCCCCACCATAAGGACCACCATGCGCCTTTACGTCGATGCCGATGCCTGCCCGGTCAAAGAGGAGGTGCTGCGCGTGGCCGTGCGCCACCAGCTGCCGGTGATTTTCATCGGCAACAGCTGGATGCGCGGCCTCGATCACCCGCTGGTGCAGCAGGTGGTGGCCGCCGAGGGCCTGAACGAGGCCGACGACCGCATCGTCGAACGTATCGAAAGCGGCGATATCGTCGTCACCGCCGATATTCCCCTGGCGGCGCGCTGCGTGAAAAAGGGGGCCTGCGGCATCGATCCGCGCGGCAAACCCTTCGACGACGCCTCCATCGGCATGGCCCTGGCCATGCGGGACCTGATGACCGATCTGCGCGATGGCGGCATGGTGGCCGGCGGCCCGTCGGCCTATGGCAAACGCGACCGCGCGCATTTTCTCGACGGCCTGGAACGGCTGATCCGCAAGATGCGCGCCCCCTGACGCCAGCTTGGCTTGCGCCCATGCGAATTGTCATGGAGGCCGGGCGGGGGCCGGAGCAGTTTTGTCTTCGCTTTTGCGTGAGGAGCCCGTTATGTCCACCGCCGCCGTCGCCTTTCAATCCCCGCTGCATCAGGCCCTGTGCGAGGCCCTGGACGATGAATACAAGGCCCGCGCCACCTATTACGCGGTGATCCGCGCCTTCGGGCCGGTGCTGCCGTTCGCCAACATCATCCAGTCGGAACAGCGGCACATCAACATGCTGCTGGGCGTGCTGGAGCAGCGCGGCCTGGCCGCCATCGACGATCCCTACGGCCCCGATCTGCCCGCCCCCGCCAGCCTGGAGGAGGCCTACCAGGCCGGCGTGGAGGCGGAAATCGAGAATGTGGCGCTCTATGACCGCCTGCTGGCCGCCGCCGAGGGTGATGAAACGGTGAGTTGGGTGTTCCGCAGCCTGCGCCGGGCCTCGCAGGACTGCCATCTTCCGGCTTTCCAGCGCTTCCTGGACGGCCACGGCGCCGAAGGCGGCGGATGCGGGGGCGGCGGCGGCCATCACCACCACCATGGCGGCGGGGGATGCGGTTGCGGCGGCCATCGCCGCCAGGCCACGGATTAACCCGTCCGGCCGCGCCGTCATGCCCGCGCCCCCGCCCCCGGATTGCCCGGTTCCGCGCCCGATCATTGACCTGGATCAACCGGAAAAAAACCTTTCGCATCCGGTTCTTGACAGGGTTGCGACGGGGGCGTTTGACTGCCTTTTCATGAGACGCCGCCACCGCCGACAGCCCTACAGCACCGCCGCCGACCCCGCCGTGGGCCGCCTGCGCCGCGGGGTGAGCGTGTGGCTGGGCCTGCTGCTGCTGGCCTTCAACGTTCTGGCCGCCGACATGCTGGCCGACCGCGCCGACGCCGCCACGCCCTCGGCCCAGGCCCCCTTCGCCCAGGCCCTGCGCGGCGACCGCATCATCGTCTGCACCGCCGCCGGGCTGGTGGTGCTGGACCGCACCGGTCATCCGGTGGGCGGCAACAGCGCCGGACATCGCGGCCTGTGCGTGTTCTGCCTCCCGCTGATGCAGGGCGGCGCCACCGCGCCGCTGCTGCTGGCCGTCGCCGCCCCGCCCCCGGCCCGTCAGGCGCGGG
>JAJXUO010000099.1 GCA_021782815.1 Pseudomonadota bacterium
CTACATGACCCTGGAAACCGTCGCCTCCTTGGGCGATGATCCCATGGCAAGTCTGCCGCCGGTCGCGGCAGTCTGATCACCCCGGCCAACCCTGCCGGAGATCAAACGGCGACGGCGCTGTTACACCAAGCCAAGGGGCACGATCACTCGCCTGGATGCTGCCGGCGTCGAAAATACACTTCAGCGGCTTGCCCAGCAGCCGACTCACGCGCCGAGACAAACGCAATCATCACGGGGTCGCGGCGGTGTGGAACGATAAGTGCACAAAATATGGTCTTTGACACCATATTGAAACTATGGTATAGAATGCCATATGAAAGCTGAGCCTATCTTCTCTGATCGGATGGAATATCCAGACGGCGCCATCGTCGAGCTGACCATATGGCGGGTGCCGACACCGGTCGTGGGTAGTACGCATGACCTGAAGTATAGCTTGTTTTACGGCTACCCCGGCCAACGATTGATCGGATACGACAACGAGCGAGGCAAGGGCGATCACCGCCATATCGAAGGTCGGGAGGAATCCTATACCTTTACCACGGTAGAAGCCTTAATCGAAGACTTCCTGGCTAATGTAGCAAAAACCAGAGGCGAATCATGAATACATCGTAAAAATATCTAGCATCCAATGATATGTAATGCGAGGTATTATATGATTAATTCTAAATCGAAAAACTCTAATGCACTAAAAATTCATGTCGGAACCATCAACGACATGGGGCAGAGATTTGTCGACGCATGGCATCGCGCCGAGCGCGGCGAATCTGTCAACGAAGCCCATGTCACCTTCCATGATTTACCTGCCTTACTTGCAGCTCTGACGCCGAAGCGGCTGGATTTGTTGCGGTATGTCCGCCACCACCAGGTCCGCACAGTCAAAGCCCTGGCGACCGATCTTCATCGTGACTACAAGAACGTCTATAAGGACGTGGAAGAATTAACCAAACTGGGTCTACTGACACGCACTGCCGATCAGGTGGCAGCACCCTATGGCGAGGTAGATGCCCGGTTCATTCTGTAGCCATGTAAATTACCGGCCCCACCGAATCTCAGACGGTTCGGCCATGCGCTCCACGTCTTTGGCGCTGTAGCCTTTGGAAGCCAGAAATTTGGCCGCTTGTTGATGATTTCCGCCGGGTATGAGGACGGCAACGACGCCACCGGTCTGCGGCTCGATCCGGTATTCAAGATGGCGCTGGATCAGGCGCCGTCGGGCCGGGCGTTGTGCTCGCAATCGACCATCTCGCGGCTGGAGAACCTGCCGGGCAAACGGGCGTTGGTGCGCATGGGCCGCGCCATCCGCTCCAACTGGCCCCAGACATCCATCCTGCTGCGGGCCGACAGTCACTATTGCACGCCGGAGGTCCTGGACTGGTGCCGGGCCGAAGGCGTCGATTACATCCTGGGCGTGGCGCCGACCGCGACGCTCCGCGCCCATGTCCTGGCCCTGGAGGCCCGCACCCAGAAGCGGTTCGACGATGCCCCGGATGGCGGCAAGGTCCGCCGCTTCAAGGAATTCCTCGACGGTGCCGCAAGCTGGAGCCGGGTCGAGCGCATCGTCGCCCGCGTCGAGGCCGGGCCGGACGGCACCGACAGCCGTTTCATCGTCACCAGCCTGATCGGCGGCGACGGCCGCTCCCTGTACCAGGGCATCTACTGCCAGCGGGGACAGGCCGAGAACCATATCAAATCCTGGAAGACCCATTTGGCCGCCGACCGCACCTCGTGCCACGCGGCCACCGCCAACCAGTTCCGCCTGTTCCTCCACGCCGGGGCCTATTGGCTGATGTGGAGCCTGCGCAGCCTGATGCCCAAACGCTCGGCCTGGCGGGTCGCCCAATTCGACACCCTGCGCCTGCGGCTGATCAAGATGGCGACCCGTGTGGTCGAGATGAAGACCATGATCAAGGTGCACCTGCCCACCACAGTCCCGTGCCAGGACATCCTGCGCCTTGTTCTCGCGCGGATGCCGCGTCTGGTCACCTGACCGATGGGGCGACGTGCCCCGAACCTCACCCCTGTCCAGAAAACACAAGCCCCACACACAACGTCGCCGTCTCAGGCTGGCGACGAAGCGTCGCGCCCAGGCGCAACCTGACCGCGAGTGATTGCGCTGGCGTCAACAGCGCCCATCAGCGCAGTGCATAATGGCGGTTAGCAGATTCGCAGTCATCTGTCACGAAACCGTGAGGTCATCGGGGAAAACCGGGTTTACTCCGGCTTCACCAGCAGATGGCGCTTCTTGCCGGCGGTCAGCTTGATCTGGCCGTCCTTCAAATCGGCGCTGCCGATGATCTGGCCCTCGGCGGTCACGGTGGCGTCGTTGACCTTGGCGCCGCCGCCCTTGATCAGGCGGCGGGCCTCGCCGTTGGAGGTCGCCAGGCCGGTGCGGGCGAACAGGGCGAAGGCGGGAATGCCCTGGTCCAGCTCGGCGGCGGGCAGGGATACGGTGGGCAGGGTGTCGGCGGCCTGGCCCTGTTCGAAGGTGCGGCGCGCGGTTTCACCGGCCTCCAGGGCGGCTTCCTCGCCGTGGGCGAGGCGGGTGGCCTCGAAGGCCAGCACCTTCTTGGCCTCGTTGATGCCGGCGCCTTCCAGGGCTGCCAGGCGCTCCACCTCGTCCAGCGGCAGTTCGGTGAACAGGCGCAGGAAGCGGCCGACATCGGCATCCTCGGTGTTGCGCCAGAACTGCCAATAGTCCCAGGCCGACAGCCGTTCGGCGTTGAGCCACACCGCCCCTTGCGCGGTCTTGCCCATCTTGGCGCCGGAGGCGGTGGTCATCAGCGGCGTGGTCAGGCCGTAAAGTTCGCGGCCGTCGACGCGGCGGGCCAGTTCGACGCCGTTGACGATGTTGCCCCACTGGTCCGAGCCGCCCATCTGCAGCAGGCAGCCGTGCCGGCGCCCCAGTTCCAGGAAGTCGTAGGCCTGCAGGATCATGTAATTGAATTCCAGGAAGCTCAGCGGCTGTTCCCGGTCCAGCCGCAGCTTGACGGAATCGAAGCTCATCATGCGGTTCACCGAGAAATGGCGGCCGTAATCGCGCAGGAAGGCGATGTAGTTGAGCTGGTCCAGCCAGTCGGCGTTATTGACCATCAGGGCGTCGGTGGGGCCGTCGCCGAAGGTGAGGAACTTGGCGAACACCTGTTTGATGCCGGCCATGTTGCGGGCGATATCGGCATCGGTGAGCAGCTTGCGGGCCTCGTCCTTGCCGGAGGGGTCGCCCACCCGGGTGGTGCCGCCGCCCATCAGCACGATGGGCTTGTGGCCGCTCTTTTGCAGATGGCGCAGCATCATGATGGGCAGCAGGCTGCCCACATGCAGGGAATCGGCGGTGCAGTCGAAGCCGATATAGGCCACGGCCGGTCCTTCGGCCAGTTTGGCATCCAGCGCGGCCAGATCGGTGCACTGGTGCAGATAGCCGCGTTCGGCAAGGGTGCGGACGAAGGCGGAACGATGGGGGATCATGAAACGTCCTTATTGCTGCTGCCGGCTCTTGCAAGGCCGCGCGTCCTTTAGCACGATTGGGCTTTTCTGACAACGGACAGCCCCGCCATGCCTTCTTCCCTGCTCAGTCTCGGCCTGATGTCGGGCACCTCGCTCGATGGGGTGGATGCCGCCCTGATCCGCACCGACGGCGAACGGGTGACGGCGCTGGGGGCGGCGCTGACCGTGCCCTATCCCGAAACCCTGCGGGAAAGCCTGCGCGGCGTGCTGGGCGGCCGGGGGCCGGTGGCCGGGGTGGAGCGGGCGCTGACCCTGTTCCATGCCGAGGTGGTGGAACGCCTGCTGGCCGAGGCCGGGCTGGCCGCCGCCCAGGTGGATGTGGTGGGGTTTCACGGCCATACCATTCTGCACCGCCCGCACCAGGGGGAAACCTGGCAGATCGGTGATGGCGCCCTGCTGGCGGCGCGCACCGGCATCAACGTGGTGCATGATTTCCGCAGCGACGACGTGCGCGGCGGCGGCCAGGGGGCGCCCCTGGTGCCGGTTTTCCATCGCGCCCTGGCGGCGGGGCTGGAACGGCCGCTGGCCCTGCTCAATCTGGGCGGGGTGGGCAATGTCACCTGGATCGGCGAGGACGGGGATCTGCTGGCCTTCGATACCGGCCCCGGCAACGCCCTGCTCGACGATTGGGCCCTGCGCCATACCGGCCAGCCGCTGGATCGGGGCGGCGCCCTGGCGGCGCAAGGCCGGGTGCGGGAAACGGCGGTGGCGGCCTTCCTGGCCCATGCCTATTTCGCCCGCCGGCCGCCAAAATCCCTGGACCGCGACGATTTCGCCGCCCTGGCCGCCCGCCTGACCGAGGGACTGTCGCCCGAGGACGGCGCCGCCACCCTGGCCGCCCTTACCGTGGCGGCGGTGGCCGCCGCCGCCGGTCATCTGCCGCGGCCGCCGCGGCGCTGGCTGGTGTGCGGCGGCGGCCGCCATAATCCCGTGCTGATGGCCGGGCTGGCCGCCGCCCTGGCGGCGCCGGTGGCGGCGGTGGACGGCGAGGGCTGGAACGGCGACGCCCTGGAGGCCCAGGCCTTCGCCTTTCTGGCGGTGCGCAGCCTGCGCGGCCTGCCGCTGACCTTTCCCGGCACCACCGGCGCCCCCCGCCCGCTGGGCGGCGGGCGGCTGGCGGAGGCGGGGACATAAAAAAAGCCCCCGGCCTGGCGGCGGGGGGCTTTTCGTCGTCAGCCGGCGGCGGCCGCGGCCAGCGGGCGTTCCAGGGGGATGGCCCCCAGATAATCGTCCAGGGTCTGGGTCAGATGCTCCAGCTTGTTGACGAAGGAATGATTGGCGCCGTCCAGGGTGCGGTATTGCACGGTGATGTTGCGCTGCCCGGCCAGCTTGGTGGCCAGCTTGGCCACGCTGGGTTCGGGCACCAGTTCGTCGGCGGTGCCGTGCACGATCAGGCCCGAGGAGGGGCAGGGGGCCAGGAAGGTGAAGTCGTAGACATTGGCCGGCGGCGCCACCGAGACGAAGCCGTCGATCTCCGGGCGGCGCATCAAAAGCTGCATGCCGATCCAGGCGCCGAACGAGAACCCGCCCACCCAGCAGCTGAGGGCGTTGGGATTATAGGACTGCATCCAGTCCAGCGCCGAGGCGGCGTCCGACAGTTCGCCCTGGCCGTTGTCGAACTTGCCCTGCGAGCGCCCGACACCGCGGAAATTGAAGCGCAGCACCGAAAAGCCGCGGCGCACGAACGCGTGGTACATGGAATAGACCACTTTGTTGTTCATGGTGCCGCCATGCTGGGGCTGGGGGTGAAGAAGAAGCGCGATGGGCGCGTTCGGAGCCTTGCCGTGATGGTAGCGGCCTTCCAGGCGTCCATCCGGTCCGTTGAAAATCACTTCGGGCATGGTGTTCCGTAGCACCTGTTTTGCACCCCGCCCGTCATGGCTGACGGAAAGGGTATGGTTTGAAATGCAACAAATCCGCCCCGCCACGGCCGATACTTGACCCCGACAGTCGGGCTTCATATATTCTCGTCAGGCCAACCTGCCGGCCTGCGTCACGGCGTTCCTGAAAAGACGCCGTCCCCGACGCAAGCGGCGTACAATAGCATACTGACGGCGATGATTTTCAAGAGAATACGGGAAGAGATCGACAGCATCCGCCAGCGCGACCCGGCGGCGCATTCCAGCGCCGAGGTTCTGCTGTGCTATCCCGGCCTGCATGTGCTGATGTTCTATCGCGCCGCGCATTGGTGCTGGACGCATCATTTGCGCCTGGCGGGGCGATTTCTGTCGCATGTCGGCAAACTTTTGACCGGAATTGAAATTCATCCGGGCGCGCTGATCGGGCGGCGCCTGTTCATTGATCACGGCACCGGCGTGGTGATCGGCGAAACCGCCGTGGTCGGCGATGATGTCACCCTCTATCACGGCGTCACCCTGGGCGGCACCTCGCTGCACAAGGGCAAGCGCCATCCCACCCTGGAGGACGGGGTGATCGTGGGCGCCGGGGCCCATGTGCTGGGGCCGGTGACGGTGGGCGCCCAGGCCCGCATCGGCGCCAATGCCGTGGTGCTGACCGATGTGCCGGCGGGCGTGACCATGGTGGGCATTCCGGCCCGCATCAGCGGCGCCTGCGGCAAGAGCAAGGAATTCCTGGCCTACGGGCTGGAGGGCGATCTGCCCGATCCGGTGGTGCGGGCCATCGAGGCCATGCGCCAGGAGGTGGCCGGGCTGAAAAGCCGGGTGGCCGATCTCGAAGAGGAGAGCGGTCAGGCGGAAAAACAGAATCACGTGGTGGAAGAACAGACAAAAACGGGAGTCCGGTCGTGAAACTCAGCACTAAAGGGCGCTATGCCGTCATGGCGATGGTGGATCTGGCCTGCAACAGCGGCGGTTCGCCCGTCGCGCTGGCCGATATCGCC
The DNA here is from genome assembly GCA_021782815.1 of Pseudomonadota bacterium. GTDB lineage: Bacteria > Pseudomonadota > Alphaproteobacteria > Rhodospirillales > Magnetospirillaceae > JAJZGK01. The sequence continues at coordinate 6,362 of JAJXUO010000099.1, forward strand.
GATCGTCAGGAAATTTCGCTGTCCTATCTGGAGCAGCTGTTCGGCCGTCTGCGCAAGGGCGGCCTGGTGAAAAGCGTGCGCGGCCCCGGCGGCGGTTATCTGCTGGCCCGTCCGGCCCCGCAGATGCGCGTGTCCGATATCATTCTGGCGGTGGACGAGCCGATCCAGACCACCCGCTGCGCCCCCGGCTCGCCGGCGGGCTGCCATAACCACAAGGGCCGCTGCCTGACCCACGATCTGTGGGAAGAGCTGGGCAATCAGATCTATCTCTACTTAAGCTCGGTGTCGCTGGGCGATGTGGTGGATCGCAAGCTGCTGGGCACCAGCGGCATGTTCCACGGCGGTTCCGGGGGATCGGCCGCCGCCGAGTAGGGTTTCCGTCATGTCTGTTTATCTGGACCATAACGCCACCACGCCGGTGCGGCCCGAAGCCGTGCGCGCCATGATGGCGGCCCTGGGGGCGGTGGGCAATCCCTCGTCGGTGCATGGCGCCGGACGGGCGGCCCGCAAGCTGGTGGAGGAGGCCCGCGAACAGGTGGCCGCCGCCGTCGGCGCGTCGGCCGCCGGGGTGGTGTTCACCTCGGGCGGCAGCGAGGCCAATGCCCTGGCCCTGTCCGGCCTGGGCCGCAAGGTGGTGATCGCCTCGGCGGTGGAGCATCCCTCGGTGCTGAAGGCGGCGGCCTGCCATCTGTTGCCGGTGGACGCCGACGGCGTGGCCCAGCCGGCGGCGCTGGAGCGGCTGCTGCAGGGCCTGCCCGGCCGCGAGGTGGTGGTGGCGGTGATGCTGGCCAACAATGAAACCGGGGTGGTGCAGCCGGTGGCCGAACTGGCGCGCATCGCCCATGCCCGCGGCGCCCTGGTGCATTGCGACGCGGTGCAGGCCCTGGGCCGGCTGCCGGTGGATATGGCGGCCCTGGGGGCCGACAGCCTGGCCCTGTCGGCGCACAAGGTGGGTGGACCGCAAGGGACCGGCGCCCTGGTGCTGGCCGATGGCGCCTTCGATCTGGCGCCGCTGATCAAGGGCGGCGGGCAGGAGCTGCGCCGCCGCGCCGGCACCGAGAATGTGCCCGGCATCGCCGGTTTCGCCGCCGCCCTGGCGGCGGCCTTGCCCGGATACGCCGACGAGGCGGCGCGTCTGGCCGCCTTGCGCGACGGCATCGAGGCCCGTCTGGCGGCGGCCCTGCCCGGGCTGCGCCGTTTCGGCGCCGACGTGGAGCGCCTGGGCAACACCAGTTGCCTGGCCGTGCCCGGACTGTCGGCGCAAACGGCGGTGATGGCCCTGGACCTGGCCGGGGTGATGGTGAGCGCCGGATCGGCCTGCTCCTCGGGCAAGGTGGCGCCCAGCGCGGTGCTGACGGCCATGGGGGCGGGGGATCTGGCCGGCGCCGCCATCCGTGTCAGCCTGGGCTGGACCAGCACGGCGGCCGATGGCGAGGCCTTCTGCGACGCCTTCCTCCCGTTGGCGGCGCGGCATGCGGAAAAGAACGCGGCCTCGGCCGCCTGAGTGACTATATGTAAAGAACGTAGAGTATGAGGATCTGAAGCATGACTGCGATGAGCTCAACCCGTCCCGGCGAAAACAGGCCGGCCAATCGCCCCGTCTATCTGGACTATCAGGCCACCACGCCGTGCGACCCGCGCGTGGTGGAGGCCATGCTGCCCTACTTCACCGAAAAATTCGGCAATCCGCATTCGCGCAATCACCTCTACGGCTGGGAAGCCGAGGACGCGGTGGAGCGGGCGCGCGAGCAGGTGGCGGCGATCATCGGCGCCGATGCCAAGGAGATCATCTTCACCTCGGGGG
>JAJXUO010000100.1 GCA_021782815.1 Pseudomonadota bacterium
CTTGCGTTCCTCGCGCACCAGTTCCAGCGGGACCAGATGGCCGTCCGCGTTGTGCATATACATCTTGCCGTTCAGCTCGATAACGGCGGGGATCTGCGATTTCTCGGTCATGGAAGCACCTTTCAACGTGTGATGGAGCGCGACCGGATCAGCCGGTCGGCGTTGGGAATGGATCTGCGGGGCGGCGTGGGCCACAGCAGGGCCAGCAGCAGGCGCAGGCGGCTCATCATGCCGCCTCGCCGATGGCGGCCAGCAGGGCGGTGGCCAGGGTCTGGATCTGCAGCGTCACCGCCATGGCCGGCTCGCGCCGGGCCACCACCGCCTGGGCCAGGGCCACGGCGGCGCCCATATCCACCGGGGCGGCCAGGGTCTGGCCATCCTCGATGCGCACGCTCAGGCCCAAAAGGCCGCCATCCTCGGCGCGGATCTGCAACACCTGCATGTCGCCGCCCACATTCCGCAGGGTAACGACCTCGCCCGCCAGATCGTCCAGCGCCACCCGGTCGCCCAGGCGGAAGCGGCGCAGGGCCACAATCGGCGCGCTCATGCCGCACCGTCCCGGCCGCCCGCGCCGGCAGCCGGCTGCCGGCGCGGGCGAAACACCAGCACGTTGGCCGGCAGATCGGCGTTCGTCCGGCGGGCATCTTGCGGCACCAGGCAGGCCTCCAGTTCGCGGGCGTCCTCGGCGAAGGCCAGCAGCAGATCGCAAATCATGCTCACGCCTTCGGATGTCATCTCCACGCCGCAGCCCCGATAGATGCCGAGGCGGCTTTCCAGGCTCGATATCGTCTCACTCAACATGGCCGTTACTCCGACAGGGTGTCGCCCAACTGCTTCCACGCGGCGCGGATATGCGCGTCGGTCAGTACCGATCCGCCCGGGCCCTCGCTGCCCTTGGCCACCATGGTGGCCAGCCGCAGGGTTTTCGAAACGGCGCGCAGGGCGCCCGGCTTGCTGGCGATCGCCTGCAGCGTCCGGGTCATCGACGGATCGTCGATACCCCACGCCGCCACCAGCGCCGTCACATCCTCCACACGCGGACGCGCCTGCGTCAGGCGCATCCCCACGCGGCTGAACAGCTGGGCGAGGCTCGATTTCCGGCCCTCGCCCTCCAGGCGGCTGTAAACGGTCTGATTGCCCACCAGCGCGATGCCCACGCCCCAGGCGTCATGGATCGAGCGCAGCTCATCCAGCGCCGCCGGAGCGAGGTGCTGCGCCTCGTCGATAATCAGCAGGGCGTTGCTGCCATGCACCCTGCGTCCGATGGCGCGGGCCAGCTTATTGACGGTGCGCTCCTCGATGCCCATCACCTCGGCGATCTCGGCCAGCATGGTGTGCGTGCCCGAGGTGCTGGGCCGCATCGTGATCAAATGCACGTTGGGCCGGGTGCGCTTGTATTCCTCCGCCGTGGTGCTCTTGCCCACGCCGGCGCTGGTGGCGACGACGACGATATCCGGCGACGACTGCGCGAAGGTGAACAGGGTCATGATCGCCGTGGAGGTCGGCGTCGCCACAAAGGTCGGCGCCGTCGGCAAGGTGGCCACGGCGGCCGCCCGCTCGGTGCGCGCCGCCAGCCAATGTGTCACCTTCTCGGCGATGGCCTCGTTGTTGCCGGCGTAGGTGGCGCCCAGCCAGTTGGTGAAGCTGCCATAGGCCACCCCGCAATCGCGGGCCTGCGCCGTGAAGGCGATCGACTCCTGGTCTTTCAGACGCCGGCATTCGGCGCGCAGCTGCTCGTGGTCGATATTGGTAATCGCGTTCATGTGCTTAAACTCCCCGGTGATTTAAAGATCGCTGTCGGTCGGAACCAGCCGCAGTACCGCCTTGCCGAAACTGTCCAGGAACCGCTCTTGCTCCTGGTGTCGTGCGGTGGTCGGCGCGGCGGCCAAGGCCGTGTTGCCGAAGCTGGCGTGGATGACGGTGGGATTGATGTGCGCCGCCTCGGGCGCCTCGGCCTCCGGCAGCAGGGCGGCCAGTTCCAGGGCCGACATGCTGCGTTCTGCGGCAACCATGGCCTTGGTGGCCTTCAGGAAAGCGTTGCGCTGGCGGGCATGTTCGCGGGCCGCGTTGACATCGGCGAAACCCGATGCCTCAAGCACCGGCGCGTGGCCCAGATATTTTCCCGCCAGGTCATAAACGTGCAGGCCGTCCAGCACGTTCTGCGGATCGAAGCGCACGATCAGCTTTTCGCCGCGGTGTTCCTGCAGCCATTCGCCCCAGAAGCGGTTCTCCAGCAGCCGGAGCGATCCGTCATCGCTGTGCGCCGAGATCCCCTCAGCGGCCAGCAGCCACAGCCGGGCCATTTCAGGCGTGGCGCGGCGGATCAGCGTTGCCGCCTGCGTCAGGCTGTCCTCGAACACCTGATCGAAGGAGCGACCGCCCGCGATCTTGGTCCGGCGGCCTGGCCGGGCATTCCACTCGGCGATCTCACGCGCCGCCACCTTCAGGAAATCGTCCAGCGGGATGGCCCTCTCGCCGTAATTGGCGGGCTTGTTGTCCGGGCTATGGCCGGTATAGGCGCCCGCGAAATCGGGGGCCTTCGCCATGTCGTGGGCCACATCGCGGAAGGCGCGCTCCACCGGCTTCGATTGGCCCGAATAGGGCAGCGTGAAATGGACGTTGATTCCCATCTGCTCACAAATGCCGATGGGGTCTTCGTCGCGGGTCTTGAAGCGATAGCGATGGCTGGCGCCGCCGGTCAGCGCCTTGTTGGCGAAGGCGCGGGTGTTATCGAACCAGATGTGGTCTGGAATACCGAACTGCTCGACCACGTCGCCCAGCGCCAGACGGATGGATTCCCGGTTCTCCGACTTGTCCACGCGCCAGGACAGGATCTTGTTCGAGTACAGATCCTGGAATGTCACCATCATCGGCCGGCCGACGCTGCCATCCGGCCAGAGCACGAACACGTCCCACTTGTGCCCGTCGCCGTTGATGGCCTCCAGGGCGTGGAAACAGCTGCGGTCGCGCTCCATCGGCGGGTACATGCGCTTCAGGGCGTCGGGCCCTTCGCGGGTCAGCACCAGCACCGGGGCGGCGATCTCCCGCTCGATCTTGCGGGCCAGGGTCTTTTCCGATGGCACCGACCAGCCGTTTTCGCGGGCCAGCTTCTCCAGATCACGGTAACACCGGGTCAGCGTCGGCGCTTCCAGGCGCAAATAGAACCCTTTAAACGCTTCCCAGGCGTCCGGGCTGATCTCCGCTTCCCTGGTCCGGCCCACATAACGGTCGGCGAGAAACGGCAGCCAATGGGGGCGATCCTGGCCCTGCACCCGGCCATACCATCCCCAAATCGACGATCCGGCGATGCCCTGGTTGACGGCGATCAGCGCCACCGCGATCTCTTTTTTCTGGCCGTTGCGGACCATCGCCTCGACCATATCCAGCACCGACAGCCGGGTTGCGGCTTTGCCCTTCGCCTTGTCGGGCTGTTTCTCAAACCACTCCCACATCTGCTGCACGCCCAGGGCGGCCTTGGTCACGGCGGAGGATGCGGCGGCCGGTTCGGCGATCTTCGCATCCACCAGCAACTTGGCCTGCGCCTGCGACGGCAGCAGCGACAGATGGTATTCCACACCGCCGCCCCGGCCGACGCGCTTGCGCCAAATGCCCAGGGGATTTTCCGTCTCAGACCACTCTCGGTCGGGATGGCTCCACCCTCCGCGTTGGGTCAGGCGATTGAAGGCCGTCCGATTGGTCGGCATGCCGGGCAAAGCCAACTCGGCCAGTTCGGCGGCGGTGAACCATTCCTTCATGGCTGGTCACCGTATTGGCTGCTATCGTTCGGCACGTAAACGGAGCAATGGTGGCGGAGGGTGCAGTAATGGATATCGCAGCAATACTGGGCAGCGTCCGGATGGGCGTTGGAGTGGCGACCGATACGGTTGGCCTCCTGCATTCTCTTCGCAGCACAAGCCGTGACGGCGCGAAGGATCTGGATGCGGCAATACAGCGCGTGACGACGCTTCAGAAGGCGCTCCTGGAGGCCCAGGACGGCATCTCTGCGCTGAAAGATCGTTGCACGGAGCAAGCCGATCAGGTTAAGGCCCTGGAACAGCGCCTGGCTGAGCGAGACGCGCATATCCTCCACGACACGGGGAAAATGGCCTTCGTATATGTCCGCAAGGAGAGCGCGGACCACGATACGAAGAATGGCCCATGGTTTTGTCAGCCCTGCTTCGATCAGGGAAAAAAGGCGGTTCTGCAATTTGCACAGCGCGAGTTCCATTTTGACCGCTATAAATGCCCGCTCTGCGGATCGGAGATCCGGGTTCCCAATGACAACAAGCCCGAGTGCCTGATTGCCCCCGTGATCCGTAGCCACCGATTCGACAGTTTCTGATCGAGATGTCATGGCTTCAGCCCCTTGCGCGCATTGCGCCGCGCCGCGTCAAAAGCGCGGTCGAATTCGTCTTTTTTGTCCGACAACTGCCCCACTTCGATCCAAGGCAGATAACGGTTCTCGATGACCGAATGGCCGAACATCTCGGCGGCCATCTGCAGGATGCGCAGATCTCCGGTCGCTTCGATCAGCGCCAGAACGCGCAGCAGCGAGATGGTGTGCTCCTCTCGCGCCTGAGAGGCGTAGGCGTCCAGTATCGGCTTGGAGGTATCCTCCCCCAGCCACGCCGACATCCTGGCCGCGATATCCTCCCGGCTCGCCTCCGCTTCCTTCATCGTTTCAGACACGGCCAGCGATATCTTCTGGCGAAGCGTCGCCGCGCGAACGCGCACCTCCTCGAAGCGACGCACCAGCTTCGGCGGCTCCCACTCGAATAAATCCAGGGTGGCGCGATCGCGCGGCGGCGACATCACGCGGCCTCCTCATCCGGGCCGTTGATGTAGGCGTTTAAAGCCCCCGTGCTGTAGAGATGATCCAGGAACCGGCTCCGGGCCTTCGCCGGGGCGCGGGTCCAGTCGGACACCAGGGAAGCAAAGGCTTTCTCATCCGGATCTGCGGCAACTGCACGCCGCCCTTCGATCTCGGCCAGGGCGGCCGAGACGTTGGCGGCAGGTTTGTCTTCGCGCAGCATGCGCTCCAGTACCTGCAGCCGCTTTTCCGGTCCAACCTTTGCCAGGGCCTTCAACTGCCCCTGGTGATCTTCCAGCCAGGTGCCTCGGATGGCCTGAATGGCATCAGGCGTTTCGGCCAGAGAGCGGAATAACGCAACGTCGCGGCGGACGGAGCGGTCGGAAAGGCCGACCCGCTCCTTGATGTCCGAGGCGAAAGAGGTGTTGTCGGTATCGCCGTGCCAACGGGCCTTGGCGCCCGACTTCCCCTTGCCACTTTCGGGATGCATCTCTTTCCAGATGCGGTCGCGCTCGGCTAGGAAGGAGGCGCGGTCGAAAGCCGTCAGCTCGGCCCGGCACAGGTTCTCATCGATCTCCAGCAAGCGGGCCTGCAGATCGTTCATCGGGCGCACCAGGGCGGCGATGCTCTGATCTCCGATCTCGACGCAGGCCTGCAGACGGTGCGCACCGGCAACCAGCAGAAACCGGCCTCCTTCAGCGGGGCGCAGGGTGATCGGTGCCGGCAATCCTTCGTCCTGGCTGTTGCTCCGGAACGATAGAATCGAGTCTTTGATCATCTGCACCCTGGCCGGATCGACCGGGCGCAGACGATTGCCGATGTCGATCAGGGTGATGGGAACCGAATGAACCTTGTCGATGGGGGATGCGGCGGACTCATGTGTCCGTTGCATAATTTCAGAGGTCATTTCCGCCCCCCCAAGGCCGCTTTCAGATGGAAAGATGGGCCGTTGTCCACGTAGACCACCTCGGGGATGCCCGCGCGGGCGCGCTGGTCCTCGGCCATCAGCCGATACCACTGTTTGACGGCCTCCTCGTGGGCACGGCCGGCGGAGTGGGCGTGCCGGCCGGCGGCGCGGCGGCAAGACATCAGTGCGTCCATATCGTCCTGCACCGCCCGGGCTTGGCGCCACAACCCGTTCATGTCGTAGTCAGCCTCGTCACCCTGGCCAAGTCGCGCGACGGCGGTTTCCAGATGCGCGGCGATGGCGTCGTGCCGCTGCAGCAGCTCATTCCAACCGCGCGAAAGTGCGCGGCACCACTCATCGGCCTGCTGGTATGCCAGATAAGCCTGATCACAGGCCGTATCCGCAGCCTGCAGCATCTCGTTGATACCTTCCGGTTGCATGTGCTTTGCCATGTTCACGCTGCCTCTAATTTTTGACGTTGGCGCACAGGCGCACCCGTGCGACATTTCATGCGAAAGCGGTTATCGATGCGGGTGGGCACGCCGCCATCCTTAACGGGATGGCGCCAGCGGGCGGGCCACAACTCCCAAAGCGGCACGCCCAAAAAGCGGGCGATGGCTTCTTCTCCGGATTTGTGGCGTCGCCCCAGGGCGTGACGGCAGGCCCAGCTTTCAAGGCCGGCGTCGAGAGCAAGCTGCGTCAGCGTCTTGCCCTTTTTCTCGACGGCGGCCTTGATGTCGGCCCGATGCCATCCAGTCGTCATTCCGTTTTCTGCTCCCACCGGCCTGCCAGGGCCGGTTTTGTTGGGGTGTGTATGTCACGAACGAGATGGATAATGACCCAATTACGTCTCATCATCAAGGGCACAAATGGGCGACAGTTCGGTTTTGACCCGAAATCCGCATTGATTGGGACATTTTTGTCTGTTGTCAGTGGGTTAGCAAAAACTGTCGCCCTGGAAATGAACTGTCGCCCTGGTGCGACAGTTCGATCCAGGAACTGTCGCCATGTCTGAGGGCATTCCCCTGCGCCTCATGCAGACAAGGAAACACCTTGGCCTGAACGCTGCTGAGATGGCGGATCGCGTCGGCCTGAAAGACAGAAAGTCCTGGGAGCGATATGAAAGGGACGAATCTTCCCCAAAGGCTGACGTGCTATCGCGGTTGTCGAGCTTAGGCTTCGATGTAAACTGGGTTCTTACGGGCGAAGGTCAGATGCTTAAGGGAGCGGCGGCGCCGATCTCTCATGGGTCTGAGAAGCCTCTCACCACGATTGATAAGTCGTTGATGCAGCAGATAGCATCGGCAATCGAGACGGTATGGCGCGAGGAAAACGCAAGGCTTCCCCCTCAGTTGCTGGTGTTGCATTCGACAAGGGTCTATGCCGACCTCATGTCGACCTACGAGACGGGAGGGGAACGCCAGATCGGCTTGAAGGTCATGCTCCAGCAGCTGCGGCGCGAACTAAGAGAAGCCCCGTCCGGATCGGATGAAAGCAAACGCATGGCCTGAAACTGGTGCAGACTTCTGCAAGAAGAGCATATACGCCACAAACATCTCTCTCTAAAGTAGAGTTTTCCGTAGTTCCCCATCCTTCGCTCGGCATCGTTTGGGGCGCGGCACTACTTATCGAGGGCATATCAGAGGAGGACGGCAACAATGCGCACATTCCTGGTGGCAATCACCATTGCATGCGCCCTGCCCACGGTGGCTCTCGCAACCGATTGCTCAACCGTGGGGATTCACAATGGCGATATTATAACGACAAAGGCCATAAGCATGATGTTTCAGAACAAACTCATGTCTTGTGTGGATATGTCAAAACTAAAAATAGTTCCAGATCCAGATATATGCGCAACATCAATCGTGACGCCATTTACTATTTTCACGATATGTTCAAGATATTACACGGGAGACAACACGATGATTGCCGTAAAGGGAGGGGATTTTTCAGAAGGATCATTTCTTCCTCGTGGCGTCAAATATCGGTATCTCGGCGGCCAGCGCTTCACCAAACCCAACGGCTTTCCCATCGATATCCCGGTGATCGAGGTCCAGTAGAGAGGCATTTAAGAGCCTCACCCTGGCCGCTCTGGCACACTCTAAAACCATGTGGCGATCTCGGCCTGTTGCGGGCGCCCTCCAAAACCAAGGGGCGCCCCGGCCAACCCCCAAAGCGCCCCCAAAAAACCGCAGAAACCCGCCCCCATCCCACCAAATCCCCCCCCATCCCGCCTTATCCCGGTTTCCTCCAAGACCTAGTGTCCCCTAACACCCCATGCGGGGAGCCTTGCTCCCCGCGCCCCTGGCGCGAGAGGCGCGGCCTC
>JAJXUO010000101.1 GCA_021782815.1 Pseudomonadota bacterium
ACCGATCACTGCACCCTCATGCGCCGGGCGGGTTTCTCCGAAACCCTTGGCTTCGCGCCATCAGGCGCGCGTCGCCTTGCTCCTAACCGGCGTCGCGATGAGTCAAACTCACCGCGACTTGGTATTAGCCCCTCGCCGGGCGGCGGCATCCGCAGCCTTGGCCGCGCCCCATCGCTTTATTATACCTGCAGAGACCGGTAAGACGATCAGATCAACGGTTCGCCGGTATCAGCAGCGGTGCGATTGCGTGGGATCCATTTCATCCTTGGCGGCCATGGCGGCCATGCCGATCAGCAGGGCCAGATCGTCGTATCCGGCCAGCACGGCTTCCTGTTCCAGATAGCGCAGCGACAGCCACAGGCCTTCCACCGCGTCCTCGGCGTTCATGTCGCCGGTATGGCGGGGCGCGGGGCGAGGGGCCTGGGCGCGGGGACGGAACGGCAGAATGACGCAGCTTTCCGACATGGACAGATCCTCGCAGGTTCGATGTAACGGAGATCGTTTCCAGACGATCCATGCCGATACTGAACCATATTCAGGTCTGTCTGTGACCTCGGGGAATGACGGGGGGATTATCGCGGGATCACTCCTAGGACGCGATCAGACCACCTTGCGGACCTCGTCCAGGTAGCGGCCCACCTCGCCGCGCAGGCGTTCGGCCTGATGCGACAGCTGTCCGGCGGCTCCTAAAAGATCGCGGGCGGCGCGGTCGGTTTCACCGGCGCTTTCGGACAGGGATTGCACATTGCCGCTGACCAGGGCGGTGCCCTGGGAGGCGCCCTCCACATTGCGGGAAATTTCCGCGGTGGCGGTGCCCTGCTGTTCGACGGCGGCGGCGATGGCGGCGGTGAACTGGTCGATGGTGGTAATGGTCCCGGCCACCTGGCCGATGGCGTCGGCCGCCTCGCCCGAGGTTTTCTGGATGGTGGAAACCTGCTCGGCGATGTCCTGGGTGGCGCGGGCCGTCTGGTTGGCCAGGGCCTTGACCTCGCCGGCCACCACGGCGAAGCCTTTGCCGGCCTCGCCGGCGCGGGCCGCCTCGATGGTGGCGTTCAAGGCCAGAAGATTGGTCTGGCTGGCGATGTCGGTGATCAGGGTCACCACCTCGCCGATCTTGTCCGACGCCGTGGTCAGGGCCCGCATGGTGGCGTTGGTGCGTTCGGCCTGGGCGGTGGCCAGGCTGGCCACCTGCGTCGATTGCGACAGTTGTCGGCTGATTTCGATGATGGAGGCGGTCAGTTCCTCGGCGGCCACCGCCACGGTCTGCACATTGGACGAGGCCTCGAAAGCCGCCGCCGAGACCGTCCGGCTGCTTTCGCAGGCCGAGGCGGACGTGCTTTGCAGGGTCTCGGCGGTGGCCCGCAGTTCGGTGGAGGCCTCGGCGGTCAGCCGCACCACATCCCCCACCGTCCGTTCGAACAGGTCGGTCACCTGGGCGAAAGCGCGGGTTTTGGTGTCGATGGTGCCGCTGGCGGCGTTGATGCTGCGGGCGGCATGGAGGAAGGTGCCCTGCAAGCCCCGTTCGACGATACGGCGGTAGTAAAGGCCGCGGCTGACATGGTCCATCGAGGCGGCGGCCTCGCGCACGAAGGCGTCGGAGCGGTCGATCAGATCGTTGGCGGTGTGGAGGATCTCGCCCAGGCAGCCCTGTTCGCGGATATCGGTGAGACGGGCCTCGAAATCGCCCGCCGCCACCCGGGTCATCACGCCGGCGGCGCGGCGCAGCACCTGCTGCACGCGGCGGACATAGATCAAGACGCCCACGCCGCTGGCGGCGGCCAGCAGCGCCACCAGGGCCAGGTCCCAGGCCAGTTCGCCCTGAAAGGCGGCGATCAGCGCGTTCAGAACCGGCAGCAGCGCGGCGGTTACCGCCAGCAGGCGGGCCTTATCAAGCGAAGAAGAAGCGATCATAGTCGAGTCCTTTCGCGGCCAGGGTGGCGTTGAGATGGGCCAGCGACTGGTCCATGCCCAGCCGGGGATCGGCGGCCTCCCGTTCGAGACGGCGCATCTCGGCATAGAGCGGCACGATCTGCCGGGCGACGATGTCCTCGTCGGGACGACGGCGGTTGGAATGGAAGCCGCACAGGGCGCCCCCGGCGTCGAAACTGGGGGTAACGTGGGCCAGAACCCAGTAATGGTCGCCGTTTTTGCAGCGGTTGACCACATAGGCGAAGATTTCCCGGCCGCCCTGGATGCGCTCCCACATCAGCCGGAACACCGCCCGCGGCATGTCGGGATGACGGATGATGTTGTGCGGTTTGCCCAGAAGCTCGGCTTCGCGGTAGTCGCTGATGTGGATGAAGGTCCGGTTGACGTAGGAGAGAATGCCCTTTTTGTCGGTCTTGCTGACGATGATCTCGGTGTCGCGGAAAGATCGGGCGGTTCCGGTCAGGACGTACTCTTTCACCATGTGGCGCTCCCTCGGCCGGGTATCGATGACGAGGGGATTTTAGCAGCGTGAAAGAAGGGAATCCGCACCTCATAAGAATGAGGTGCGGTATCGCGCAAGAGCGCCGTTTGTATCGGAGAGCGGAATTGAAACGATTTGGTGTTAAGACCGATACGCGGCGCAACTAAACCGTATGTTTATACTTTCCGTAAATCTAATATTTATCGCGCTATCGGGTGGCGGCTTTGGCGCCGCCGAACGGGAATGTCGGCGGCGCCAGGGCGGAGACGGGGCTAAAGCTGGCGGATGCTGGCCAGGAAGTTGGCGACCTCGCCTTGCAGGGACTCGGCCTGCTGGCGCAGCCCTTCGGAGGCGGTGAGCACTTCGTGGGCGGCGGCATCGGTATCGGTGATGACCTGGCCCACCTGGGTGATGTTTTCGAACACCGAACGGGCTCCGGCCACCGCCTGTTCCGAGGAGCTGGCGATGTTCTGGATGGCCCGGCCCTGGGTATCGATGGCGTTGGCGATGGCCATGGCCACCTCGGCCATGCGCTCGATGGTTTCCGACATGCCGCCCACGGCGTCGTTGGCCTGCAGGGAGCCGTCCTGGATGTTGGCCACCTGCTCGGCCACCGATTTGGTGGCGGTGACGGTGCCCACCGACAGCGCCTTGACCTCGGAGGCCACCACGGCGAAGCCCTTGCCGGCGGCGCCGGCGCGGCTGGCCTCGATGGTGGCGTTCAGGGCCAAAAGGTTGGTCTGGCTGGCGATGTTGCTGATGGTGGTCACCACCTCGTCGATCTGGCGGGCCATGTCGGCCAGTTCGGTGATGCGGTCGTGGCTGTTCTGGGCCTGGGTGCGGGCGGTGCCGGCCACCTCGTAGGAATTGGCGGCGTCGCGGCGGATGGTTTCCATGGTGCGGGAAACCTCCACCGTTTCCTGGGCTACGCTTTCGGCGCTGCGGCGGGCCTCCTCGGCGTGATGAATGGCGCTTTCGGTACGCACCGAGGCGTTGGAGGCGCCATCGGCCATGCGCCGCGCCGTGCCCATCAACTGGCCGCTGGCCTGGCTCACATTGCCCAGCACCCGCGAGACCACGCCGTCGAAGGTGGCGATCATCTCTTCCAGGCGGTGCATGCGCCGCTCGCGCTGGGCGGTTTCGGCATGGGCGGCCTCCTCCATGCGCTGCTTGTGGATGGCGTTTTCGCGGAACACCTGGATGGCGCGGGCCATGGCGCCCATTTCATCCGAGCGCTCCAGGCCGGGAATGTCGATGGAGACGTCGCCGTTGGCCAGCCGCTCCATGCGGTTGGTCATGGAGGCCACCGGATTGGTCACCATCCGTCCCAGCGACCAGCGGCAGAACAGCACCGCCGCCAGTCCGATCAGCAGGCCGCCGAGGGACAGGGTGATGATGGTGCGGGTCAGGCGGGCGTCGGCCTCCTTGGTGGAAAGCGAGGTGGACATCACCGCGATCACCATGCCGTCTTTCAGCCCCATGGGGCCGTGGCACATATGGCAGACTTCCTGGTTGGCCCCTTCCGTCACCCCCAGCACGATGGGCTGGCTGTAGCGGTAGCTGTCGCCCACGCGGCGGGCGATGGGCTTGCCGGTGGCCAGCACCTCGCGGTCGATGGCGTCGCGCGGGGATTTGGGCGTCCGCGCCGGATCGGTTTCGGCGATGTATTTGGTCACCTCCGGCGACCAGGCGCTCCACACCTGTCCGGCAAAATCCTTGTTGCGGCTTTTGAACCAGTTGTTGAACACGGTCACGCCGATATTGTCGGGATCCTCGGGCCGCTTGGCCATGACGTTGACGATCAGCGTCTGCAGCGACTTCATCTCGGATTGGGCCAGATCGTGCAGCCGCTTTTCCGTATCCTGGCGGGCCATGTTGGCCACGATCAGCACCACGCTGGCCACGATCACCAGGATGGCGACGCCGATGGCCAGGGTGAACCGGGTGGGGATGCTTAATTGGGACCGCATTACAAAGCTCCCGGGACGAGGGTGGGCGTGAAGCCGTCGCCGTGGCGACGGGCCTGGTCTTGCGCCAGGTCGTGGTTGGTTGCCCGATCGGCAAACCGTGCGGGATGCCGATGTGGGAATATCGTCAGCAAGAGCCGTGCCAGGGAAAAAGGCGGAGCGGCGGAACGCAATACCCCTTTTCCAGGGAAAGGAATGGGCGCTTTCAAGAGGACCGCATGTGTATATTTTATAAATATTTCATAAAAATGCATGGTTTTGTGCCGTTTGCTTTGCGTTCTGCAACGCGTTAAGCGGCGTTGCCATCCTGGCGTCAAAAGCCGTCCAGACGGAGGAATCATGGCGCAAAACCGGCTGGATTGAAAGGATAAAGCCCCAAACATCTTTTTAGATTTACTGCATATAGAGCGATTGTGACTTGATGTTTATCAATCTGGGAAAATCATTACAATGTAAAATTGCTGCGTCGCATCATCCGCCGGGCGGCCAGGGGGCGATATCGAAAATCCCCCTTGAACCCACCGCTTCAACAAGGCCATGCTGACGGCCTTTCCGCCCCTCCTGATCCGGACCCGATCTCCTTGGATAAAAGCGTCCTCGCCGCGCGGCTCGCCGGGTTCGGCAGCGCCTTGCGTCATCGTAATTACCGGCTGTTCTTCTTCGGACAGCTGATCTCCCTGACCGGCACCTGGATGCAGACGGCGGCGCTGTCCTGGCTGGTTTACCGCCTGACCGGTTCGGCCGAGCTGCTGGGGCTGACCGGCTTCGCCGCGCAAGGGCCGGTGTTCTTCCTGGCCCCGCTGGGCGGCGCCCTGGCCGACCGCCATCCCCGCCGTCCCATCCTGCTGGCCACGCAAACCCTGTCGATGCTGCAGGCGCTGATCCTGGCCGCCCTGGTGCTGGGCGGCCATATCCACATCTGGCAGGTGTTCGCGCTGGCCGGAGCCGTGGGGGTGATCAACGCCTTCGATATTCCCACCCGCCAGGCCTTCCTGGTGGAAATGGCCGGGCACGCGGATCTGCCCAACGCCATCGCCCTCAATTCCTCCATGTTCAACCTGGCGCGGCTGCTGGGGCCGGCGGTGGCCGGGGTCATGGTGGCGGCTTTGGGCGAGGGCTGGTGCTTCCTTATCAACGGCCTCAGCTATATCGCGGTGATCGCCGGGCTGCTGGCCATGCGCTTAGCGCCGCGCCGCGCCGTTTCCGGCGCCGGTCGCGCCCGCCTGCGCGATGAGATCGGCCAGGGGTTGGTCTTCACCCGCCGCCATGGCCCCATCCGCCGCGTGCTGCTGCTGCTGGGGCTGATGAGCCTGATGGGCATGCCCTATGTGGTGCTGCTGCCCATTTTCGCCAGCCGCATCCTGGGCGGCGGGCCGCAGCATCTGGGCCTGCTGATGAGCAGTGCCGGTCTGGGGGCGCTGCTGGGGGCGCTGACCCTGGCCGGACGTAAAAACCAGGCGGGCATCGAGGGGCGCATCGCCGGGGCCGGACTGTTGTTCGGCCTGGCTCTGATCGCCTTCGGCTATTCCACCTCTTTTCCGCTGTCGCTCGCGCTGCTGCTGGCGGTGGGCTTTTTCCAGATGACGCACATGGCGTCCTCGAACACCCTGATCCAGGCCCTGGTGCCCGACGATTTCCGCGGCCGGGTGATGGCGCTTTATTCCATGATGTTCATGGGCATGGCGCCGTTCGGGGCGCTGCTGTCGGGCGATCTGGCCGATCGCATCGGCCCGCCCGCCACCATCGCGGCGGGCGGGGCCCTGTGCATGCTGGGGGCGCTGGCCTATCGATTTTCCGGCGGTTACTTGTTGAGATCGGGCGGTGTGGCCGCCACCGCCTGCCAGCCGCCAGGGCAGGACGAGACGTAGGGGTAATAGCCCTTGGGCTTGCGGCAGTAGTACCAGGTGGCGGCCGCCGGAGCGGCGGGCGCGGCCTGCTCGGCCTGGGCGGGCGGAGCCGCCACCACCGTCTGCGACGGCACCACGTAAGTGGTGGGCGGCGAGACATAGACCGGAGGGGGCACATAGACCGGAGGGGGCACATAGATCGGCGCGGGCGGTCCCCACCAGGGATCGTCCCAGCCGCCGCCCCAGCCGCCGCCCCAGCCGCCGCCCCAGCAACAGTGGCGATGCCACCAGGCCAGGGCCGGGGTGGGGGTGAGCGCCGCGCCCGCCAGCGCCGCGATGGCGGCGAGGGGCAGGAGGCGATGGCGCAAACGGGAAAACAGGGTGATCATGATCCGGACTCGCAAGAGAGGGGCGCCTCCAATTCATAACATAAGCCCGCCAATTGCGGCGTCAATACGGCTGGTGCCGAGACCCAGGGTGATCTCATATGGAAGCCGCTTTTGGCGGCTGACTAGGCCGTTGAGGCCGCCGCAGCGTTGCCGGAGCAGGCGCGGAGGCATAAGCGAGCGACTGTCTGGCTGGTCAAGTTGCATTTTTGAGTTCGGCACGCGCATCACGGGCTTTTGCGTTGAGGCGGACGAGCAACTTGCGCGCGATGGCCGCGCGGATAACCTTTTTTGGCTTTCCAGCCTTTGACAATCGTTCGTGGAATTCTTTGAAATCTTTCTCATGCCGCCGCACCACGTCAGCAATGACGAAGAGGATTGTGCGGATGGTGGCGCGTCCTCCCCGGATGGACCGTTTACCCTTGGTCCTTCCGCTGTCATGGGCGATTGGGGCGTATCCCACCAGCTTGGCGATCGCTTTGCCCGATAAGGTACCGATTTCGGGCAAATCCGCCATCAGTCGAGCAACGGTTCGGTCGGCAACGCCTTTGATTGTACGGAAGGTTTCGTCGAACTTAGCCCACAGGGGATCGCTCTCGATGAGTTCGGCGATTTTCGCCTCAAGACTGCGGATTTGGCGGGTAATCGCCGCGATCAGGTCGTCAATGAACGTCAGGACCTCCGGCTCGGTGACAAGACGGCGTTGGTTGGTCTGCGAAGTACGCAGATCGGTGACCTGGCGCAACCGGGCCACCAGTGCTTTCAACCGGTCTTGGCCTTCGCCCAGAGGTTTCTGGGCGACGATGCGTTTGATTTCGGCATACCAAGCAATCATCCCGCTATCGATGAGATCGGTTTTTTCTAGCGATCCCATCGCTTCGGCAAAGCGCCGCACCGAGCGTGGATTGACAATGGCGACGGGGATACCTTGCTGCCAAAGCAGTCCGAATGGCAGTTTCTCGTATCCACCGGTCGCCTCCATGGCGACCAGCGTGACCTCGCGGGCCGCGCAAAACGCTCCCAGCGCCGCAATACCTGGATCGTGCCCCTTGGCTTGGTGTAACAGCGCCGTCGCCGTTTGATCTCCAGCAGGGTTGGCCGGGGTGATCAGACTGCCGCGACCGGCGGCAGACTTGCCATGGGATCATCGCCCAAGGAGGCGACGGTTTCCAGGGTCATGTAGCGTGATCTCTGAACGGCCCATTCATCGTTCTGCTCCAGCAGAATGGCGCCGATCAAGCGGGTAATGGCGGCCTCGTTGGGGAAGATGCCGACCACCTCGGTGCGGCGTTTGATCTCGCCGTTGAGGCGCTCGATGGGGTTTGTCGAGTGCAGCTTTGCG
>JAJXUO010000102.1 GCA_021782815.1 Pseudomonadota bacterium
CTGACCGATTTGGCGTTGTAAGGCACCACGCTGCCGATCCCGACCGCCGTCAGCACGGTTGCGGTGCCGCCCGACAGGATTTGCGTGCGCGGAAACGCCACCATCCGGCCCTGTTGCACAAAGCCCGCGAACTGACCGGCGTTATTGGTCACCCCCGCCCAGATCAGCGCCGACATAGTATAGCCGCCCGGCATGGCGCCGCCGCTGTAAACGGGCGCGCCGTTGCCCGCCACCGTGCCCAGCGTGGCCCAGACGCGCGTGACGGGGTTATAAATGGCGTAGATGTACAGGCTGCCGCTAACGGGCATGGCCCCACTATCCATACCATTCGCACCGAGGGTCGAGCCATTGAATGACAGGGCCAGGGCAGCGCCCTTAACCGATGCGCCGCCCAACGCAGTTTCTGCGATCAGCTCCGCGATGGACCAGGATGCCGTCTGCACAGATCCTCCAGACGATCCGGATAACGCATTTGCCATACCGGCAATGCCCGCCGCCATTGCAATGAATTCCGTGTTCGCCAACTGCTCGTTCTTGGTGCCCGGCTCCGCTGTGGGCGCGGTGGGGGCGCCGGTCAGCGCGGGACTGCCCGGCCCAATGGCAATAACGGACCAGGACGAGCCGTCGGTCGTCAACTCGACCGATGCCCCCGCCGCCAGAGTCTGGGTTGTACCGCCTGAGGTGCCCCAGTTGATGGTCTGGCCGGACTGTGCGGCCAACGTCACCGCAGTGCCGGTGGCGTTGTATAGCGTCAACGCCCGCCCGGCATATCCGGCACTCGTCGTGGGGAGGGTAATGGTCAGGCCCGCGCCGCCGGTGATTTCGATAAACCCACCGAAATAGGCGGGGGTCAGGATGGTGCTGGCGGACAGCCCGAAAGATCCGGCATAGCCCGTGCGCTGTGTCGATCCGATAACCGACCAGGACGAGCCGTCCGTGGTCAAAATGACGGCATTTCCCGGCTGCAACTGTAACGTCGCCGCGCCATAGCCGCCGTTATTGATAACCTGACTGGCGGCGGCACAGAGTGTCGCGACGGAGGTTGACGGGTTGTAAATGGCGAAGCTGTTGCCGCTCATGGCGGCACTCGTCGCGGGCAGCGTGACGACAACACCGGATCCGCCCGTGATCTCGACGTAACTGCCGGCCTGCGCGGCGGTCAGGGTGGTATTGGCGCTGATGCCGATGACACCCGTGAAATTCCCGAGTCGGCTGGAGACCATCGCGCGGATAGCCTGGGCCAGCTGTGTATTGTCGGCGACGTCCAGCGTCAGGCCCATCGCCTCGCACAAACTGGCCACCTCCTCCTGCACCGCGTTCATAAAGCTGGCGTTGGGTGTGGTGCCCATGGCCCCCGTCGCGGCATTATAGTCCTGCCAGCCGTTCTTGCCCGTGCCGTTGCCGTTCGGCACGTAATTGGCGCCGCTTACACGCTGCATGTCAGCCCTCGCTGCTGTAGTTGAAAATCAATGTGGTGTGGGCCGGTTTCCAGCGCTGAAACAGCGCCTCGATCACACCGGTTTTGCAGTAGCCGAGCGGATCGCCGCATTGCGAAAGCCCGGCCTGGAAAAAGTAGGTGGGGGGCACCGGCATGTTCACGCGCCACAGCATGGCAACGGTGCCATCGCCCGAGATCGGGTCGCGTCCGCATTGACCGAAGCCGCAGCCCCACGGCGAAAACTCGGTAATACTGATGGTGGTGCCCAGCTGCGCCGCCAGATCGATGAAATAGGCGGCGCTCTGGCCGCCCACCCCGGTCAGGCGGCTCATCAGCCACGCCCGCCTCTCGGCCACGGATTGATAATCACTGCCGGCGGCCGGGTCGGGCAAAGCGGCGATGCGTTCCCAATCCGTCAGCAGTTGGGTGGTGGTGGTCGGGTCGGCCTCGTCATAGAGCGCGTTGAAGGCGGCATCCACCTCGGCCAGCACATCGGCGAAGGCGGCCAACAGCGCCGTCAGGTTGCTGGCCGGATGCTTGGAAAGACCGCTGCCCGGCGGAAGCAGTGCCTGAAGCTGGCTTAAGTAGTCGGCCGAAGTCATCACGCCCATGTGATCGTCCCCATGGTGATGATGCTGCCGGCCGGCACGCTCACGTTGGCGGCGGGGGCCGTCAGGGCGAAATCCACCTCCCCGGCGGCGGCGGATATCGCCGACCAGATGTGGCTGAGATACAGCGTGCCGCCCGGAACGCATTGATTGGCGATCAGGCTGGCCAGTTCGGCCTGCACGGCGGCCTCGATGGCCGTTGACCCGGGATTGAGATGAATGGTAAAGCCGAGCGGCACCGCCGTCGGCGCGAACACATAGGTGCGGGCCGCCACAGGCCGCGCCGCGTCGATCGCCGCCTGCACCGCCGTCACATCGGCGCCCAGCGGGATGGGATCGGCACGGTCGTCGCACATGAAGGTCACGCCCACCGTGCCCACACCGTTCCAGCCGGCGATCACCCAGGCGCGCGTCACACCCGAAACGCTGCACGCCCATTCCTCGAAATCAGCGGCGCTCCCACCCTGCGGCGTCTGCTGAATGCGCAGCAGCAGCCGCGCCAGCAGTTCCGCCGGCGTTTCCAGATCCGCGCCGCCGGCCAAACCGCCAGTCCCCACGCTCACGGTGGAGGAAACGCCAGATAGCGGCGCCGCCAGGGTCAGCGTGCCCCCGGCATCGGTATTGGTCACGGCGCCGGCGCTGGCGCAGCTCACCGTGCCGCTGCCGCCGGCGCTGGTCAGAGTCACATCC
The DNA here is from genome assembly GCA_021782815.1 of Pseudomonadota bacterium. Lineage (GTDB taxonomy): Bacteria > Pseudomonadota > Alphaproteobacteria > Rhodospirillales > Magnetospirillaceae > JAJZGK01. Next base: position 2,737 of record JAJXUO010000102.1, read on the forward strand.
GCCGCCAGCGTGTATAACAGGCCGTCGGCGCGCGACATTTGCGCCCCCGCAGGCACCACCGCGCCGGCGGTGCCGGTAAACGTCACGCCGCCCCCGGCCGCCGTCGGCGCCTTCTGCCGCAGCCCCCAGATCCCGGCCCATCGCACCAGAGAGTCGCTGCTGGCTGTATCGTAGATGATATCGCTGGCCACACTCTCGATGGCCCCGTACAGGCCGTCGACCGCGCCGGCCAGCACCTTGGTCAACACCCCTAAAACCGATCGCGGCGGCGTGGCGTCGGCGCCCGGCAGCCGCGTGGCGATGGCCGTGGCGATGGATTGCGAGATGTCGGTCAGGGTCGGTGTCGAAATGGTCATCAGAGCCCCCACGGCATGGATTGCGTCAGCAGCACCGTCGTGCCGTCCGGCTTATGCGCCGCCACCGTCCACAGCAGCCACCCCCGGCGCGGGAAGGATACGGCCACGTCCAGCGAGGCCGCCCACCCGTCCTCCACCATCCAGGCCAGCGCCTCGGCGATCATGCCTTTGGCCAGCGGCAGCACGGCGGGCAACTGCCGCTCCCGCGCCAGCAGCCATAGCCGCGATCCGATGCGGTCGGGAGCGCTGCCGGTCCCCGTCTGAGGCCGCGCCAGCGGCGCCACCCGGTCGCCCCACCAGCCGCGCCGCGTCGATCCCGCCGGCAGCGCGTCGTCGGCATGCGCCCAGCGATCGAGAAAGAGCGAGAGCACCGCCGCCGTCTCCAGGCCGGCATCCTGGGCCAGATCGCCGCCGGAAAGGGCGATGTCCCATTCCATGAAATCGGCATTGAAGGCCAGGGCGATATCGGTCATCCCTGCGGCCCTCCGCTGGTGCCGCTGCCGCCGGCCACGCCCGTATGCACATGGGTTTTAAGGTCGATCCCGTCGGCGCTCACATTGCCGCCGCTCACGCTCACATTGCCGTCCACCGCCGCGCCCGCGCCGCCGCTCAAGCTCAGGCCGCCCTCGCCGGTGATCAGCTTCTCCACCGTCAGCGCCCCGGTGCAGGTGGTCTGGGGGCTGTCCAGGGTGATCGATGGCGTGTCGGTGATCGTCAGCGGCAGCCCGGCGCCTTTGATCACAATGCCGGTGCGGCTGAGATAAATCATCTGGCCCTGATCGTCGTACATCTGGCTTTCGCCGGCGGCCAGGTCCTTGGGCCGATAGCGGCGGTCATCGGTGGCCACCACCAGGCCATGCGCCCGCACGCCCCCCACCGACACCACCGTCACCTCGGCGCCGGGAAACGGCACCGAGGTGAAACCGAACTGGCGCATCACCTCCAGCCGGTCGCCCACCTCCGCGCCCATCGATCCATCCGCCTGCGGCATGGCCATCAGCTGCACCTGCACCACCTGCAGGCCGCCGGCATCATCCACCAGGCTGATCACCCCGCGCGCGATGCTGGCGCGGATCTGCCGCCGGATCGGGTCCAACACCCTGTTAATAGCGTGCAGCATTACGGAGCCCCCTTCGGGTCATAGGGTGGCCACGACGTCAACGGTTCCGGGATAAAGGCCTCCTTGCGGGTCAGGGTCAGCTCCGCCATCTGGCCGCCGGGTTCAATCGTCAGGCGCACCGTATCCACCAGCAGGCTCTCATGCACTCCCATAAAACCGTCCTCCAGCCGGATCATGCTGTTGGGCCGGTACACCGCGCCGGCGGCGTCGCGCCATCCCTGCACCAGCACCGTGATCTGCCGCGCCCGTCCCGACCGCCAGGCCGCCTCCCACCTCGCGCGCGTCGGCAGATACGTCATGTCGCCGGTATTGCATTCCACTTGCACGATCGTCGGGCGGTAGCGCTCCACATTAGGGTCGGAGGCTCGGCCGCTGGCGCCGTTGGTGATCCGGGGGTCGGAATAGCTGTCGGCCGATCCGGGGAACTGCCCCAGCACATAATAATCCCGGAAGGTCTCGCGGTCGGAAATCCGCCCGTTCCCCTCCAGAATGTTGCCGCCCAGACGGACCTCCGCCAGCGCCGGACCGCCGCCCGGCCGCGTCAGCACCAGGTTGCCGCTGCCGTCGGTCATGGCGAGCACACCATATTGGCGGATAGCCCGCTCAAGGCATTCCCAAACCGTCTCTCCCAGCTGAATTCCGTGTGCCGCCAAAACCTTATTGGTGTCGCTGACGGTCGATGAAATTTTGATACCAAACGGCTTCAACAGCGTGCGGCCCACCTCCATAACTGACACGCTATTCCACGATCCCACGCCATCCACCACCGCCGCGCAGTCCACCAGATCGCCGGTCTTGTCGCGCCCGCGCAGGGTCACGCGGTGCGAACCATCGTCGTAGGAAACCTCGCGGTCGTTGATATAGCCGGTGATCAGCACCGTCTCGCCGATGGCCACGCTGCAGGCCATGCCCGGCGCCACGGCCCACGCCGCCTGCTGGCCCGGCCAGCGCTCGGTGACCGATAGCGAAAATTCGCCGCTGATGGTGGTCAACGAGGTCTCGATGTCGACATGCGTCCATCCCTCGTAGATCAAGCCGCCCACGCGCAGTGCCACGCTGTCCGTCGTCATGCCGATATCTCCTCGTCTGAAATCACCGTCAGCGCCACCGCCGGCACGAAGCCGGGATGTGCCACGCCGTTGCGCCGGCAGATGTCCGCCGCCATGGTCGGGTCGTCATACAGCGTCTGCGCCAGCACCAGGGCCGGCAACACCCGGGCCGGCTGATAGGTCTCCAGGGTCGCCAACCCGGCGGCGCGGCTGGTCAGATCGGTCACCATCGCCACCCGCAGCCCGTCCAGAGTGGCGCGCAGCGCGCGGTTGCCGGTGGCGGTCATGGCCGCATCCAGGCGGCCGTTCAGATCGTCGCGCAGGGCCAGGGCGTCCTCCTGCGATCCATAGCTGGCCGATGTCGCCGCCCGCGCCGCCTCGATCACCGCCTGCACCTGCACCAGCTGGGCCAGGGCGGCGCGGTTGGCGGTGATTTTATCGCCGTAAAGCCCGGCGGCCGGGATCTGCGATGCCCAGGTCACTCCCGCCATGCCGTCGGCCACGGCCCGCAGATCCACACTGGTCCCCTGAAAGGCCTGCACCAGCCCCACCAGGGTGCCGGCCAGGCTGGCCGGAGTGGCCACCAGCGTGGCCAGCTGCGCCCGCGCCGCCTCGATGGCGGCCAGCAGTCCCAGCCCGGCCACATCGGCGATAGCCACCGCGCCGCTGGCCGAGGTGGCCGCCGCCACGCTGTCGGCATAGCCGATGCGCGCGGCCAGATCCGTCAGCGCCGCCAGCACGGCGCCGGTATCGGCGATGGCGGCCAGGGTCACGGCGTCGGTGCTCATGCGAAGCCCTCCCCGAACGCGCTCTCATTGGCCGAGGTAGCGGTATCCGCCGCCGTTCCGGCCTGTGCGCTGGTATCGGCGCTTACCGTCGGCACCGCGATATCGCCCGATTCCATGAACTGAATGGTGAAGCGGCAGATCCCCATTTCCCCGGTCAGATCCTCGGCCACCGTCCAATCGTCCACCGTCACCGACAGCACGCCGAAGGTTGGGTGGATCAGCGTTCCGGCGCCGCCGCTTTCCAGGGCGGCCACCAGGGCGTCACGGTCCAGGAACGCCGTGTCGCCCAGGGTGAAGGCCTCCACCGTATAGGACCGCTGGCGCCGCCCCAGATCCTCGGAATAGGGCCGGTCGCGCAAGGGATACTGATGATTGGCCAGCCGCTGCCCGCCCCGGGTGCGCGCGGTGCGCACCAAAAACGGCGCGCCACGGAAACTGGCGTCGAACAGTTCATCCAGCCACGCCATGATCAGCCCGCCACCATGGCCATGCCGCGGTCGATTTTCAGCACCAGCCCCGGCGTCTGACTGGTCACCTGGGCTTTGGCGCCTTGCGGCAGACCTTCGAAGCGCACCAGGATCACGGCCGGTGTGGTCGCCGCGCTGTCGGCCCGCGCCGCGCTGGTGGTCTGCGCCGCCAGCGAGGGCGCATCCGGGGTCGCGGCGGCAATGCTCTCGGCGGCGGCGGCACGTCGGCCGGCCTCGCCTGCGCGGTCGGCGGGGCGCTCGTAGTCCATCGAGGCCACGGCGCCGGCGCCGCCGGCCGAGGTGGTCGCGGCCAGAGCCCGTCCGGCCTTGCGTTCGGGCCCTGCGGTCAGCTCCCATTGCGCGAATTGCATCTGCTCGGCCAGCGTCGAGTGGCGTATATCGTGTCCGAACACCGCCGCGAATTCGGCCTGGCGGTCGGGATGCCACTGGCCGATGCCATAGGCCCGGCCGCCATCGCCCACCGCCTGGGGATTGAGCCCGCTCTCGCGGTCGAATCCGGCCACGAGGCCGGCGGCCTGGTCATGGCTCCAGCCGCGCCCCTGGAACCACGCCATGGCGCCCCGCACGCCTTGCCCCACCGCGCCCGCCGCCTGCGCCGCCAGATGACCCGCCGCCGTTTTCTTGAACGTGTCGATCTCTGTGGTCACCACATGGGTCACCATCTGTCGCGCCGGCGCCGTCACCAGTCCAATCGCTCGGCCCACCAGGTGCAGCGTGTCGGTCAGCCACGAAAATTTCGAGGCCAGCCAGGAAACAAGGGCGGCGGCCTGCCCGCGCACCCAATCCCATGCCCCACCGAACCCTCGCTTTATGCTCTCTGTCAACGTCGCCACCGGTCCCCCCAGAGCACTCCAGATCTGCTTCCATTGGGTGGAAAAATTTACGAAGGCGTCGTCAAGCCGTGGAACGATAGTCAGATCCTCGATGTGGTGCGCCGCGTGGGTCACCACATGGGTCACCACCTGTCGCGTCGGCGCCGTCACCAGTCCAATCGCTCGGCCCACCAGGTGCAGCGTGTCGGTCAGCCACGAAAATTTCGAGGCCAGCCAGGAAACAAGGGCGGCGGCCTGCCCGCGCACCCAATCCCATGCCCCACCG
>JAJXUO010000103.1 GCA_021782815.1 Pseudomonadota bacterium
CATCCAGCATCTGGCCGGCATGAAGGACAGCAAGATCATCGTCGCCATCAACAAGGACGAGGAGGCCCCCATCTTCCAGGTGGCCGACTACGGCCTGGTGGCCGACCTGTTCCAGGCCCTGCCGGAATTGTCCGGCAGCCTTTAATCGTTTCACCTGTCCCCTAAACAGGTCTCCCTGCGGCGGGCTTCGGCTCGCCGCTTTTTTTTGCTTCATCCCGGATCGGCGGGGAAAAACGGCGCGGGCCGAGGCAATCCGCAGAGATAGGGAACGGCCACACCCGTTCCCAAAGATCCGTGATCCCCCCTGCCCCGCTTTTAGCCATCCCCCGCCGCCCCCCGCCGCCGGGCCCCGGGGCTTATCCCCAAAATCTGTGGATAAGTCTGTGCGCAGGCTGTGGGGCGAAATCGCCCTCCCTAGCGTTCCCTTAGTTCCGAACTGTCTGCCTCTATCTTGAGCAGGCGGTTTTTCCCTACCCGCTTCTTTTTCTTGATTTGTGCATTACTTGCTATTGACAAGAATACTCCATGACGACGCCGTGTGGACAATTCAGCACCCGCCAAAGACTCGCTCGAGGATATTGCCGGTTTCACGAGACGAGAAGCGTCAGGATTTTGCCACATCACAGTAACCTTGGCGGTGATGATTAGCGCAACTCCCCCCTGGTGACGGGCCGCCTGATCGCGCATGATGAAGCCCCTCCATTCCGCTCCCCCAAGGATCCCGGCATGACCTTTCCCCGGTTCCGCTTTCTGCTGCTGCTTCCGCTCGTCCTGCTGACCGCCTGCGCCGATCCGCCCGCAACCACCAGCGGCGCCGCGGTGTTTCAGGCCGATCAGAAATGCATGATGCATGTCTGGCCCTCGGAGGTGGCGCGCACCAACTGCCTGGATACGGTGGAATACAGCGTGGTGCAGGCCGATCTGCCCTATTTGGAACCCTCGTTCCGCACCTTCGCGGAAAACCGCCGCAAACTGGCGACGGTGTTCGACCAGGAAAACATGATCGCCCGCGAGAACTGGGAAAAATTCCGCGAGCGCCTGAAGGATCTGTCGGCGGCGCTGGCCACCATGGAACCGCATCTCACCGATCCCAATGGCCGCCTGATGCGCGATATCCAGGCCCTGGACATGTGGCACACCTGCACGTCCTTGAAAGCGGTGCCCCGCATCGTCTGCTCGGGACAGATGATGCGCGAGGTCTGGCAGAAGGATGCGCCCGACACCCTGCGTCTGTTCGATACATTCCAGAGCAAACGCCTGCGCATCGCCGAGGAATACGACACCTCGGGCGCCGCCGACATCAACCGCCAGGCGGTGCAACGCCACAATGCCGCCACCGCCCAGATGGTGGCGGGCTATGCCGATTATTGCCGCAAGGAGATGATCCGCCAGGGGCGCGAACAAAACGACGGTCCGCTGCTGGAGTCGCTGCTGAGCAGCCTCGCCCATTCCAGTCTGGTCAACTACAACGGCGAATTGGCGAAGGAACCATAACCTTTGCATTTTGCAAATCGCATCGCAGGGTGCGAGGAAACGCCGGGCGCCCGCCCGTCTGATTCTGGAGGACAGGGGGCGAAAAGCGCCGCACACCCGCTTTTGGCGGCAGGATAAGGGCATGGCATGGCATTTGCTGCCGGGAAACCGCAAACCGCTTCCCCCCGCAGTGACCGAATGGATCGTCGCGCCATGTCCAATGATGATGAAGATATTATCCGCCGCACCTTTGCCGAGGCGTCTCTCGCCGCGCGGGAAAAGGGGCTGTCGGGCTTGAGGGCCCAACGCGCCGTTCTCAATACCGCCGTCGTGGTTTCCACCCGCATCCTGCGCCGCACCGTTACCCAGGAAGAGGTGCAACAGGTCATGGGGCATGTCTGACGAACGGACGCCATGATGGACGAGGCGATGCGAAAAATGGTCTCGGAGGCCTATGACGAAACGGTGAGCGAGGCCCTGGCCCAGGGCCACCCGCCGGAAACCGCCCACAAGGAAGGCGTGACCGCCGCCGCCATGTTCCTCTCGTCCATGAGCGGTCTTGAGGATGCCGCCGCCCGCGGAGCGGTGGAAGCCCTGGGGCTGGAACCCACCTGATCCCTCTCTTCGGTCGTACCAGGCCTTCCGCCCCCGGCGGAAGGCCTTTTTCATGCGTTTTTAGGCAGGGTGAAGAAGAAGGTTGCGCCCTGCTCCAGCGTCGAATCGATCCAGATCCGGCCGCCATGATTCTCCACGATCTTCTTGCAGATGGCCAGACCGATACCGGTGCCCTCCACCCGGTCTTTCGTCACCAGCCGCTGAAACACCCCGAAGGCGCGATCGAAATCCTTGGGATCGATACCGTTGCCGTTGTCCTTGACCCAGAAGGTCCAGACGCGCCGCCCCTCGCGAAACCCGACCTCGATACGGCAGGGGCGTTCCGGGCTGCGATATTTCACGGCATTGCCGATGAGGTTCTGCCAGAGCCGCATCAGTTCGTTGCCGTTGCCCGCCACCGTGGGCAGGGCCGGCGCCACCCGCAGCTCCGCCTCAGCCTCCCTCAGGGCCACATCGAGATTGCTGCGGGCCTCGTGCACCACCTCGTTCAGATCCACCGGAGCGAAGGCCCGCGCCTCGCGCCCGACACGGGAATAATCCAAAAGATCCAGGATCAGGCGATCCATGCGCCGGGCGCCGTCCACGGCGAACCCGATGAAGGTTTTCATCTCCGCGCCGATGTCCGGCCCCAGTTCGCGCTCGATCAGGCTGAGATAGCTGGACACCATGCGCAAGGGCTGGCGCAGATCGTGCGAGGTCACATAGGCGAACTGCTCCAGTTCGGCGTTGCTGTGCTGCAGCCGGCGGGCCTGCTCCTCGAGATCGGCGGCCAGTTCGGCCAGACGGGCGGTGGCCTCCTTCTCGAAGGTGATATCCTCCTTGATGCCCACCAGCCGGGCGATGCGGCCATCGTCCTCGAGGATGGGGAAAATATGGGCCCGCTCCCAATAGAGACTGCCGTCGCGGCGGCGATTGCGCATTTCCCCCACCCAGGTGCCGCCGGCCAGAACTTTGGCCCACATTTCGGCATAAACCTCCCCGGTCACCTGGCCCGAGGAGAAGATGCGGGGATTTTCCCCCACCACCTCGTCAAGCTCGTAGCCCGTAACGCTCAGGCAGTGGGTATTGGCATATTCGATCGCGCCCGAGGCGTCGGTGATCAGGATCGACACCGGACATTGCTCCACCACGTCCGACAGCAGCCGCAACCGCATGAGACGTGCCGCCTCCGGCGTGATGTCGGAGGCCACGCCGCGATATCCCAGAAAACGCCCGGCGGCGTCATGGCGCGGCGAACCGCTGATGCTCACCCAGTGCAGATGGCCGCCAGCGTCTTCCACCCAATACCGGAAATCGCGGAATCCCCGTTCCGCCTTCAGAGCGCCGATAAAATCGGCCCAGGATTTCGAGCTGACCTTGCGGCGCTGCGACGACAGCTCCCAGCGGGAACGCCCCAGAAGGTCGGCCACGGCCACCCCCAGCACGGCCTCGACCCGTTCGGAGAGCCAGGTGAAGCGGTGCTGGGCATCGGTTTCCCAGACCCAGTCCGAGGTTTCCTCGATCAGACTGCGGAAGCGCTCCTCGCTGGCCTGCAAGCTGGCCATCATCTGGGCCATCTCCGCTTCCTTCTCGGCCACGGCGTGGCGCAGATCCTCGGTATGGCCGCGCAATGTGCCGGCCATGATCCTGAAATTCTCCGACAGGCGGCCGATTTCGTCGCTGGCGCCGGCGGGAAGGTCGATCTCGAACTCCCCCCGGCTCAAGGCCTGGGCCGAAGCGTCGAGCCGGGCGATGCGTGACAGCACCAGACGGTCCAGCAGCAGGGCGATGACCGCCACCGCGCCCAGCATGCCCAGCAACACCAGCCCGCCCAGGGCCAGAAAAGGAGCATGCGCCCACAGGGTGTCGAGATCGATCAGCGACACCGCCGTCCAGCCGATCCGGCGCAGGGGCGCAAAGGCCACCAGCCGCCGGTGTCCGCCAAGGCTGACCACGGCGGTGGCGGACTCGGTGCCCGCCACCGCCAAACGCGCCAGGGCCAGCCGCACCTGGGCGCGGCTGGCGTCGTCGTCCAGCAGGGCGAAGAAGGTGCTGTGTCCGCCGGCCTTATGGGTGAGGCTGGCATAATCGATCAGCCCCACGTCCTTATGCGCCTGAATGTCGCCGTTCTGGTTGATGAACAGCGTCTCCACCCCGTCCGACGTCTCTTCCACCACCCGCCGGACGAAGGCGCTGAGATCGATCCCGGTGCCCACCACGCCGACCACCTGGCCGCCATCACGCATCAGCACATTGATCCACACCTTGGTCACGCCGAGATGGGCATCGGGATTGATGTTGATCTGCACCGGCGCGCCCGCCTTCAGGGTGGCCCAGTACCAGGCGTCGGCGGGCTTGTCGGACGACAGGGTATAACGCAGTTCGCGGCCGTTGTAGCTGCCGGCGTTGTCGTTGAAATAGTAGTGACGGCTGCCGGTGGGAATGAAGAAGTAGCTGCCGTCGCGGAAAATGCGGCGGTAGCTTTCCAGATCCTCCAGGGCGCGGCGGCGCAGATCGGGATCGTCCTCATGTTCGGCCCAGCTTTTCAGCAAAGGGGAATCCGCCATCTTGCGGGCCAGGGCGATTTCGGTCAGCAGCGGCGACAGGCATTGGCTGCGGGCCATCTGCACCTGCGCGCCCACCAGGCCCCGCCCCAGCCACGACACCGTATCGGAGAGAATCCAGGTCAGCCCGGCCAGGGTGGACAGCGACACCACCAGAAAAACCGCCAGCATGGCCAGCGCGAACCGCCGCTTCAACCCCATGAACCGAACCGCGAAACCTTCAGTCGTCATAGCCGACTCATTCCTTATCCCCCGGGGGGAAGTATGACAGTCCGGTGGCGTGGGGAAAAGACCGAAGACGAGGAAAGAATGAACGCTTGATCAGGATATTTTTTTATTGTGCAGATGCAGCAAAGTTCAAATTAAAAGACTTACTTATATAACGTTATCTCAAATTGATTGCATGACTCCAGTCCTATTTTCCTGTATGGTTCCTCCTGTGGCGGGATCTCTTTTTCCTGCCGCGATAAATGGGGAACCGCGACCCATGACCTTCGATATCGACCGAGACCGCCGCCTTGACGCCATGGGGATCAATGATGAGACCCGCCGGCTTTTACAGGAACTCTCCGCCATCGTCGCCCCCGGTCTCGAACAGGCCGTCGAGGCCGGTTACCGGCAGATCCTGCGTTACCCCGACGCCGCGCAGGCCTATCAGGGCATGAACCTGGAGGACGCCAAGCGGGCCCAGCGCGATCACTGGCTGAACGACATGTTTCCCGCCACCTTCACCACCGAGCAGTTGGCGGGCGGCGTGAAAATCTTCCAGAACCGCGAGCGCCAGGGCCTGGAATTGCGCTGGTTCTTCACCTTCTACAGCACCTATCTGGCCGGACTGATCGACATGGCCGCGCCCGCCTACCGCAAAAGGCCGGAACGGTTCGGCCAGGTGGTCTCGGCCCTGGTGCGCCTGTTCCTGTTCGAGCTGGAACTGGCCTCGGCCTCCTATATCGATTCGGCCCATACCGCCACTCACCAGGCCCTGGCCGGCTACGCCGAAACCTTCAAGGGCGACGTGGAGCGGGTGGTATCGCAATTGGCGGCCGCCGCCAGCCAGATGACCGGCACCGCCCAGGCCATGGCCCGCAACGCCCGTCAGACCAGCAGCGAGGCGGAAAACGTCTCCGAGGCCAGCCACAGCGCCACCGCCACCGTGCAGACCATCGCCGCCGCCTCGGAGGAGCTGGCCGCCTCCATCAACGAAATCGGCCGTCAGGTGGAACAGTCCAGCCGCATTTCCCAGGCCGCCACCGACGAGGCCAACCAGACCCACGACATCGTGCGCGGTCTGGCCGATTGCTCGGCCCGTATCGGCGAGGTGGTCGATCTTATCGCCTCCATCGCCAGTCAGACCAACCTTCTGGCCTTGAACGCCACCATCGAGGCGGCGCGAGCCGGCGACGCCGGCAAGGGCTTCGCCGTGGTGGCGGGCGAGGTGAAAAACCTCGCCAACCAGACGGCGCGGGCCACCGGCGATATCAGTACCCAGATCGGCGCCGTGCAGGCCGCCACCCAGAAGGCGGTGGCGGCCATCGGCGGCATCGTCGGACGCATCGGCGAACTGGGCGGGATCACCCAGGGCATTTCGGCGGCGGTGCAGCAGCAGGCCGCCGCCACCGGCGAGATCGCCCACAATATCCAGATCGCCACCGTCAGCACCGAACAGGTCTCCAGCACCATCGGCGCCGTGGCCGGGGCCGCCGCCGAAACCGGCGCCGCCGCCGAGCAGGTGCTGGCTTCGGCGCAATCGCTGTCGCGCGAAGCGCATGATTTGCAAGACTCCGTGCGCGGCTTCCTGGAAAAACTGCTGCGCACCGCCTGACCGGCGCGAACAGGCCATTGCCCTCGAAACGACGATAGACGGTTCAAAATCCCGGCCAGGGGGTATAGAAAGGCCTCCTTATACCGACCGGCATGATCGGCAAACAGCGGGAGCAGCAGGGCGAGATGACCGTCCGTATCGACATGGGATTGACGGCATCGGGCGCCACGGCAAGCCTCGATCTCGAGGAACTTCTGGCCACCCGGCTGCTGGTGCAGGGCAATTCCGGATCGGGCAAGTCCTACCTGTTGCGCCGCCTGCTGGAACAGAGCGCCCCGGTGGTGCAGCAGGCCATCATCGATCCCGAGGGCGATTTCGTCAGTCTGGCCGAGAAATTCGGCCATGTGGTGGTGGACAGCGCCAGCCATTCCGAGGCGGCCCTGCAGCAGTTGGGGGCGCGGGCCCGCCAGCACCGGGTGTCGGTGGTGCTCAATCTGGAAAATCTCGACGCCGAGGGGCAGATGCGCCATGCCGCCGCCTTCCTGGGCGGCATGTTCGATGTGGACCGCGATTACTGGTTTCCGGTGCTGGTGGTGGTGGACGAGGCGCAGATGTTCGCGCCCGCCGCCGCCGGCGAGGTTTCGGACGAGGCGCGCAAGGCCTCGCTGGGGGCCATGACCAATCTGATGTGCCGGGGCCGCAAGCGCGGCCTGGCCGGGGTGATCGCCACCCAGCGCCTGGCCAAGCTGGCCAAGAACGTGGCCGCCGAGGCCTCCAACTTTCTCATGGGCCGCACCTTTCTCGATATCGACATGGCCCGCGCCGCCGATCTTTTGGGCATGGAGCGCAAACAGGCCGAGATGTTCCGCGATCTGGAACGGGGCCGCTTCATCGCCTTGGGACCGGCCCTGTGCCGCCGCCCCCTGCCCATCCGCATCGGCGAGGTGCAGACCTTCGCCCGCGCCGTCAGCCCCAAGCTGATGCCGCTGCCCGAGCGCGGCGACGAGGCCCGCGACCTGATCTTCAAGCCCGGCGAGAACGAGGTGCCGCGCTATTCGGCCCGCCGCCCGCCGCCCAGCAGCACCGCCGAGGTGCTGGCCCAACTGGCCGCCCAGCCCCGCCCGGCGCCGCCGCCCGTCGCCGACCTGCCCGCCATGGACGATGCCGCCGAGGCGCCGCTGGCCGC
>JAJXUO010000030.1 GCA_021782815.1 Pseudomonadota bacterium
GAGTTTGACTCATCGCGACGCCGGTTAGGAGCAAGGCGACGCGCGCCTGATGGCGCGGTGAGGCAAAGCGCGCCATCAGGCACGACGCCAAGGGTTTCGGAGAAACCCGCCCGGCGCGTGAGGGTGCGGTGATCGGTTCCGATCACCGCAACTCGGTATAATAGGGCGGTTCGGGTGTCATCGCGGGGGTGTCTCCGTCATGAGGCCGGGGCTTGTGACGGCGCGGTCCAGCCGCCGCCCATGGCCAGGAACAATTGGGCGCTGTCCGAAAGGCGGGCGGCGCGGGCGCGCACGGCGCCGAGGCGGGCCTGCTGGTCCTGGCGTTCGGCGTCCAGCACCTGCAGGATGCCGGCATTGCCGGCGCTGTAGCTGAGGCGGGCCACCTTGAGCGAGGCGTCGGCCGCCGCCACCGCCACCGCCTGATCGGCGCTTTCCTCGGCATCGTGGTTCAGGGCCTGGAGAATGTCGGCCACCTGGGTGAAGGCGGCCAGCACGGTTTGCTCGTAGTCGGCGCGGCTGGCCTCGAAGGCGGCGCGGGCCGCCTGTTCGTTGGCGGCCAGGATGCCGCCGTGGAACAGCGGCGCCAGCAGGCCGCCGCCGATATCGCCGGCGCCCGAGGCCATGCGGAACAGCTGGTCGGGCTTCACCGATTGCAGGAGCAGGCTGCCCGACAGGGTGATGTCGGGATAGCGTTCGGCCCGGGCCACGCCGATGGCGGCGCTGGCGGCATGCAGGCGGGCCTCGGCGGCCAGGATGTCGGGGCGCTGGCGCACCAGGGCCGAGGGCAGGCTTAAGGGCAGGTCGGCGGGCAGGGCGAGGGCGTCGAGGGCGAAGGCGGGGGCGCGCCATTCGGCCGGGCTGTGTCCGGCCAGCAGGGCCAGGGCGTGGCGGGCCACCGCCAGACGCTGATGCAGCGGCGGCAGCAGGGTGCGGTCGCCGGCCAGCTGGCTGGCGGCGTGCAGCACGTCGCCCCGGCCCACCGAGCCGGCGGCCTTGGCGGCGCGGGCCAGGGCCAGGTTGCGTTCGTCGTCGGCGACGATGCCCTCGACGGTGGTGATCTGGGCTTGGAGCCCGGCGATCTCCACCGCCCGCAGCACCACATTGCCGGTGAGGCTGAGATAGGCGGCGCGCAGCTGGTAGCCCTGTTCGTCGGCCTGGGCCCGGGCCTCCTCGGCGGCGCGGCGATTGCGGCCCGAGAGGTCGAGGTCGTAGCTGACGGTGGGGCCCACCTGATAGAGGTTGAACACCGGATTGGCGCCGGAAAGGCCATAGGCGGCCATGTTGAGTTTTTCCCGCTCGGCCCCGGCGGTGGCGTCGATCCGTGGCAGTTCGGCGCCGGCGGCGGCGGCGGCCAGGCTGTCGGCCCGCCGCAGCGAGGCCCTGGCCGCCGCCAGGCTGCGGTTGCCGGCCAGGGCGGTTTTCAGCACGCGGTCGAGGGCGTCGGAGCGGTAGAGGCGCCACCAGTCGGCGTCGATTTTGGCGCCCACGGCCAGGGCGGCGGGATCGGCCTCGCCGGGGGCGGCATAGCCCTGCTGGGCGGGCGCGGCGGGCGCGTGGAAATCGGGACCGGCGGTGCAGGCGGCCAGACCGGCGGCCAGGGCCAGCGGCGGCAGGGTGCGCAAGGCGCGGCGAAGAAGGGCGGGCATGGGGGAAATTCCTTGCGAAATCAGTCGAGCGGCACGGTTTCGGCCGCGACCGGGCGTTTGCCGTTTTTCATCAGAAGCAGCATGGGCATGACCACCAGCACGATCACCATCATCAGGTGGAAATCGTCGAGATAGGCCACCATGGCGGCCTGGCGGGTGATCTCGGCGTTCAGCGCCGCCCACTGGCCGGTGGTCGCCGACAGAAGATGCAGCGACCAGGCCAGGGGATTGTCGGGGCGCAGATGCTGCACCAGATCGGCGTGGGACACCTGGGTGTTCTCGGTGAGCAGCGCCTCGACGATGGAAATGCCGATGCTGCTGCCGATATTGCGCATCAGGCTGAAGATGGCGGTGCCGTCGGTGCGCAGGTGATGGGCGATGGTGGAAAAGCTGACGGTGCTCAAGGGCACGAAGACGAAGCCCAGCCCGAAGCCCTGCGACAGCCCGGAAATGATCACCGGGGCCATGCCCATGGAGAGATCGAAGCGGGTCATCTGCCACAGCGAAAAGGCGGTCATGGACAGGCCGCCGAACAGGATCAGCCGGATGTTGACCTTGCCCAGCATGCGCCCCACCAGGATCATGGCGATCATGGTGCCGAGGCCGCGCGGCGCGGTGACCAGGCCGGTGGTGGTGACGGGATAGGCGAACAGCCCCTGCAGCATGGGCGGCAGCAGCGCCAGGGTGGCATAGAGGATGATGCCGACGAAGAAGATGAAGATCACCCCGGTGACGAAATTGCGGTCTTTCAGCAGGGTGCGGTTCAAGAAGGTGATCTTGCGGCTGGTGGCGGTGTGCACGATGAACAGATAAAAGCCCAGCAGCGAGAGGATGGCCTCGATCCAGATTTCATGGGAGCCGAACCAGCCCTTGAGCTCGCCGCGGTCCAGCAGCATCTGCAGGGCGCCCACCCCCAGGCTGAGGGTGCCGAAGCCGAAGAAATCGAAGGCCAGCGCCTCTTCGCGGCGATGCTCGTGGATGAAGGCGGCGATGCCGAGAAAGGCCAGGATGCCCACCGGCAGATTGATGTAGAACACCCAGCGCCAGTTGTAATTGTCGGTCAGCCAGCCGCCCAGGGCCGGGCCCAGAATGGGGCCCACCATGATGCCCGCCCCCCATACCGCCATGGCCGAGCCGTGTTTTTCCGGCGGGTTGATATCCAGCAGCACCGCCTGCGACAGCGGCACCAGGGCGGCGCCGCACAGGCCCTGCAACAGGCGGAACAGCACGATCTGCCCCAGGGAGCCGGCCATGCCGCACAGGGCCGAGGCCACGGTGAAACCGGCCACCGAGATCAGGAACACCTTCTTGCGGCCATAGCGCCCGGCCAGCCAGCCGGTGAGCGGGGTGGCGATGGCCGCCGCAACGATATAGGAGGTCAGCACCCAGGTGATCTGGTCGGCCGCCGCCGACAGGCTGCCCTGGATATGGGGCAGGGCGACGTTGGCGATGGTGGTGTCCAGGGCCTGCATCACCGTGGCCAGCATGATGGACAGGGTGATGAGGCGGCGCTGGCCGGGGGAGAGGTCGGCGGGGCCGGGATGGGGGCTGTGCATGGCGGAGGGCCTTTACTTTTCCCCCTCCGCCGGCGCGGCGAAGGCCTGGGAGATCAGCCCGCTCAAGGAGCGGCTGTGGCCGGTATCCACCTCCACGTCGGCGCTCATGCCGGCGCTCAAAAAGGCGTGTTTCGGCGGATTGTCGATCTCCAGGCGCACCGGCAGGCGCTGCACCACCTTCACCCAGTTGCCGGTGGCGTTTTCGGCCGGCAGCAGGGCGAAGGACGAGCCGGTGCCCGGCGACAGCGAGGCCACATGGGCATGGAAGACCCGGTCGGGATAGGTGTCGATGCTGACGGTGGCGCTCTGGCCGGGGCGCATGTGCGTCAGCTCGGTTTCCTTGAAATTGGCCTCGATCCAGGGATGGGCGGTGGAGACCAGGGCGAACAGCGGCTGGGCGGTGGTGATGTAGTCGCCGGTCTGCAACTGGTCCACCTTGGTCACCATGCCGTCCTCGGGCGCGGTCACGGTGGTGTAGGACAGGTTGAGCAGGGCCTTGTCGAGGGCGGCCTGGGCCTCTTGCACCAGGGGATGCTCGTCGACGGCGCCATCGGGGCGGCCGCCCAGATCGGCCAGGGTGGCGGCGATGCCCTCGGTGGCGGCGGCCACCTGCTGGCGGGCGGTCTGCTGGGCGTGCAGGGCCTGATCATATTGGGCGTGCGAGGCCACATCCAGCCCCAGCAGCCGTTTCTGCCGGGCCAGTTCGCGCTCGGCATAGGCCAGGGTGTCGCGGGCGGCGGCCTGATCGGCCTGATGCTGGCGGTAGACCGCCTGCTCGGCCCGCACCTTGAGGCGGGCGGCGGCCAGGCTGGCGCGGGCCTGTTCCACGGCGATGCGGAAGGGCCGGGGATCGAGGCGGAACAGCACCTGGCCCTTCTTCACCATCTGATTGTCGCGCACGTCGAGTTCCACCACGCGGCCGGGCACGTCGCAGCTCACCGCCACGCGGGCCGATTGCAGGTAGGCGTCGTCGGTGGAGACGATGCGGCCGCCGTTCAGATAGAGCAGGCCGCCGGCCAGGAGGGCGGCGGCGGGCACGCCGGCCATCAATAGCAGGCGCAGCCGCTGGCGCGGGCTGCGGGACGAGGAGGGGTTAGAGTGCGCGGTCATCGGTGGGATCCTGGGAAGCGGCGGCGGGCAGGTCTTCGGCCCGTTCCTGCCTGGAAAGATTGCAGTGAACCTGTTTCAGCAAGGTCATCAACAGCGCCTGGTCGGCGGCGGCGAGGCCGGTCAGAGCCTCGGCCCGCACCTCGGCGGACAGGGCCTGGATCTGATCGAGGATCGGCAGGGCCTTGTCGCACAGGAAGAGACGGCGCACGCGGCGGTCGGTCTCGTCGGGGCGGCGCTCCAGCCACCCGGCGGCCTCCATGCGGTCCAGCAGGCGGGCCAGGGTGATGGGCTGCACCTCCAGCAGCTCGGCCAGCCGGGCCTGATTGAGCCCTTCCTGCCGGGCCACGTAGAGCAGCGCCCGGCATTGCGCCAGCGACAGCCCGATGCGGCGGGCGCGATGGTTGAAGGTTTTGCGCAGTTGCCGGGCAACGTCGCTGACCAGATAGCCGAAGGTGGGGTCGATAACGGTCTGCGTGGTAATCATAAGCATGCATATAATATGCATGCATCCGAAGGCAAGGGTCCGGAAGGATTATCCGAGAGGGATATTTTCCCGCGCCAGCCGGAACCGGCATAGCCGGTGACTAGCGCTTTCTCGCGCGCCGGAGCGTTGCCGGAGCGAAAGCGCAGGCATTAGCGAGGACAGCCAAGCTGGCGGCACGCCAGCGCCCGGCGCCTGAGGGGGAAAAGTCCGGAACCGGCATAGCCGGTGACTAGCGCATTGAGCGCGCCGGAGCGTTGCCGGAGCGAAAGCGCAGGCATTAGCGAGGACAGCCAAGCTGGCGGCACGCCAGCGCCCGGCGCCTGAGGGGCGTATAAAAAATAAAGAAAGCCTGCCCGCCTTATCCGAGAGGGATATTTTCCCGCGCGAGATCGAGCCAGGCCTGGGCGGCGGGCGAAAGGTGGCTGTTCTTGCGCCAGACCAGGGCGATGCGCCAATCGATGGCGGGGGCGCGCAAGGGGATGTTGCGGATGCCTTCATCATGGCGGCGGGCGGCGATCATGCGCGGCAGAAAGCCGATGCCCAGGCCCCCGGCCACCAGTTGGAGGATGAATTCGATCTGGCTGGAGCGGGCGGTGATGGTGGGGGAAAAGCCCTGGCCGCGGCAGGCGTCGAGGATGATGGGGTTGAGGGCGAAGCCCTCGCCGAACAGGATGAAGGGCTGGTCGGCCAGTTCGGCCAGGGCCACGCTGTCGCGCCCGGCCAGGGGGTGATGGGCGGCCACCACCAGATCCAGGGGTTCGCAGCGGATTTCCTGGCTGTCGAACTGGCCGCTGGCCGGCAGCAGGGTGGCGGCCATATCCAGTTCGCGGGCCAGCAGCAGTTCCTCCAGGCGCTGGCTGCCCTGTTCCACCAGGCGGATTTCGATGGCGGGATGGCGGATGCGGAAAATGGCGAACAGCGGCGCGAACAGGGTATTGGAGCCCACGGCGGGCAGGCCCAGGCGCAAAATGCCCTTTTCCAGGCCGCGGAACTCGTTCAACTCGCGCACCAGCTCCTGGCGCTCGGCCAGCATGGTCAGGGCGCGACGGTAGACGATTTCGCCCGCCGCCGTCAGGTGGCTGTCGTGGCCCACGCGGTCCAACAGCGGCAGGCCCAGTTCCTCCTCGAGCTGCTTCACCGCCTTGCTGACGGTGGATTGGGTGGCGAACAGGGTGCGTCCGGCCTGGGTGAAGCCCCCTTGGCGCACCACCTCGACGAAAGCCCGCAAGGTGCGAAGATCCATGTTCATTCCAATCAAGACTATTTACCATGAAGTCTATTCATTTTACGACTAATCCGGCCGGGACTATAGTCCGTTTTCATGATGTCGATGCTTTTTCCCCGCGCCCTCGCCCTGTCGCTGCGCCGTTTCGTGCGCTCCAGTCGTCTGGCCCAGATCGGCCTGATGCTGGGGCTGTGGTGGGTGGGCTGCCAGCTGACGCTGCATCTGTCCCTGCCGGTGCCGGGGGCCATCGTCGGCCTGGCTTTGGCCCTGGCCCTGCTGGCCAGCGGCCGCGTCAGCCGGGCCTCGCTGCGCCATGGCGCCGACTGGCTGCTGGCCGACATGCTGCTGTTCTTCGTGCCCGCCGTGCTGGCGGTGCTCAACCACCGCGAATTTCTGGGCCTGCTCGGGCTGAAGCTGCTGGCGGTGATCGCCTGCGGCACCATCGTGGTGATGGCGGTGACGGCCGTGGTGGTGGAGCTTTGTTTCCGCTGTCTGGAGCGCTGAGCCATGAGCGCCGCCCTGCTGCCGGCCGTGTTCTGGTCGGCCGTCACCATTCTCGGCTACTTTCTGGCCAAACGGCTGCATGGCCGCTTGGGGCGCTGGTGGTCGTCGCCGCTGGTGCTGGCGCCGCTGGGGCTGATCCTGCTGGCCCTGGCCCTGCATGAAAGCTACCGCGCCTATATCGCCGGCACCCACTGGCTGGTCAGCCTGCTGGGCCCGGCCACGGTGGCCTTTGCCGTGCCCATCTGGGAACAGCGCGCTCTGATCCGCCGCGCCTGGCCGGTGCTGCTGGCCGGAGTGGTGGTGGGCAGCGTCACCGCCATGATCTCCGCCTGGCTGATGGCCCAGGCCCTGGGACTGGATCCGCAACTGCGCCTCAGCCTGCTGCCCCGTTCCATGAGCACGCCCTTCGCCATGACCGTTTCCGGCGAAATCGGCGGCCTGCCCGATCTGACGGCGGTGTTCGTGGTCATCACCGGGGTGTTCGGCGCCATGGTGGGCGAGGTGATCCTGGCGGTGCTGCCGCTGCGCTCGGCCCTGGCCAGGGGCGCCCTGTTCGGCATGGGCGCGCACGGCGCCGGAGTGGCCAAGGCCCACGGCATCGGCCGCGAGGAGGGCACGGTGGCCGGGCTGATCATGGTGCTGGTGGGGCTGGTCAACGTTCTGGTGGCGCCGCTTCTGGCGAAGCTGCTGTGATAGACCCCGCCAACCCTTATTGATCCGTCTCCGGCTCTGGAGTACATGTGGCGGACCCGTTTTCAGCCCGCTACGGAAAGAGACCCTCCCCTTGGCGTTAGAGCTTACCCTTTCGGCTTTGAGGAGCGGCGGCAAGGCCGCCGTGGCCCGCGCCCTGGCGCTTCTGGAGCAGGCGCCCGACAGTCCCGAGGTGGTGGCCCTGCTGTCCGAGGCCTATGAGGCGCCGCAGGCCCATGTGGTGGGGATGACCGGTCCGCCCGGCGTCGGCAAATCCACATTGATGAACGCCCTGATCGGCGCCTGGCGGCGGCGCGGCCGCCGCGTGGCCTGCATCGCCGTCGATCCCTCGTCGCGCCGGTCGGGCGGCGCCCTGTTGGGCGACCGCACCCGGCTTTCCACCGATCCCGAGGATCAGGGCATCTTCGTGCGCTCCATGGCGGCGCGCGACCGTTTGGGCGGTCTGGCCGGGCTGACGGTGTCGGCCATGGTGCTGATGCGCGCCCTGTACGACATGGTGCTGATCGAAACCGTGGGGGTGGGCCAGTCCGAGACCGACGTGGTGGGGGTGGCCGATACCGTGCTGTTCTGCGTGCAGCCCGGCTCGGGCGACAGTTTGCAGTTCATGAAGGCCGGAATCGCCGAGATCCCGCATCTGGTGGTGGTGACCAAGGCCGATATGGGGGCGGCGGCCACCCGTGCCCGCGCCGATGTGATGGGCGCCCTGTCGCTGTCGGGCGGCGAGGGCGATTGGGAGGTGCCGGTACTGATGGTCTCGTCGCAGCAGGCCCAGGGAGTGGAGGTGCTGGCCGACGCCATCGACCGCCATGCCGCCCATTTGGCCGAGGGCGGCCGCCGCGCCGCCGCCCGCCTGCAGCAGGCCCGGCTGTGGCTGGAGGACGCGGTGCGCGAACGCTTCGGCCGCGAGGGCGTGCGCCGCGCCGGGGCCGATCTTTCCCTGGGCGAGGGTTGCTCGCCGTTCCGCCGTCTGGCCGAACTGTCGGCGCGGTTATGATATGAGGTCCACGCCGTATCCAGCGTTGCTGGCGGCCCTGCTGCTGTGGGCCGCCGCGTCGGCTCAGGCGGCGCCCTTGCCGCGCTGGCGGCCGCTGGAGCAATTGTCGGTGGGCGACCGCTCCCTGGCCGAGCAGGCCCTGGCCGGGCATTTCGGCGCCGATCCCAGCCTGTGGCCCGACTGGCTCGGCGTGGTGGGGGCGATGATTCCCGCCGGGATCGACGGCAATATCCTCATCATCCGCGCCCCCATGCTGCAGGCCTGCGGCGGCTGGGGCTATACGGTGTTCGGTCCGGTCAACGCCAAGGACAGCCGCGATCTCCGGGGGCCGGAATTCTGCGCCAACGATCTTTACATCGTGCCGCACGGCCTGGGCGCCCCCGACATCCAGTTCGACGAGGAGGGCTTTACCGCCGACCTTCGCACCTGGAGCCACGAAAAGGCCCGCTGGCGTTGGGTCCAGGGGCAGTGGCTGCGCTTTACGCCGAAATAGCCGGAAGCCGCATCCAGGCGGGCGGCGGCAGCGGGGTCAGGCGGGTTTCCCCGGCCCGCAGGGCTTCGCCGGGCGGCAGGGCGGCCAGCGCCTCCAGCCGCAGCAGGGCCAGGCCGACGCCGTCCTGACAGGAGCGCATCTCGCCGGCCTCGGCGCCGTCCGGGGTGGTCAGGGGCGCTCCGGCGGCCGGAGCCGGGCCGCTGATGGCCACCGGCAACAGGCGTTTGCGGATCAGGGCGCGGTATTTGGTGCGGGCGGTCAGTTCCTGGCCCATATAGCAGCCCTTGTTCCAATCCACCCCGGAAAGCTCGTCGAAGCCGTTTTCCAGCAGCAGGGCGTGCTCGGGCGAAAGATCGCGGCTGCCGTCGGGCAGGCCCAGGCGGATGCGCCGCTCGTCCCAGGCGGTGAAGGGGGCCAGGGCGAAGCCGGCGGCTTCCAGAACCTCCTCGGCGCCGCCGGGCAGCCAGGCCCTGAGGCCCGCCTCCGGCAGGCGGGGATCGGCCAGAACCAGCCCGCCGTCGAACGGGGCCTGGGCGGCGGCGCCCAGACCCAGGGCGGCGGCGGCGCCTTCGCCCCACAGGGCGTAGACCATCGGCGCCTCGGGCTGGGCCAGCGTCACCTTGGCGCGCAGCTTGTAAAGCGACAGCCGTTTGGCGAAATCGGCGCGCCGCGCCGCCTCGGTCTCCAGCCGCAAAACGCCGTCCTGCTCGGCCACGAACAGTTCGTGCAGGAACTTGCCCTGCGGGGTGAGGAAGGCGCCATAAAGGGGGTGCCCGTCCTGGGTGCGGGGGATATCGGCGGACACCAGGCCCTGCAGAAAGGCGACACGGTCCTCGCCGCCGATCTCGATCAGGGCGCGATGGGGGAGACGGGTGTAGAAAAGCTGCGGCATCATCGGTCCGGAGGGTGGTGCGGAGAGGCCTTAAAGGTGGGCCGATCCGCGGCAACAGACAAGAGCAATTCCGGCAACACTTGCCGCGACCGGGTGGCGGCTTTATAACAAAAACCATGCATATCACCCTGGTTGACGATTCCATCCCCTTCGACGGCTTCACGCCCGCCGCCCGGCCGCTGGGCGGGGCCGAGCGGGCTTTCGCCGGCCTGGCGGCGGCGCTGGCGCGGCGCGGCCACGACGTGCGCGCCTACAATCGCGCCCGCTACGCCATGGTGATCGAAGGGGTGCGCTGGGAAACTCTGGACGAGCCCTTTCCGGCCCAGACCGACGCCCTCATCGCCTTTCGCAAGCCGGCGCTGCTGGGGTCGGTGCGGCTGGCGGGCAAACGGCTGTTCTGGGCCACCCAGAGCGGGCCGCGCATTGCGCACGAGCGCGCCGTTCTCGAAGGCTACGCCCCGGTGCTGACGCTTCTGTGCAGCGTGGCGCAGACGCAAGGCGCGGGGGAACCGGGCGGCCTGCCCATGCGTCTGGTGGCGCCGGGCCTGCGCGCCGACTATCTGGACGATCGCCCCACCCAATTGTCCGAGGCGCCCACCGCCATCGTCACCACCCATCCCCTGCACGGCCTCGACGCCGTGCTGGACCTGTGGGGCGAACGCATCCGGCCGCAGGTGGCGACGGCGCGTCTGCTGGTGGTGTCGGCCGGGCTGGCCCGCGGCGCCGAGGGCGGCGACATGCCCGAGGGCTATGCCCCGCTGCTGGAGAAGGCGCGGAGCCTGGCCGGGCAGGGGGTGGAGATCATGGCCCCCCTGGGCGATGCCGGCATGGCCGAGCTTTACCGCACGGCGCGGCTGCACCTTTATCCCGGCCATGCCGAGGACATGGTGTGCTGGACCCTGCGCGACAGCCAGGCCTGCGGCCTGCCCGCCGTCACTTATGGACTGGGCGGCATCCGCGAGGCGGTGAAGGACGGCCAGACCGCCCAGGTGGTTCCCGATCTCGACGCCGTGGTCAATCTGACGGTGCGGCTGTTGACCGACGACGACAGTTTCTGGAGCATGAGCCGGGACGCCCGCCTGCTGCAGCGCGAGCGCAGCTGGGACGTGGCGGCCCAAGAGGTCGAAGCCCTGTTGCGGGCCGGGGAGAACGCATGAGGATTTTACAAGCCATCGCCGGGGCGCCCCACGGCGGGGCGGAACGGTTTTTCGAGCGGCTGGTGCCGGCCCTGGGCCGGGCCGGGGTGGAGCAGCGCGTGCTGATCCGCAAGGACGCCCGCCGCGCCCAGCTTTTGCGGGCCGAGGGGCTGGACGTGCATCAGCTGTCCTTCGGCGGCCGCTTCGATTTTTCCACGCGGCGGGCTTTCGCCCGCCATGCCCGCGCCTTCAAGCCCGATATCGTCTTCACCTGGATGAGCCGGGCCAGCGCCAAGGCCCCGGCCAGTCCCGCGGGCGAGGGACGTTTCGTGCGCGTGGCCCGGCTGGGCGGCTATTACGACCTCAAATACTACCGGGGCTGCGATTATCTGGTGGGCGATACCCAGTCCATCGTCGATTATCTCACCAGCGAGGGCTGGCCGGCCGAAAAGGCGGTCTATCTGCCCAATTTCGTCGATGACGCCGCCGGGCAGCCCATTCCGCGCAAGGAGCTTTATATCCCGGAAAGCGCCCCCATCCTGCTGGGGCTGGGGCGGCTGCACACCAACAAGGCCTTCGATGTGCTGTTGAAGGCCCTGGCCCTGGTGCCCGACGCCTATCTGCTGCTGGCCGGGGTGGGGCCCGAGGAGGCGGCGCTGGAGGCTCTGGCCACCAAGCTCGGCATCAAGCCCCGGGTGCGTTTCCTGGGCTGGCGCGACGATGTGCCGCGCCTGTTCGCCACCGCCAATCTGTTCGTGCATCCGGCCCGCCACGAGCCCCTGGGCAATGTGGTGATCGAGGCCTGGGCCCAGGGGGTGCCGGTGGTTTCCACCGCCAGCCAGGGTCCGGCGGTGCTGATCGAGGATGGGGTCTCGGGCCTGTTGAGCCCGGTGGACCAGCCCGAACCGCTGGCGGCGGCCATCCGCAAGGCCCTGGCCGATGCCGATCTGCGGCGCGGCCTGGCCGGGGCGGGGCGCGCCGTTTACGAGGCCCGCTATACCGAGCGGGCGGTGGTGGCGGCCTACAAGGCCTTCTTCGAAAAGGTTCTGGCCTGACATGTGCGGCATCGCCGGTCTGATGACCGCCGACGGCGGCCCCCCCGACGAGCGGGTGCTGGCCGCCATGACCGCCGTCCTCGCCCATCGCGGCCCCGACGGCCGGGGGCATCATGTGCGGGGCGATGTGGGGCTGGCCCATTGCCGTCTGGCCATCATCGATCTGGTGACCGGCGATCAGCCGCTGTTCGGCGCCGACGGTCTGGCCCTGGTGGCCAACGGCGAGATCTACAACCATGTGGAGCTGCGGGCCGGCCTGGCCGACGTCGCCTTCCGCACCGGCTCCGACTGCGAGCCGCCGCTGGCGCTTTATCAGCGCCATGGCCTGGACTATCCCCGCCATCTGCGCGGCATGTACGCCATCGCCCTGCATGATCCGGCACGCGGACGGCTGATTTTGTCGCGCGATCCCTTCGGCATCAAGCCGCTCTATTGGGCGGAAAGCCCGCGGGGCTTCCTGTTCGCCTCCGAGCCCCAGGCCATTCTGGCCAGCGGCCTGCTGCCCCGCCGCCTGCGCGGGCAGGGGCGCGACGAGTTGCTGGGCCTGCAATTCTCCACCGGGTCGGAAACCGTCTTCATGGGGGTGCACCGCGTGCTGCCGGGGGAAACCCTGGTGGTGGAGAAGGGCCGCATCGTCGAACGCCGCCGCATCGAGGCCTTGACCCTGGAGCCGGCCGCCGACCCCACGGTAGAGGGGCTGGACCGGGTGCTGGAGCAATCGGTGGCCCTGCATCAACGGGCCGACGTGCCTTACGGCATGTTCCTGTCGGGCGGCATCGACAGCTCGGCGGTGCTGGCCCTGATGGCCCGCCTCAACAGCCGCCCGGTGCTGGCCTTCACCGCCTTCTTCCCCGGCGCCGCCGTGCATGACGAAAGCGGGCACGCCCGCGCCCTGGCCCAAGCCGTGGGGGCCGAGCATGTGGATGTGGCGGTGGACGAGACCGCCTTCTGGAAACTGCTGCCGCGGATCGCCGCGCACATGGATGATCCGGTGGCCGATTACGCCGTGGTTCCCACCTATCTGCTGGCCCGCGAGGCGCGCCGTTCGGTGAAGGTGATCCTGTCGGGCGAGGGGGGCGACGAACTGTTCGGCGGTTACGGCCGCTATCGCGGCGCCATGCGCCCCTGGCCCTTCACCAAGGCCATGCGCCGCGCCGGCACCTTCGAGGGGCTGGGCGTGCTGCGCGATCAGGGGCGGGGCTGGCGCGACGGCTATGCCGTGGCCGAGGCCCTGGCCGCCCGTCGGCCCGGCAGCCGCCTGCAGCGGGCCCAGGCCCTGGACTGCGCCGACTGGCTGCCCAACGATCTGCTGATCAAGCTCGACCGTTGCCTGATGGCCCATGGCGTCGAGGGGCGGGTGCCGTTCCTCGATACCGAGGTGGCGCGCTTCGCCTACGGTCTGCCCGACCGTCTGAAGATCCGCCAGGGCCTGGGCAAGGCCCTGCTGCGCGACTGGCTGGCCCGGCATCTGCCGGCGGCCAAGCCCTTCTCGCCGAAGCGCGGTTTCACGGTGCCGGTGGCGGAATGGATCGCCGGCCGCCCCGAACTGGGCAGTCTGGTGGGCTCGCAGCCCGCCATTCAGGAGATATGCCTGCCGGGCACGGTGGGGCCGCTGTTCCGCGCCGCCGCGCAAAACCGCAAGGCCGGGTTTGCCGCCTGGAGCCTGCTGTTTTACGCCCTGTGGCACCGCTGCCATATTGACGGCCTGCCTCCGGCGGACAATGTGTTGGATAGTTTGAGACACGAAGGATGATCCCGATGACCGACGGCTTCGATCTGCTGCTGACTGGCGCCATGGCCGTGACCCCCGCCGGGGTGGTGCGCGCCGACGTCGGCGTGAAGGACGGCCGTATCGCCGCCATCGGCGCCCTGGCCGGGGCCAAGGCGGCGCGGGTGATGGATCTGGCCGGACTGACGGTGCTGCCCGGCGTCATCGACAGCCAGGTGCATCTGCGCGAGCCCGGTCTGGAATACAAGGAGGATCTGGCCACCGGCACCGCCGCCGCCGCCCTGGGCGGGGTGACGGCGGTGTGCGAGATGCCCAACACCAAGCCCTCGACCCTGACCGCCGAGGCCATTGCCGACAAGCTGGCCCGGGCGCGGGACCGCGCCTGGACCGATCACGCCTTCTTCATCGGCGCGGCGGTGGAGAACATCCCGCAGTTGGCGACGCTGGAACGGCTGCCGGGCTGCGCCGGGGTCAAGGTGTTCATGGGCAGTTCCACCGGCAGCCTGCTGGTGGATGGCGAGGAGGCCCTGGCCGGCGTGCTGGGGTCGGGGTTCCGCCGCGTCGCCGTGCATTGCGAGGACGAGGCCCGCCTGAAGGAGCGCTTCGCCCTGGTGGCCGACGGCGCCGAACCGGAAATGCATCCCGAGTGGCGCGACGCCCGCACCGCCTTCCTGGCCACCGAGCGCCTGCTGCGGCTGGCCCGCGCCGCCGGGCGGCGGGTGCATGTGCTGCATGTCACCACCGCCGAGGAAATGGAGCTTCTGGCCCGCAACAAGGATCTGGCCACGGTGGAGGTGACGCCGCAGCATCTGACCCTGTCGGCCCCCGACTGCTATCGCCGCCTGGGCACGCTGGCGCAGATGAATCCGCCGGTGCGGGGCGAGGAGCACCGCCAGGCCCTGTGGCGGGCCGTGGAGCAGGGGGTGGTGGATGTGATCGGTTCCGATCACGCCCCCCATACCCGCGAGGAAAAGGCCAAACCCTATCCGCAAAGCCCCTCGGGCATGACCGGGGTGCAAACCCTGGTGCCGGTGATGCTGGACCATGTGGCGGCCGGGCGTCTCAGCCTGGAGCGTTTCGTCGATCTGACCAGCGCCGGTCCGGCCCGCACCTACGGCATGGCCGGCAAGGGCCGCCTCGCCGTGGGTTACGATGCCGATTTCACGGTGGTGGACCTCAAGGCCCAGCGCAAGATCAGCCATCTGTGGATCGCCAGCAAATGCGGCTGGACGCCTTACGACGGCATGAAGGTGACCGGCTGGCCCATCGCCACCATCATTCGCGGCCATGTGGTGATGCAGGACGACGAATTGCAGGGCGATCCCCTGGGGCGCCCCCTGACCTTCGGCGAAAGCCTGCCGCGCGCCTGATACTAAATTGCAGTGATCGGAACCGATCACTGCACCCTCATGCGCCGGGCGGGTTTCTCCGAAACCCTTGGCTTCGCGCCATCAGGCGCGCGTCGCCTTGCTCCTAACCGGCGCCGCGATGAGTCAAACTCATCGCGGCTTGGTATGATCCCGTCATTCCGAATTGGAATGGATTTCAGTCGAACATCTCATTTTCCTTCATGCTCCCCTTCGGCCTATGGTCTAGATCAGAGGACATAAAGGAGCATGTGATGAGTCGGATGCCGAAACTGCTGCGGCGGCTGGTGCGCAAGGCGCGGGGCCTTGAGGGGGCGGCCCGTGCCGCCGTCCTGCGCAAGCATCGCATCCACGCCGATATCGTGCTGCCCGGGCAGATCGCCATCGATCTGGAGAAGCTGGTGTTTTTCAACATCCGCCGCCGTATCGGCATCGGCATGCGCGATATGGCCGATCTCGGGGTGCGCAATGTGGGCGAGCCGGGCTTCATGGACCATTACGTGCTCAGCATCGAAACCATGGACCATACCCACCTGCAATGGCGCCTGTGCACCGATCAGGACCAGGGCGAACAGGCGGCCCGCACCGTCAACGACGTGCTGTGCGGCGTGCTGACGGCGCGCGGGGCCTGATACCCAATCCCGTTGATCGGACCCGATCAACGGAGCCCCTCAAGCGGCGGAGCCTTCAGGCCTCCACCACGCGGCGGTGAATTTCCGCGGTCAGGGTTTCGATCTGTTGGGTCAGGCCCTGGATGGTTTCGGTCAGTTGGGTGTTCTGCCGCATCATCTCCAGCAACAGCTCGGTCTGTTGGGCCTGCAGGTTGCGCCGCTCCTCGCTGGCCTGGTGCAGGGCCTCGCGGTGCTGGGCGTCGGCCATGGCGTGCGCCTTGTCGCGGTCGGCTTGGCGTGTTTGCGCCAGCAGGATGAGGGGCGCGGCATAGGCGGCCTGCAGGCTGAAGGCCAGGTTCAGCAGAATGAACGGATAGACGTCGAACTTGGTGAAGCCCAGCACGTTGGCCAGGATCCACACCGATACCACCACCGTTTGCGCCACCAGAAACAGCGGCGTGCCGAAAAAGCGGGCGAAGGCCTCGGCCTTCAGGGCGAACCAGTCGTCGCCGAACACCGAGCTCAGATGCAGATGCGGCAGATGAAAGCGGAAGAACGGTTGCCTGGTGAGGTCTGACGCGGCGGACGCGTGCGGGCTGTCGCTGGTGTCGTCCATGTTGGAAATCCCTCTTTTAATTTAATCGGCGAGCGGCCGGACCACCCGGCGTTCGCGCCAGCCGCCGGTGTCCTCGGCGACGAATTCCAGCGGAATGGCGTTGGGCACCGGCGCCTCGCCATCGTCCAGGCCCATGGCGCGGCGCAGCACCCGGCAGGCTCCGGCGTGGGCCACCACCAGCACCGGGCCCGGCTGCGGCAAATCCCCGAGGGCGGCCAGGATGCGCGCGGCGAAGGCGGCGGCGCCCTCCGCGCCGTCCGGCGTGGCCGAGGGCGGCAGACGGAACAGTTCGTGATGGCTGCGCCCGGTCAGGCTGCCCCAGTGCCGTTCCTGCAAGCCCTCGATCACGGTGATCTCGGCCCCGATGAGGCGGGCGACGATCTCGGCGGTTTCCCGCGCCCGCGACAGCGGGCTGCTGGCGATGGCGCGGATGCCGCTGCCCCGCAGCAGGCGGGCGGCGCTTTCGGCCTGGCGGCGTCCTTCGGCGTTCAAGGGGATGTCGAGCTGGCCCATGACCAGACGCAGCTGGTTGTGATCGGTCACCCCATGGCGCAGGAAGAAGAAACTGGTATGGGGCGGGGTCAGCGGCATGAAAACTCGGAAGAGGCCTCAGGTGAACATGGTTTCGCCAGAGCAACGCCACAACCGTGGCGTTCTGTCAATCCCCGGATGATATTCGCCGTCTTCTTGCGCCGGTCCACCGTTTCCCCCATCTTTGAGGGGAGGCTGGTTTTCATGGAAGTGGCCGCGATGTCCCTGCTCGATCTGTTGCGCGACGATCCCATCCATCATCCCCACCATCCGGCGACGATTCCGTGGGAACGGGATGAATATGGCCATTATTACCGCCTGTTGCCGCTGCATGCGGATCAGTTGGGGCTCGAAGGCGAGGGCGGGGTCTATCTGCTGTGGCACTGGGGGCAGAGCCCGGAATGGATCTATGTGGGCGGGACCGACGATCTGGCCGCGTCTCTCGACTATGCCCGCAATACCGATCTCGTGCTGGAGTTCGAGCCCCGTGGCGGCATTTTCGTCACCTGGGCCTTCTTCAAGCCGGAATATCGCAGCGGCGTGGTGAATTACCTGAAGGGCGAATTGTCGCCCAAGATCGATCTGGTGCTGCCGCAGGATGGCCTCGACCCCCAGGCCGAGGCCATTCCGGTCAGCGCCCCGGCGTAATACCAAATTGCAGTGATCGGAACCGATCACTGCACCCTCAAGCGGCGGGCGGGGTCTTCCAGACCCCTTGCCTAACGCGCCATCAGGCGCGCGTCGCCTTGCTCCTAACCGGCGCCGCGATGAGTCAAACTCATCGCGGCTTGGTATAAAACACCGGGGCGGCGGCGGTTTTACTGCGCCGCCAGCAGGGCCTTGCGGTCGTCCACCACCTTGTCGGCGGCCTTGCCGGTCAGTTCCTGCAGATGGTCGAAGCGCCACGAGAAGGTGCCCACCCCCATGGTCAGCGAGCGCAGCTCGACGATGAGGTCGCTCATTTCGGCCTGGGGCAGGTGGGCATGCACCACATCCCAGCCCTTCCAGCCGTCCTTGGCCTCGAAGCCCAGGATCTGGCCGCGCCGGGTGGAGAGGATGCGCTGCGCCTTCGAGGTGCAGTCGGCCGGCACGGCGATCTCCACCGCCAGGATCGGTTCCAGCAGCACCGGATCGCATTTGGGCAGGCCCTCGCCCATGGCGATGTGGGCGGCGGTTTTGAAGGCCTGATCGGAACTGTCGACGGGGTGATAACTGCCGTCGGTCAGGGTGACCTTGAGATCCACCACCGGAAAGCCCAGCGGGCCGCGCCCCAAGGTTTCGGCCACGCCGTCGCCCACCGCCGGGATATACTGCCTGGGCACCACGCCGCCGCTGATGCTGTCGGCGAAGGTGAAGCCGGCGCCGCGCGGCTGCGGCTCGATGACGATCTGGATATCGCCGAACTGGCCATGCCCGCCCGATTGGCGTTTGTGGCGCCCGTGCTCCGAGATGCTTTTGCGGATGGTTTCCTTGTAGGGCACCTGGGGGCGATGGCCGCTGACCGTCAGGTTGAAGCGGCTTTTCAGCCGTTCCAGCGCCACCTGCAGATGGATTTCCCCCTGGCCCCACAGCACCAGTTCGCCGGTATCGGGCGATTGCTGCAGGCTGGTCGCGGGATCGTCCTCGGCCAGGCGGGCCAGGGCGGTGGTGAGCTTGACCTCGTCCTGCTTCTTCTCGGTGGACACCGCCAGCGGGAACAGCGGCGGCAGCGGCGCCGGCCAGGGGGCGGCTCCGGGCTCGGCCTCGCCCAGCCAGTCGCCGGTCTGTACCGGATCAAGGCGGCCCAGGGCGACGATCTCGCCGGTTTCGGCGCGGGGGCATTTGCTCAGGCCGCCCGCCGTCGGGGCGAACAGGCCGGAGGGGCGCAGACCGTTTACCGTGTCGCCTTCCTGCAGGGCGCCGCGCAGCAGGCGGGCGTAGCTCATTTTGCCGGTATGGGGGGTATGCACGGTTTTGAAGACGCGGGCCAGGGCCGGGCCTTGCGCGCGCACGCCGGCGCGCTGGCGGCAGTCAGCCAGGTCCGGCACATCGTGGCGCAGGCATTTCCACAGGCGGCGCACGCCGTGGTCCAGCAGGGCCGAGCCGAAAAACACCGGCACCACCAGATCGGCGGCCAGATCGCGCGACAGCGACTGGTAAAGCTCGGCCGAGGGCGGGGCGATATCCGACAGCAGCTCTTCCAGCAAATGGTCGTCGAAATCGGCCAGATGCTCCATCATCTCCTGGCGGGCGCTCTGTTCGTCGGCCAAGGCGGCGGCGGGCAGGCCGACCAGATCGGAGGCCTGGCCCTCGCGGTAGCGGTAGGCCCGCTCGCTGACCAGATCCACATAACCGGTCAGGACGCCGTCCTGATGCAGCGGCAGTTCACGCAGCAACAGCGGCCGTTCGGACACCGCCTGCAACGCCTCCAGGCAGGCCTTCAAGGGCGCGTCGACGCTTTCCGCCTTGTTGATGAACAGGATATGGGGGATGGCGTTGGCATCGAGAAACTTCAGCAGCGGCGCCGCCATCACGGCGCGGGCCGGATCGGCCTCCACCACCACCACGGCGGCGTCGGCCACCAGGAGGCCGTGATAGGCGTCCTGCTGAAACTCCACCGAGCCGGGGCAGTCGAGCAGGGTCCAGTCCTCGTCCAGATACCGGGCGCGGGCGATATTGGTTTCAACGCTCATCAGATGTTGCCGGGCCTCGGGCGAGGCGTCGCCCAGGCTGGTGCCGCCTTGCACCGAGCCCTTGCGGGGTAGGGTGCCGGCGGCGGCGAGCAGGCTTTCCAGCAGGGAGGTTTTGCCGCTGGCGTAGGGGCCCACCAGGGCGGCGACGCGGGGCGACTTGGACGGGGTGGTCATTTTTACCCTCCTTATTCCCAATCCCGTTGATCGGAACCGATCAACGGAGTCCCTCAAGCGGCGGGCGGGGTCTTCCAGACCCCTTGCCTAACGTGCCATCAGGCGCGCGTCGCCTTGCTCCTCACCGGCGTCGCGATGAGTCAAACTCATCGCGACTTGGTCTTATTCCTTATACCGCCCGGCCAATGCTGGCGCCGACCGGTGGTCTGCAACGATGGTCCACCCGCTCATGGCGTCTGGCAACAAGAAACATCTTTTTGCGAAATGCGCGGCGCTCCTTCGCCTCAAGCTGCGTTGCGAAATGCGAAAAAGACGGAGGGTATCCTTTCCTAAGTGGCGGATTTCCGCCATTTTTCCCGTGCCAGGCAGTTGGTACGGACTTTGCTTTTGAAAGGGCATGGGATCTTGGATCGAGAGGAGGCAGTCATGACGGGAAGCACCTTTGTCTGTTGGCGCTCGACCAATCCCAGTGCCGGTTGGACCATCTATCAGGTGGACGACGAGGGAAAAAGAGCGGCCCTGGCGAGTTTCAAGAACTATCTTGATGCCGCCCGTACCCTGCGGCAATTGCGGGGTGCTTCCGGGCCGTTGCACGCGATGAAGCCGGCCTTTTAAGAAGAAAAGACAAAAATATCAAAAAAACTTCGAATAAGAGCAATAAAAAAGGGGGCCAAAGGCCCCCTTCTCTTTTTGCGTTCCGTTAAAACCTACACCAGGCTGGCGCAGAAACGCTGGATGCGCTCGCAGGCCTTGGTGAGGTTTTCGGTGCTGGTCGCATAAGAAATGCGGAAATAGGGCGACAGACCGAAGGCCTCGCCCTGCACCACGGCCACCCCTTCGCTTTCCAGCAGGCAGGTGACGAAATCGCTGTCGCTGGCGATGACCTTGCCGTCCGGCGTCTTCTTGCCGATGGTGCCGGCGCAGGAGGGATACACATAGAAGGCGCCTTCCGGCACCTTGCAGGTGATGCCCTTGGCCTCGTTCAGCATCTTCACCACCAGATCGCGGCGGCCCTTGAACACCTCGGCGTTCTTCGGAATGAAGTCCTGGGTGCCGTTCAGGGCCTCGACACCGGCGGCCTGGCTGATGGAGCTGGTGTGGGTGGTGCTCTGCGACTGGATCTTGTTGATGGCGTTGATGATGTCCTTCGGGCCGCCGGCATAGCCGACGCGCCAGCCGGTCATGGCGTAGGCCTTGGCCAGACCGTTGATGGTCAGGGTGCGGTCCATGAGCTTGGGCTCGACCTGGGCCGGGGTGAAGAAGGTGAAGCCGTCGTAGATCAGGTGTTCGTAGATGTCGTCCGACATCACCCACACATGGGGATGGCGCAGCAGCACGTCGGTGATGGCCTTCAGCTCGTCGAAGCTGTAGGCGGCGCCGGTGGGGTTGCTGGGCGAGTTCAGGATCACCCATTTGGTCCTGGGGGTGATGGCGGCCTCGAGATCGGCGGGGCGCAGCTTGAAGCCGTTTTCCTCGGGACAGGGCACGGCCACCGGCTTGCCTTCGGCCAGCAGGGTGATGTCGGGATAAGACACCCAGTAGGGGGCCGGGATGATCACTTCGTCGCCGGGATCGATGGTGGCCAGCAGGGCGTTGTAGATCACCTGCTTGCCGCCGCAGCCCACGGTGATCTGGGCCGGCGGGTAGTCGAGATTGTTCTCGCGCTTGAACTTGGCCGAGATCGCCTTGCGCAGGGCCTCGGTGCCGGCCACGGCGGTGTACTTGGTTTCGCCCCGGTCGATGGCGGCCTTGGCGGCGGCCTTGATGTTGTCGGGGGTATCGAAATCGGGCTCGCCGGCGCCCAGGCCGATGACGTCGCGGCCCTGGGCCTTCAGCTCGGCGGCCTTCTGAGTGACCGCGATGGTGGGCGACGGCTTGATCAGAGACAGGCGCTTGGCAAGGAACGACATGACGGAGATCCCTTTCCTGGGGATGAATGAGTGGGCATCGAAAGTACGTCCGGAACCGTTGGTGCGCAAGAGGTCCCTATAAAAAACAGGCACCGTTCGCACGGTGCCTGAAGTTTGGGAGGAGCTGCGGAAAATTACGGTCGGCCCTGCTCGATGACGCCGAACCAGCCCAGGCCCTGGTAGGTTTCATAGCCGGGAGTCAGGGCGAAGCCGATGGTCTTGCCGCCGTCCTGGTAATAGCCCTGGCTGCGGCCGACGGTTTTCAAGGGATAGGGGCGGCCCAGGGGCAGGCTGTCGTCGCTGCTGGCGATGACGCGGTGACGGGAATCCAGCAGCAGGCAGCGGGTGCGGTCCCGTTCGGCGGTGGACAGACGCACGCCCTGCACGATGGAGCGGGCCTGGCTTTCCCAATCGAAGAAGATGCCCAGCACCCCCAGCACCCGGCCGTCGGCCTCGCCGTTTTCGCGGATGGCGGTGGCGTAGGTGGCGGCCACGGCGTTGTCCAGGGCGGGCACGCGGGCGATGTCGGCCACGGCGAAGCAGCCGCCGTCGCGGGTCTTCAGGGCGTCCTGGAACCAGCCTTCGCCCGAGACGTCGGCGCCCAGGGCGGCGGGGAAACGATCGGCGCGGCCGGTGGCCACCACCCGGCCCTCGGCGTCGGCGATCCAGAGGTCGAGATAGACGGTGTAGGATTCCAGAATCACCCCCAGGCGCTGGGCGGCATGGCGCCGGCTTTCGGCCTCGGCCCCGGGGGCGACGGCGTCCACCACCGCGGTGTCGGTGGCCCACCAGCGCACATCGCACGAGCGTTCGTAGAGATTGCGGTCCACCAGCTCGATGGCGTTGAAGGCGAGATCGGCCATGCGCTCGCCGCGTAAGGATTCCACCTCGGAGTTCAGTTCGGTGGCATAGCCGCTCATATGCTGCAGGCGGCCGCGCAGTTCGCCTTGCAGCGAGGAGGCCAGCTCGCTGATCTCGCTGGAAATGGCCTTCATCTCGTCGGCTACCACGGCGAAGCCCTTGCCCACGGTGCCGAAGCGGTGCGCCTCGATGGCGGCGTTCAGGGCCAGCATGCGCGAGCGCCGGGTAATGCCGTGGATGCGGGAAATCTTGTCGTCGGCCAGGGAGCTGACGGTGGTGCTGAGGTCCAGAAGTCGTTCGACGGTTTGCATGGCTCTTCTTCCCGTTTGGTCGTGATCTTTGCCGGGTGATCAGCAAGCGCCGTGCCATGCATGAAAAAGCGGCAAAGGCTGGGGTTGGCGCGGTGGGGGTAAAAAAGCGGCGGCATATTGCCTATTTCGGCGGCGCAGCATTGCCCAAGGATGATGCAGATTTTAAAGTTTCGGCGACAGTTGTCGCATTCCGGGGGCGGCGAGACTGGAATACGGCCGGAATGGCGCCCTGGCATAGTCCTTGCTGCGGGTGGCCGGGGGATGATCTGACGGAGGTCCGGCCTATGGCGACACGGTTTCTGAACGGTTCATTGCGCGCTCTGGCGGCGGCGGCGGCGGAGATCGCCGACGGCAACCGCTATTGCAAGGTGCCCTGCCTGGGGCAGGCGGGGGCGGCCGGGGATTTGGCCCAGGCTCTGGACCGGTTGCGTCACCAGTTGCTGGAGGCCGATGGCGCCGTGGCCGAACGGGAGGCCGACGGCGAGCACGAGGAACAGCGGCGCGCCTCGCTGGAACTGTTTGTTACCCGCTTCGAGACGGCGGTGGCCGAGGTGCAAAGCTCGCTGGCGGGCTCGGCCGGAGAGATGCGCACGGCGGCCACCGCCCTGGCCGATCAGGCCGGACGGGTGTCGGCGCGCAGCCAGGCGGTGGAAACCTCGGCCCGCGTCACCACCCAGGAGGTGGGCACCCTGGCCGAGGCCACAGGCCAGCTCGACCAGTCGCTGGGGGAACTGGAGGGGCGGGCCGGACACGCCGCCGAGGGCATCGTCGCGGCGGTGGCCCGGATCGACGCCGCCGACGCGGTGATCCGCGATCTGGCCGGCGCCGCCGAAAAGATCGGCGGCATGGCCCATGTCATCGCCGATATCGCCGGACAGACCCGCATGCTGGCCTTGAACGCCACCATCGAGGCGGCGCGGGCCGGCGAGGCCGGCCGGGGCTTCGCCGTGGTGGCCTCGGAGGTGAAGAATCTGGTGGCCGAGACCGAAAAGGCCACCGGCGACATCGACGGCTTCGCCCGCGGCATCCAGCAGGCCGCCAGCGAGACCATGGAGGCCATGGGGGCCATCGGCAGCGCCATGCGCGACGTTAACGCCCTGGTGGCGGCGGTGGCGGCGGCCACGCATCAGCAAAGCGCCGCCAGCCGCACCATCGCCGCCGGGGTGGGCAACACCGCGGCCGAGGCCCGCGACATGCAGGCGGCCATCCACGAGGTGTCCACCGCCACCGAACAGACCCGCTCCGAGGCCGACCGCGTGCATCTGGCGGCGGAAGGCTTGAGCGAACAGTCGGAGCGGCTGCGGCTGGCGGTGGCCGGTTTCCTCGACAATATGGATCATGGCGCCATCCGCATCGGCGTGCTGCATTCCTTGAGCGGCGGCTCGGCGGTGGGCGAGCGGCCCCTGAAGGATGTGCTGCGCATGGAGGTGGAGGCGTTGAACGCCCGGGGCGGACTGCTGGGCCGCCCGGTGGAGGCGCTGTTCTACAATCCCCGCTCCACGCCGGAACGCTATGCCGAGCTGGCCGAGCAGGCCCTGGGCCAGGACAGGGTGGCGGCGCTGTTCGGCACCTGGAGCTCCACCTCGCGCAAGCTGGTGCTGCCGGTGCTGGCCCGCCACGACGGGTTGCTGTTCTATCCCTCGCAGTACGAGGGCGGCGAACAGGACGCCCGCGTGGTCTATTGCGGCGCCCCGCCCAATCAGCAGCTGCTGCCCGCCGTGGCGCATCTGATGACGGCCGAGGGCGGCGGCTATCGCCGTTTCTTCCTGGTGGGCAACGATACCCTCTACCCGCGCGAGACCCACAAGGTGCTCACCGCCTTCCTGGCGGAAAAAGGCGTGCCGGCGGCGGCGGTGCGGGAACGCCTGCTGCCGGTGGGGGCCGACGACTGGAGCCGGGTGGCGGCCGAGATCCGCGCCTTCTGCAAGAGCGGCGACGGCCCGGCCCTGGTGGTCAGCACCGTGGGCGGCGAGTCCAACTTCTATTTCTTCCGCGAGATGGAGGGGGCGGGCGTACCGGTGCTGACGGTGTCCATCGGCGAAACCGAGGCGGCGCAAATGTCCGCCGCCAGCCTGAGGGGCACTCTGGTGGCGTGGAATTACCTGATGGCGGTGGACAGCCCGGAAAACGCGCGCTTCCTGGCCGACTGGCGGGCCTATTGCCAGGATCCCCGGGCGGTGAGCAACGACGCCATGGAGGCCTCGGTCCTGGCCTTCCGCCTGTGGGCGCGGGCGGTGGAGGCGGCGGGCATGCCCGATGCCGCCCGGGTGCGCGCCGTGCTGCCGACGCAAACGGTGCGTTCGCTCACCGGCTTCGATCTGCGCCTGGATGCCGCCAACCACCATCTGCACAAACCGGCCATGCTGGGGCGGCTGGAGGCGGACGGCGCCATCAAAATCCTGTGGCGCTCCTCCGGGCTGATCGCTCCCGAGCCCTGAGACCGGGCTACGCCTCCTCGTCCTCGTCCTCGTCCTCGTCCGCGTCGTCGTCGTCCAGCGGCCCGCCTTCCTCCAACTCCTCCGGGGTGGCCGGGCGGATGTCGGCGACGATGCAGGAAAACACCAGGGGCACTCCGGCCAGGGGATGGTTGCCGTCGAGGGTGACCATGTCGTCGTCGACCTCGGTCACCAGAAACAGGGTGATGTCCTCGCCGTCGGGGCCGCGCTGTTCGAACATGCGGCCGGGGGCGACATCATCGGGGAACAGGGCGCGGGGTTCTTGGCGGATCAGGGCGGGGTCGAAATCGCCATAGGCCTCGTGCGGTTGCAGTTCCACCCGGAAAGCGGCGCCCTTGGCCTTGCCGTCCAGGCCGTCCTCGATCACCGGGAACAGGGCGCCGTAGCCGCCATGCAGATAGACCAGCGGTTTTTGTCCGGCGTCCACCATCTCGCCCCGGGGGCCGGTGACACGGTAGTCGAGGGTGACGATGTGATCCTTGGCGATGACGGTGCTCATGAAAAGGGCCTTGTTAAGACGTCGGGGTGGGCGATCAGGCCTCGGCGCAGGCCGAGGCCATCATTTCGTCGTGGTTGCGGTCGGGTTCGCGGGCGGCGGCGCGGCGGGCGTCGTCCTGCTCCAGGAAGCGGATCAGCTGCGGCACATGATGCATGCGTTCGTCGCGGTGGCTACCCAGATTGTGACTGAACTGTTCCAGCCAGAACAGCGACAGGCGCGGGAAGGAGTAGAAGGACAGCAGGATCAGCATTTCGCCCAGGGCCGGGCCGCAAACGTCGAGGGCGGTGAGATAGGCGTCGCGCAGGGCGCCGTGGCGGGCCTTTTCCTGATAGGCGCGGCGATCCAGTTCCTGCTCGTA
The DNA here is from genome assembly GCA_021782815.1 of Pseudomonadota bacterium. Classification (GTDB taxonomy): domain Bacteria; phylum Pseudomonadota; class Alphaproteobacteria; order Rhodospirillales; family Magnetospirillaceae; genus JAJZGK01. The sequence continues at coordinate 25,902 of JAJXUO010000030.1, forward strand.
GGTTTGGCGCAGGCCCTTCCACACCTGTTCCATCACCGGGCGGTCGAACTGGGTGGGCAGGGCCTGGAAGATCTTGATCTGTCCCATGCTGAGCTTGGGCAGGACATATTCCGGCCCCGACAGCAGGTGCTGCAGTTCGCCCAGGGTCTGTTGATCGCGCGTCAGGGCGTGGAGCTCGCTGGGGCTTAAGCGCTGGTCCAGGGGATATTGGCTGGCATGTTCGGCGCGGTAGAGCTTTTTCCACACGGCGTTCCAGGCCTTCAGGATCTTTTCCAGGTCGGCGTGCAGATCGGGCCGCCGCCACAGGTCGGCGCTGCTGATCTGCCGCCACGGCCGGGTGGCGGCCATGCCGTTCAGGAATTTCTGCTGGAACATCATGGGGGCGATGCTGTCGCGCACCACGGCGCACAGCCGGGGTTCGAAAGCCGGCGACAGCAGGTAGGGGGCGCGCACGCCGCGCGCCACCAGGGGATTGCGGCGCTGGAAGAAGGTGGTGATCTGGCGCAGGCGGTAGCACAGGGCCTCGGCCACCAGATCCTGGAAGGTTTGGCAGGTGACGGCCTGCGGCGGCGGCACCAGGATCAGCTCGGTGGGGGCCTGATGCGTCTCGGTGCTGTATTTCGGGGCGCCCTCGTCGGGGGGCGTCACGTTCAGCATGGCGTCGTAATATTCCGTGGGGCGCGATCGCAACACCACGCGGATCACCTGCACGGAAAACTGGCGCAGGATATCCATGGACAGGCCGGATTTGCCGAAGAACCCCCGCACCTGCAGCAAGGTCTGGCCGAGAACTTCGGCATCGTTGGGGCTTTGCAGATAGACCGAGACCAGTTTTTCGGTCATCTCCAGCAACGCTTTTTCATCCACCGCCGTGCCCAGCAGGGCGGCGCTGTTGATGACGCGCTCGTCGAATTCTGCTCCGCTGTTTTCGGCCATCTCCGCTCCCCACGCGCAAGGCCGTTATTTATCGGGTGTTTTAATCAAAAGTGCAATGAATTACGGCATCTCGATCAGGGTCATCGGGTGAACGCGCGATCGTTGTTCGTTTGCAAGGGGATTTTCGCCGCGTTGGCGCGATGAGCGCCCGCGCAACCGTTTGCGCGCAAGCCAAGCTGGCGGCCGGCCCGCGCCCGGCGCCTGAGCGGACATGTGACAACCAGGGCAATCGGCTTTGCCCGATGGCCCTGGCACCTCGATGCGGAAAGGGGGCGCCGCCATGGACGCCCCCTTTAACGCTTAAACCAGATCGCTGCCGTCGTCGTAGGACGAGGCGCCGTCGTCATAGCCGCCGCCGTCGTCGTAGGAGGCGGTGTCGAAGCCGCCGTCGCCGCCCTGGCCGTCGTAATAATTGTTGGTGACGTTCTCCACCACTTCGGGCTGGCCGCCGCCCCAGGGGCTGCCACCCATGCCGCCGTGATGGCCGCCGAACAGGCTGGACAGGCCTTCGGCCAGCAGGGTGCCGCCGGCCACGCCCGCCGCCATGGTGGCGGCGTTGCGCAGGAAGCCGCCCACTGCCGGCGCCTGTGGCGCGAACATGGACGGCGCCTGCGGCGGCACCGGCGCGGCGTAAGCCTGCTGCGGCCCGCTGTTGGGCACCGAGCCCCAGGGCCCGGCGCCGCCGCCCAGGAAGCTGCCGCCGGCGGGGGCCGGGGCGCGGTTGGCGGCCAGCTGGCGTTGCAGTTCGGCCATCTGCTGACGGGTTTGGGTCAGGCTCATTTCCAGCATGATCACCGCCTGCACCAGCCCGTAGGGGGCTTCGGGCTGGCGGGCCAGATGGTCGCGGATCAGGGCCTCGGCCTCGGGATCGCGGCCCATCTGTCCGGCCTGGGCCAGACGGTCGAACACGCTTTGGATCAAATCCCGTTCCTGGGGGGTCATGGGTCTGCCTTCCACACTTGAAGAGGTTGGCGGGCCACGCCGTCCGGCATGACCCACGCCACAAGATGTAACCGGAAATAAGGGCAAATCAAGGGCAGGGAATGTGGGATTCAAATCCTGATGAGAGGCGAAAGGGCTTGCAATTCGTGCTGCAATGCAGCAAATATGTTGCAGTGCAATATCGCAAGGAGGCGTGCCATGTTGAAAGAATGGGTACGCAATCTGTCCCTCGACCATCTGCGGGGCATCGTCGCCGATAAAAGCGCCTGCCATCATGCGGTGTGGCGGCTGGCCTATGCCGAGCTGGACCGCCGCCGCCTGGCGCGGATCGCGTTCAATCGCGCGCAGCTCGCTCTTGTTCCCGACGGCGGGGGGCTGCCCCGCGCCAACGCGGCGCGGGCGTAATACCAAATTGCAGTGATCGGAACCGATCACTGCACCCTCATGCGCCGGGCGGGTTTCTCCGAAACCCTTGGCGTCGTGCCTGATGGCGCGCTTTGCCTCACCGTGCCTGATGGCGCGCTTTGCCTCACCGCGCCATCAGGCGCGCGTCGCCTTGCTCCTAACCGGCGTCGCGATGAGTCAAACTCACCGCGACTTGGTATAATCCCGGCCCGCGCGCCGCGTCAGCGCCGCCCTTTGCGGCCCTTGCGGCCCGGAGCGGCGGGGCGCGGCGCCGCCGGAGCCGGCACCGACGACACCCCCAGTTCCTGCAGTTCCAGGCGGCGCAGTTCGTCGCGCAGGCGGGCGGCCTCCTCGAATTCCAGATCGGCGGCGGCGGCCTTCATGCGCTTTTCCAGATCGGCCATCACCGTCTTCAGATCCTTGCCGACGAAATGGGCGTCGCCGGTGCCGGGGGCCACGGTGAGGTAATCCTGCTCGTAGACGCTGTCCAGCACGTCGGCGATGGATTTCCTGACGCTTTCCGGGGTGATGCCGTGTTCGGCATTGTAGGCCTGCTGCTTTTCGCGACGACGGTTGGTTTCGTCGATGGCATAGGTCAGGCTTTCGGTCATCTTGTCGGCATAAAGCAGCACGCGGCCGTCGAGATTGCGCGCCGCCCGGCCGATGGTCTGGATCAGCGAGGTCTTCGAGCGCAGAAAGCCTTCCTTGTCGGCGTCGAGAATGGCCACCAGGGCGCATTCGGGAATATCCAGGCCCTCGCGCAGCAGGTTGATGCCCACCAGCACGTCGAAGGCGCCCAGGCGCAGATCGCGGATGATTTCGATGCGCTCCAGGGTGTCGATGTCGGAATGCAGATAGCGCACCCGCACCCCCTGTTCGTGCAGATACTCGGTCAGATCCTCGGCCATGCGCTTGGTCAGCACCGTCACCAGCACGCGCTGGCCCTTGGCGGCGCAGGCCTTGGCCTCGGCGGTGAGATCGTCCACCTGATGCTCGACGGGGCGAACGATGCAAACCGGATCGATGAGGCCGGTGGGGCGGATCACCTGTTCGGCGAACACGCCGCCGCTGCGTTGCAGCTCCCACGCCCCCGGCGTGGCCGAGACGAACAGGCTCTGGCCGCGCATGGCGTCCCATTCCTCGAACTTCAGCGGCCGGTTGTCCACGCAGGAGGGCAGGCGGAAGCCGTAATCGGCCAGGGTGCTCTTGCGGTTGAAGTCGCCCTTATACATGCCGCCGATCTGCGGCACGGTGACATGGCTTTCATCGACGATGACCAGGGCGTCGGCGGGCAGATATTCGAACAGGGTGGGCGGCGGCTCGCCGGGATTGCGGCCGGTGAGGTAACGGGAATAATTCTCGATGGATTTGCAGTGGCCGGTGGCGGCCATCATTTCCAGATCGAAGGTGGTGCGTTCGCCGATACGCTGCGCCTCTAAAAGCTTGCCGTGCGACTGGTACCACTCCAGCCGCTCCTTCAGCTCCTGCTTGATGCCCTGCATGGCGGCGGTGATGGTGGGGCGCGGCGTCACATAATGGCTGGAGGGGTACACCGTGACCTCGGCCAGGCCGCAGGTCTTGTCTCCGGTCAGGGGATCGAACTCGGAAATGCTTTCGATCTCGTCGCCGAACAGGCTGATCCGCCAGGCGCGGTCCTCGTAGTGCACCGGGAAAATCTCGATGCTGTCGCCGCGCACCCGGAAGGTGCCGCGCTGGAAGGCCTGATCGTTGCGGGTATATTGCAGCTCCACCAGGCCCTTCATCAGCGCGCGCTGGTCGATCTCCTCGCCGGCGCGCAGGGTGATGGTCATGCGGGCGTAGCTTTCCACGGCGCCGATGCCGTAGATGCAGCTGACCGAGGCCACGATCACCACGTCGCGCCGCTCCAGAAGGGCGCGGGTGGCGGCGTGGCGCATGCGGTCGATCTGCTCGTTGATGGCGGAATCCTTCTCGATATAGGTATCGGTCTTGGGAACGTAGGCTTCCGGCTGGTAGTAGTCGTAGTAGGAGACGAAATATTCCACCGCGTTGTCGGGGAAGAAGGCCTTCATCTCAGCGTAAAGCTGCGCCGCCAGGGTTTTGTTGGGGGCCAGGATCAGGGCCGGGCGTCCGGTGCGGGCGATGACATGGGCCATGGTGAAGGTCTTGCCCGAACCGGTCACCCCCAGCAGCACCTGATCGCGCTCGCCGGCCTCGACCCCCGCCACCAGTTCGGCGATGGCGGCGGGCTGATCGCCCGACGGCTGGAAGTCCGACACCAGCTTGAAGTCGGCGCGTCCCCCGGCGGGGGGCTGGGTGAAATAGGGCATGGAGGAGAGGTTTAGGGACATGCCGCCACTATAAAGCGGGCCGGGGGGCTTCGTCAGCGCAAATCGCCGTGCAGCAGATCCAGGGCCAGCCCGGCGAACAGGCCGCCCAGCAGCAGGCCGGGCAGGCGGCGCCAGCGGCTGGGGGCGCGGGCGCCCAGCCAGCGGGCCAGATGGGCGGCGGCCAGGATGATGGGCAGGTTGACCAGCACGCCGGTGCTCATCTGGATCAGCGACAGCAGCAGCACCTGCGCCGCCATGTGTCCCCGTTCGGGATGCAGGAACTGCGGCAGCAGCGCCAGCATGAACAGGGCCACCTTGGGATTGAGAAGATTGGTGAAAAGCCCCTGGCGCAGCGCCGTGGCGAAGGGCAGCGGCGGAACCCCGGCGGCGGACAGGGCGGCGGGCCGGGCGCGGAGCGTGCTCCAGGCCAGATAAAGGAGATAGGCGGCGCCCAGCAGCCGCACCGCCTGGAAGGCCAGCGGCACCAGCAGGAACAGGCGCGACAGCCCCAGCCCGGCGGCCATGGCCTGGCAGAAACAGCCCAGCACGGCGCCGCACAGGGCGGCCACGCCCACGCGCCAGCCCTGCACCATGCTGCGGCTGACGAACAGCATCATGTCGGGACCGGGCAGGGCGGCCAGGGCCAGACAGGCCAGGGTGAAAAGGCCGAGGGTGCGCTCGTCCAGGATCATGACGGTCTCCGTATGGGCGGGGAAAAGGAACGCCGCCTTGGATCAGCTGAGGGATATTTGGGAATCATATAATTCCCCTAAAAGGCCACCGGTTGACAAGAGCCGGGAAAAGCCCGCACACTTCGGCCAAATCCAAGGGGCGCCCCGGCAAGGGGCTGAGAGGCCGCTGGTCCGCTGGACGGCGCGGCAACCCTTCGAACCTGATCCGGGTCATGCCGGCGAAGGGATGGAGCGCTGTTCCTTCGTTCGCCGTTTGCCCCTTGTCCTGCCATCGGCCGCGCCCGGCGCGGCGGGGAGACTGCCACCGTGTCGAACGTATCGAAGATCCAGGAGCTTTCCGTCACCACCGGGCCCATTCCCGGTTCCCGCAAGGTGCATGTGCCGGGGGCCGAGGGCGTATCCGTGGCCATGCGCGAGATCCTGCTCACCGGGGCTGAGCCGTCGCTCACCGTCTACGATACCTCGGGGCCCTATACCGACGAGGCCGCCCACGTGGATATCCGCGCCGGTCTGCCCGCCCTGCGCCGCGACTGGATCCTGGCCCGGGGCGATGTGGAGGCGTACGAGGGCCGGGTGGAAAAGCCCGAGGATAACGGCCTGAAACCCGGCCAGGACGCCACCGTGCCGCTGTTCGACCGCGCCGGCCGCAAGCCGCTGCGGGCCAAGCCCGGTTGCCGCCCCACCCAGCTGGCCTATGCCAGGAAGGGCCTGGTGACGCCGGAAATGGCCTATGTGGCCAAGCGCGAAGGCTTTGAGCCCGAGTTCGTGCGCGCCGAGATCGCCGCCGGCCGGGCCATTCTGCCGGCCAATCCCAATCATCCGGAAAGCGAGCCGATGATCATCGGCCGGAACTTCCTGGTGAAGATCAACGCCAATATCGGCAATTCCCCCATCGCCTCCGACGTGGCCTCGGAAGTGGACAAGCTGGTCTGGGCCATCCGCTGGGGCGCCGATACGGTGATGGATCTGTCCACCGGCCGCTATATCCACGCGGTGCGCGAATGGATCCTGCGCAACAGCCCGGTGCCCATCGGCACCGTGCCCATTTATCAGGCCCTGGAGAAGGTGGACGGCAAGGCCGAGGATCTGACCTGGGAGATTTTCCGCGACACCCTGATCGAACAGGCCGAGCAGGGGGTGGATTATGTCACCATCCATGCCGGGCTGCTGCTGTCGCACATTCCGCTCACCGCCCGCCGCACCACCGGCATCGTCTCGCGCGGCGGCTCCATCATGGCCAAATGGTGTCTGGCGCATCACCGCGAGAGTTTCCTGTACGAGCGCTTCGACGAGATCTGCGACCTGCTGGCCGCCTATGACGTGGGCATTTCGCTGGGCGACGGCCTGCGCCCCGGCTCCATCGCCGATGCCAACGACGAGGCCCAGTTCGCCGAACTGAAAACCCTGGGCGAGCTGACCGAGCGGGCCTGGGCCCGCGACGTGCAGGTGATGATCGAAGGCCCCGGCCATGTGCCGCTGCACAAGATCAAGCAGAACATGGACCTGCAGCTGGAGTGGTGCCACGAGGCGCCGTTCTACACCCTGGGGCCGCTCACCACCGATATCGCGCCGGGCTACGACCACATTACCAGCGCCATCGGCGCCGCCCTCATCGGCTCCATGGGCACCGCCATGCTGTGCTATGTGACCCCGAAGGAGCATCTGGGCCTGCCCGACCGCAACGACGTGCGCGAAGGGGTGATCGCCTACAAGCTGGCCGCCCACGCCGCCGATCTGGCCAAGGGCCATCCCGGCGCCCAGGACCGCGACAACGCCCTGTCGAAGGCCCGCTTCGAGTTCCGCTGGAAGGACCAGTTCGCCCTGTCGTTGGATCCGGAAAAGGCGGAAAGCTTCCACGATCAGACCCTGCCCGCCGCCGGGGCCAAGCTGGCGCATTTCTGCTCCATGTGCGGGCCGCAGTTCTGTTCGATGAAAATCAGCCAGGATGTGCGCGACGCCGCCCTGGCGGCGGAACAGGGCCTGGCCGCGCAGGCGGCCGAACAGGGCATGGCCGCCAAGGCGGCCGAGTTCCAGGAAAGCGGCGGCGAGATCTATCACAAGGTGGGGTGAGCGCGCCGGGCGTTGCCGGGAGCGCTTGCGCGGAGGCAAAAGCGAGGACAAGCCAAGCTGGCGGCACGCCAGCGCCCGGCGTCTGAGGGGCATATAGAAAAAAACCACCCGCCTTTTTTTGGGCATGATTCCGGGATAGTGTGGCAACAGTCCGGACGATAAGGGGCCGCCTTCGATGCGTCGCCTGGGGTTGGTGTTGCTGCTGTTGCTGCTGTCGTGGGGCGGGGGGCTGTCGCTTTCCGCCGCCCGGGCCGCGCCCATGGCGATGCCGTCCCTGACCGCCACCCCGGCCGCCCGGTGCGCGCCGGTCGCCCCGGCCCGGCTCTGCGATATGACCTGTTGCCGTCCCGCCGCGGTTGCCGCGCCGCTGGCGCCGGTTTTCGCCCCGCACCCTCTGTTCGCGCCGGTATCCTGGCCGATGCCGTCCCGCCCGGTGCGGGGGTTCCGCTGGCCGCCGCCGCGTAAACCGCCCCGCGCCTGATCCGTCTTTCCAACATCCCTGATATCGCTGGTTTACCGTGATCCGGTTCCGGCCGGATCTGGAAGAGGATCAATCATGAAAAAGACGATTTTGATGTCGGCGGCCCTGCTGGGGCTGCTGCTGGCCGCTCCCCTGGCCCAGGCCCATGACGACGACGGCATGGGCCCCGGCATGATGGGGCAGGGCATGGGCTCGGGCATGATGGGGCAAGGCGGCATGGAGCATGGCATGGGGGGCGGCATGATGGCCTTCGGCCATCCCGCCACGGCCGCCCAGGCCGGGCGCACCGTGTCCATCGAACTGACGGATATGGCCTTCACCCCCAACAGCCTGACGGTGAAGGCGGGGGAAACCGTGCTGTTCAAGCTGCATAACAGCGGCACGGTGATGCACGAATTCATGCTGGGCACCGCCGCCATGCAGACGGCGCACCGCCGCATGATGGCGGCCGAGGCGGAAAAAGGCCTGCCGCCGCACCACCACCATATGGGCAATGCCGTCAGCCTCGATCCCGGCGAGGCCGCCAGCCTGGCCTGGACCTTCACCCAGCCCGGCACGGTGGAGTACGACTGCAACCTCCCCGGCCACTATGAGAGCGGCATGAAGGGCACCATTACCGTGACCCCGTAATACCAAATTGCAGTGATCGGAACCGATCACTGCACCCTCATACGCCGGGCGGGTTTCTCCGAAACCCTTGGCGTCGTGCCTGATGGCGCGCTTTGCCTCACCGCGCCATCAGGCGCGCGTCGCC
>JAJXUO010000031.1 GCA_021782815.1 Pseudomonadota bacterium
TCGGTTTGATCCTTAGGTTCGGTGTTCGGTCTCGCAACCAAACCTTACCGAAGATCTTCGATGACCTCCCAGGGGATGATGCCTCCGGGCGCTACGCACCCTACGCCCTCATCCCCTGGGAAACCCTGTTACACCACTCTGTGGGACGCGACCTCACCCTGTGCCGAGACCGGGGCGGTAAAAGCCGTCAGCGGGGGTGAGCGATCGCGGCATCGACCTGGGGGGACGGAGCCATTAGCATGGGAAAAAATCCCATCTCCAGGAGGCTTCCGCGATGACGTCGTTTTCCGATCTTCCCCCCGCCCGCTGCGACGTGTTCCAGGCCATGCGGAGCCGCCGTTCGGTGCGCGCCTTTTCCGACCGGCCGGTGGAGCGCCGGGTGGTGGAGCAGATTCTGGAACTGGCGGCGCGGGCGCCCTCGGGCACCAATATCCAGCCCTGGCGGGTGTGGGTGCTGTCGGGGCGGCCGTTGCGCGATCTTACCGCCCGCATCACCGCCGCCCATGCCGCCGACGAACCCGGCCATGCCGAGGAATATGCCTATTATCCCGATCAGTGGGTGGATCCTTACCTCACCCGGCGGCGCACTCTGGGGCGCGAGCTTTACCGCCTGGTGGGCATCGCCAAGGGCGATACCGAGGCCATGAAGCGCCAGCACGGCCGCAATTACAGTTTCTTCGGGGCGCCGGTGGGGCTGTTCATCACCATCGACCGCGCCATGAACACCGGCAGCTGGTTCGATCTCGGCACCTTCCTGCAGTCGGTCCTGCTGGCGGCGCGCGGTTTCGGCCTGCACAGCTGCCCGCAGCAGTCGTTCTCGCAATATCACAAGATCATCCACCAGGATCTGGGCATTCCCGAGGATCAGATCATCGCCTGCGGCGTGGCCCTGGGCTACGAGGATGAGACGGCGCCGGAAAACCGCCTGGAAACCGAGCGCGAGCCTTTGCAGGCCTTCGCCACCTTCAACTGGGAAGCGTAGCTTTCGTCAGCGCCCGGCGGTATTCGCCGGGATTGGCGCCGGTCCACTTCTTGAAAGCGCGGTGGAAGGCGCTGGTCTCGGCGAAGCCCAGCTCGGCGCCGATATCCATCACGCTCATGCCGGTGCCGTTCAGCAGGTTGATGGCCATGTCGCGCCGCACCTGATCCTTGAGGCCCTGATAGTACTGCCCTTCCGAATCCAGGCGACGGCGGATGGTGGAGGTGGAGGTGCCGAGATCGCGGGCCAATTGCTCCAGGCTGGGCCAGTCGGCCGGGGCCATGCTGCCCAGGCGGCGCAGGATCTGAATGGTCATGCTGTCGCCGTTCTTGTACTGGAACAGCAGGTTTTCCGGGGCGTTGCTCAAAAACCCGCGCAGGCTTTCGGCGCGCCGCGCCACCGGCAGGGTGAGGACGCGGGCCTCCATGGCCAGGCCGGTGAAGGGCTGGCCGAAGGCTTGGTCGGAACAGAACAGCAGATCATATTCGCCGTGATGCGGCGGCTTCGGGTAGCAAAAAGCGGCGCGTTGGATGGCGATGCGGCGGTTGACCAGCCAGCAGGCCAGGCGATGGATGAACATCAGCATGGTTTCCTGGGCGAACACCCCCACCGGCCGCGCCGCGTCGCGCGGATGCAGGGCCAGCCACACCAGATCGCCGTCGCGCTTGAGCGAGCCGTACACCTCGTCCAATTGCAGGGCGTAATAGCGCAGGGCCAGATCCAGGGCTTTGTCCAGATGGTCGCAGTGGATCAGGATGCGGCACAGCATGGCGAAGCTGCCCACCTTCATGCGCCGCCGGTCCTGGCCGAAAAACTCGTCGTCCAGCACTTGCGCGGTCAGGCGCAGCAGCATGGCGTAACTGTCGGCGGATACCCGGGCATGGGGCAGGGCCGGCAGGGCCGGAGAAATCCCCGCCTGTTCCAGAATCTCGTCGCTGTCGAAACCGTGCCGCCGCACCCCTTCCAGCAACGGGGCGACGAAGGCGACGGAAATGGTGCTTTTTTCCATGAACGTCCCTGAGCGGCCGGCCTTTTCCCGAGCCGGTCCCGGCTTCGACAGTAACGGAAGTCGCAAAAGCTGTCAGGCGCTTTGATTGATCCAGGCATCGACCGCGCCGGTGCGAACCTCTTACCCTGCCGTCAAAAGCCAGTGGATTTAGGGAGAGCCGTCACCATGCAGATCGAAAACAGCGTCTTCGTCGTCACCGGCGCCAGCTCGGGCCTGGGGGCCGCCGTGGCCCGCATGATCACCGGCCAGGGCGGCCGCGTGGTCATCGCCGACGTCAACGAGGACGCCGGCACGGCCCTGGCCGCCGAATTGGGAGCGGGGGCCCGTTTCATCCGCACCGACGTCACCAGCGAGGCCAGCGGCCAGGCCGCCATCGACGGCGCCCTGTCGGCGTTCGGCGGGCTGAACGGCCTGGTCAATTGCGCCGGCATCTGCCCCGGCGAAAAGGTGGTGGGCAAGAACGGCCCCCACGCGCTGGAAACCTTCAGCCGCACCATCACCGTCAATCTGGTGGGCAGCTTCAACATGCTGCGTCTGGCCGCCGCCGCCCTGGCCGGGCAGGCCGCCAATGCCGACGGCGAGCGCGGGGTGATCATCAACACCGCCTCCATCGCCGCCTTCGACGGCCAGATCGGCCAGGCCGCCTATGCCGCCTCCAAGGGCGGCGTGGTGGGCATGACCCTGCCCATCGCCCGCGAACTGGCCCGTTCGGGCATCCGCGTCATGACCATCGCCCCCGGCATCTTCGCCACCCCCATGGTGGAGGCCATGCCGCAGGAGGTGCAGGACTCGCTGGGCAAGCTGGTGCCGTTCCCGCCGCGCCTGGGCCGCCCCGCCGAATTCGCCGCCCTGTGCCGCGCCATTGTCGAAAATCCCATGCTGAACGGCGAGGTCATCCGCCTCGACGGCGCCGTGCGCATGGCCGCCAAGTAATCATTTCAAAGGGTTAAGGAAACAGAGCCATGAGCAAGCAGGATCCCATCGTTATCGTTGGCGCCGCCCGCACCCCCATGGGCGGTTTTCAGGGCGATCTCAAGGATCTGGCCGCGCCCCGCCTGGGCGCCGCCGCCATCGCCGCCGCCATCGCCCGCGCCGGTGTGGCGCCCGAGGCCGTGCAGGAAGTGATCATGGGCTGCGTGCTGCCGGCCGGTCTGGGCCAGGCTCCGGCCCGCCAGGCCTCGCTGGGCGCCGGTCTGCCGCTGGCGGCGGGCTGCACCACCGTCAACAAGATGTGCGGTTCGGGCATGAAGGCCGCCATGCTGGCCCACGACCTTTTGCTGGCCGGCAGCGCCGAGGTGATGGTGGCGGGCGGCATGGAAAGCATGAGCAACGCCCCCTACCTGCTGGACAAGGCGCGCGGCGGCTACCGCATGGGCCACGGCAAGGTGCTGGACCACATGTTCCTCGACGGCCTGGAAGACGCCTACGACAAGGGCCGCCTGATGGGCACCTTCGCCGAGGAATGCGCGCAAAGCTACGGCTTCAGCCGCGAGGCGCAGGACGATTGGGCCATCACCTCGCTGACCCGCGCCCAGAAGGCCATCGAAGGCGGCCTGTTCGCCGATGAGATCGTGCCGGTGACGGTGAAGGCCGGCAAGACGGACAAGGTGATCGCCTCCGACGAGCAGCCGCCCAAGGCCAATCTGGAGAAGATCCGCACCCTGCGTCCGGCCTTCCGCGAGGGCGGCACGGTGACGGCGGCCAATTCCAGCTCCATCTCCGACGGCGCCGCCGCCCTGGTGATGATGCGCCGCTCCCAGGCCGAGGCGCGGGGGCTGGCCCCCATCGCCACCATCCTTGGGCACGCCACCTTCGCCGACAAGCCCGGCCTGTTCCCCACCGCCCCCATCGGCGCCATGAAGGCGCTGTTCGCCAAAACCGGCTGGAGCCGGGAGCAGGTGGATCTGTTCGAGGTGAACGAAGCCTTCGCCGTGGTGGCCATGGCCGCCCTGCGCGATCTGGGCCTGCCCGCCGAGAAGGTCAACGTGCATGGCGGCGCCTGCGCCCTGGGCCATCCCATCGGCGCGTCCGGCGCGCGCATCGTCGTTACCCTGCTGTCGGCCCTGCGCCGCTACGGCCTGAAGCGCGGCGTGGCCTCGCTGTGCATCGGCGGCGGCGAAGCCACGGCCATGGCCGTGGAACTGGCCTGAACGGAGAGCCCCGCATCATGCTGCTGACGGAAGAACAAACCCTGATTCAGGACATGGCCCGCCAGTTTGCCGCCGAGCAACTGGCGCCCCATTCGGCGGAGTGGGACCGGTTGTCCCACTTTCCCGCCGAAACGGTGCGCCAGATGGGCGAGCTGGGCTTTCTGGGCATGCTGCTGCCGGAGCAGTGGGGCGGCTCGGGCAGCGATTATCTCTCCTACGTGCTGGCGCTGGAGGAAATCGCCGCCGGCGACGGCGCCCTCTCCACGGTGATGAGCGTGCATAATTCGGTGGCCTGCACCCCCATCCTGCGGTTCGGCACCGAGGCGCAGAAGCAGCGCTTCCTGCCGCGCATGGCGGCGGGGGAATGGCTGGGCGGTTTCGCCCTCACCGAGCCCCATGCCGGGTCCGACGCCGCCAGCCTGAAGGTGCGGGCGGTGCGCGACGGCGATGCTTACGTGCTGAACGGCACCAAGCAGTTCGTCACCTCGGGGCGCTCGGCCCGGGTGCTGATCGCCTTCGCCGTCACCGATGCCGCCGCCGGCAAGAAGGGCATCTCGGCCTTCATCGTTCCCACCGACAGCCCCGGCTATCACGTGGCGCGGGTGGAGGAGAAGATGGGCCAGCATGCCTCCGATACCTGCCAGATTGTCTTCGAGGATCTGCGCCTGCCGGCCGATCTGCGCCTGGGCGCCGAGGGCGAGGGCTATAAGATCGCTCTCTCCAACCTGGAGGGCGGGCGCATCGGCATCGCCGCCCAGGCGGTGGGCATGGCCCGCGCCGCCTTCGAGGCGGCCCGCGACTATGCCCGGGACCGCGTCACCTTCGGCAAGCCGCTGCTGGAGCATCAGGCCATCGCCTTCAAGCTGGCCGACATGAAAACCCGGCTGACGGCGGCCCGGCTGATGGTGCACAACGCCGCCCGCCTGCGCGATGCCGGCCAGCCCTGCCTGACCGAGGCCTCCATGGCCAAACTGTTCGCCTCGGAAATAGCCGAGGAGGTGTGTTCGGCCGCCATCCAGGTGCATGGCGGCTACGGCTATCTGGCCGATTATCCGGTGGAGCGGCTTTATCGCAATGTGCGCATCACCCAGATCTACGAAGGCGCCAGCGAGATCCAGCGCATGCTGATCGCCCGGAGCCTGTAGGCGATGCCCGGCCCCTTGAGCGGTTTCAAGGTGGTGGAACTGGCGGGCCTCGGCCCGGCGCCGTTCTGCGCCATGCTGCTGGCCGACATGGGGGCCGAGGTGCTGCGCATCGACCGCATCGGCGGCGTCGATCTTTTGGGGCAGCGCCACGATGTGCTGGCCCGGGGCCGCCGCTCCGCCGCCTTCGATCTGAAGCACCCCCGGGCGGCGGCGGCCCTGCTGCGGCTGATCGCCCAGGCCGACGCCCTGGTGGAAGGCTTCCGCCCCGGGGTGATGGAGCGGCTGGGCCTGGGGCCCGAGGCCTGCCTGGAACGCCAGCCCCGCCTGGTCTACGGCCGCATGACCGGCTGGGGCCAGGAGGGACCGCTGGCCAGCCGCGCCGGGCACGATATCAACTATATCGCCCTCACCGGGGCGCTGCACGCCATCGGCGGCGAGGCCCCGGTGCCGCCGCTCAATCTGGTGGGCGATTTCGGCGGCGGCGGCCTGCTGCTGGCCTTCGGCCTGCTGGCGGCGCTGCTGCATGCGCAGAAAACCGGCCAGGGTCAGGTGGTGGACGCCGCCATGACCGATGGCGCGGCGCTCCTGATGGCGATGATCTACAGCCTGAAGGGCAACGGCGCCTGGAGCAACCGGCGCGGCGACAATCTGTTCGACGGCGGCCTGCCGCTCTACGGCACCTACCGCTGCCGCGACGGCAAATGGCTGGCGGTGGGGCCGCTGGAACCGCAGTTCGCCGCCCGCTTCCTGCAAGAGCTGGGGCTGGAGGGCCAGGACCCGCGCGCCCCCGCCCTGCGCGCCGCCCTGACCGACAGTCTGGCCCAGCGCGACCGCGACGACTGGTGCGCCCATTTCGACGGGCTGGACGTGTGCGTGGCCCCGGTGCTGGACCTGGACGAGGCCCCGGCCCATCCGCACAACCGCGCCCGCGAAACCTTTATTGCGCGCGACGGCGTGGTGCAACCGGCCCCGGCGCCGCGCTTCAGCCGCACCCCGGCCACCCTGGGAGCGCCGCCGCCCCGCCCGGGCCAGGATACCGGCGCCGCCCTGGCCGACTGGGGCTTCGCGCCCGACGAGATCGCGGATTTGTTGGCGGCGGGCGTGATCGCCTGACGCCCCGAAGAGTCACCGTTGGGGTGGTTGCCAACGGTGTTGAGGCCGGTTCTGTCTTAGATTTTCGGCAAAACCGGCGGATTGTGTCCCTGATCAACCGACCTTGCGGGCCGGGTGGAGCTCCACCCGGCCTCTTTTTCGGGTTCGCCAAAGCCGTGCCTGGGGGCGGCGGGCCGTCACGGGAGGGGCGTCGGCGCCGCGCTCCTCCGCAAACAGACGGAACGACCGCGCCGCCACGCGGCGGCGGCAACAAGAGTGTTCCCCGCAGGCGCGGGAATGAAGCTATGCGGCTGGATGTGGGAAAAAATCCCTGGTGTCTGGTAAAATAATTCACCCCCGCTGACGGCTTGCGACATGGCTTGCCGCCCCTCTCAGGCCCTAACGTTCAGGCTAAGCAATCCCGCGGTGTCACGCGGAGGCAACGCCACTGGAAGGAACGCCCCATGCCCCACGCTTTGAAGGATAAGGCCCTTGCCGCCGTCCCGGCGCCGTCGAAGGTTCGCTTCATCACGGCCACCAGTCTGTTCGACGGGCATGACGCCTCCATCAACATCATGCGCCGCCTGTTGCAGCAGGGCGGGGTGGAGGTGATCCATCTGGGGCACAACCGCTCGGTGGAGGAGATCGTCACCGCCGCCGTGCAGGAGGATGTGCAGGGCATCGCCATCAGTTCCTATCAGGGCGGGCATATCGAGTTCTTCAAATACATGATCGATCTTCTGCGCCAGAACGATGCCGGGCATATCCGCGTCTTCGGCGGCGGCGGCGGCGTGATCGTGGCCGCGGAAATCCGCGAGCTGGAGGCCTACGGCGTCGAGAAGATCTATTCGCCGGAAGACGGCCAGGCCCTGGGCCTGCAGGGCATGATCGACGATGTCATCCGCCGGTCGCGCATCGCGGCGCCGCGCAGCTTTCCCAACGGTCTGGCCGGGCTCGAAGCCCCCGACCGCCGCCTGCTGTCGCAGCTGATTTCCGAACTGGAGAACGGCACCCTCTCCACCACGTTGTCCGATCAGATCGCCCAGCGCGCCCATGATGTGAAGGTGCCGGTGCTGGGCATCACCGGCACCGGCGGCGCCGGCAAGTCGTCGCTGACCGACGAACTGATCCGCCGCTTCCGCCTCGACCGGCCGGAGGTGGCCATCGCCATCATCGCCGTCGATCCCTCCAAGCGCAAAACCGGCGGCGCCCTGCTGGGCGACCGCATCCGCATGAACGCCATCGGCGGGCGCACCTATATGCGCTCGCTGGCCACCCGCAACGCCGGCAGCGAGATTCCCGCCCAGGTGCCGCAGATCGTCGATCTGTGCAAGCTGGCCGGCTTCGATCTGATCATCGTCGAAACCCCCGGCATCGGTCAGGCCGATTCCGCCGTGTCGGAGCTGGGCGATCTGTCGCTTTACGTGATGACCCCGGAATTCGGCGCCGCCAGCCAGCTGGAAAAGATCGACATGCTCGATCACGCCGACGTGGTGGCCATCAACAAGTTCGACCGCAAGGGCGGCCAGGACGCCCTGCGCGACGTGCGCAAGCAGGTGCAGCGCAACCATCAGGCCTTTTCCACCCCGGCCGAGGCCATGCCGGTGTACGGCACCATCGCCTCGCGCTTCAACGACGACGGCGTCACCGCCCTCTATCACGGCCTCCTGGAGGCGTTGACCGGGCGCGGCTTCACCCTGCCGGAGAGCCATCTGCCCAAGCCCGCCGACAAGGCCTCGTCGGTGGCCACCGCCATCGTGCCCCCGGCCCGCGCCCGCTATCTGGCCGAGATCGCCGACGCCGTGCGCGGCTATCACAGAAAGGCGGCGGCGCAGGTGGGGCTGGTGCGCACCGTGCAGGCCCTGCACCTCTCGGTGGCGCATATGGAAAAATGCGGCCTGGATCTGTCGGCGCTGACCGCCGAGGCGGCCGAGCTGGAGCGCCAGGTCGATCCCCATAACCGCAAGATGCTGGATATGTGGCCGCAGGTGAAGGAAAGCTACGCCGGCGACGATTACGTGGTGAAGATCCGCAACAAGGAGATCCGCACCCGGCTCACCAGCACCTCGCTGTCGGGCAGCAAAATCCGCAAGGTGGTGCTGCCGCCGTTCGAGGATCAGGGCGAGCTTCTGCGCTGGCTGTTGCGCGAGAACGTGCCGGGCAGCTTCCCCTATACCGCCGGGGTGTTCGCCTTCAAGCGCGAGAACGAGGATCCCACCCGCATGTTCGCCGGCGAGGGCGACGCCTTCCGCACCAAT
This sequence comes from Pseudomonadota bacterium, assembly GCA_021782815.1. Taxonomy (GTDB): domain Bacteria; phylum Pseudomonadota; class Alphaproteobacteria; order Rhodospirillales; family Magnetospirillaceae; genus JAJZGK01. Next base: position 8,634 of record JAJXUO010000031.1, read on the forward strand.
GCCCGCTTCAAGCTGCTGTCGAAGGACGCCCCGGCCACCCGCCTGTCCACCGCCTTCGATTCGGTGACGCTCTACGGCTGCGATCCCGACGAACGCCCCGACATTTACGGCAAGATCGGCAATTCCGGCGTGTCCATCGCCACCCTGGACGACATGAAGGTGCTCTATTCGGGCTTCGATCTCTGCGCCCCTTCCACCTCGGTCTCCATGACCATCAACGGCCCGGCCCCCATCATCCTGGCGCTGTTCTTCAATACCGCCATCGCCCAGCAGATGGAAAAGTTCGAGGCCGAGAACGGCCGCCAGCCCACCGACGACGAGGAGGCCAAGATCCGCGAATGGACGCTGGCCTCGGTGCGCGGCACCGTGCAGGCCGACATTCTGAAAGAGGATCAGGGCCAGAACACCTGCATCTTCTCCACCGATTTCGCCCTGAAGATGATGGGCGACATCCAGGAGTTCTTCGTTCACAACAAGGTGAACAATTTCTATTCGGTGTCCATCTCGGGCTACCATATCGCCGAGGCCGGGGCCAATCCCATCTCGCAGCTGGCCTTCACCCTGGCCAACGGCTTCACCTACGTGGAAAGCTATCTGGCGCGCGGCATGCACATCGATGATTTCGCGCCCAATCTGTCGTTCTTCTTCTCCAACGGCATGGATCCGGAATATTCGGTGATCGGCCGGGTGGCGCGGCGCATCTGGGCCGTGGCCATGCGCGACAAGTACGGCGCCAACGAGCGCTCGCAGAAGCTGAAATACCACATCCAGACCTCGGGCCGCTCGCTGCACGCCCAGGAGGTGGATTTCAACGATATCCGCACCACCCTGCAGGCCCTGATCGCCATCTACGACAACTGCAATTCCCTGCACACCAACGCCCACGACGAGGCCTACACCACGCCGACGGCGGAATCGGTGCGCCGCGCCATGGCCATCCAGTTGATCATCAACCGCGAATGGGGGGTGGCCAAGAACGAGAACCCCAACCAGGGCTCGTTCTTCCTGGAGGAGCTGACCGATCTGGTGGAAGAGGCGGTGCTGGCCGAGTTCGAGCGCATCGCCGATCGCGGCGGCGTGCTGGGAGCCATGGAAACCGGCTATCAGCGCGGCAAGATCCAGGACGAATCCCTCTATTACGAGCATCTGAAGCACGACGGCAGCTATCCCATCATCGGGGTCAATACCTTCTTGAACCCCAACCCGCCGGAAGAGCAGGATATCGTGTTGCAGCGCTCGACCGACGCCGAAAAACAAAGCCAGCTGAAGCGTCTGCGCGATTTCCAGACGCGCAACGCCGGCGAGGCGGAGCAGGCTCTGGCCGAACTGCGCCAGGCCGCCATCGCCAACCACAATATTTTCGAGGTGCTGATGCGGGCGGTCCGCGTCTGCTCGCTGGGGCAGATTTCCGGCACCCTGTTCGAGGTGGGCGGCCAATATCGCCGCAACATGTAGTTTCTAAAAAATCACGGCCACAAAAACCGGCCGGATCAACAGACCACGGGGAGGTTTTCATGTCTAACGATTTGCAGGCGTTTCTTGCCGCCCGCGATTTCCTGATCGCGCACCGTACCGATTACCAGACGGCCTACCGCGATTTCCGCTGGCCCCAGCTGACGCAGTTCAACTGGGCGCTGGATTATTTCGACGTCCTGGCCAAGGACAACGATCGTCTGGCCCTGTGGCTGGTGGACGAGCAGGGGCAGGATCACAAGCTCACCTTCGCCCAGATGGCCGAACGCTCCAACCGCGTGGCCAATTTCCTGCGCGCGCAAGGGGTGAAGCGGGGCGAGGTCATCCTGCTGATGCTGTCCAACGTGGTGCCCCTGTGGGATATCATGCTGGGGGCCATGAAGCTGGGAGCGGTGCTGATTCCCGCCACGCCGCTGCTGGTGCCCGAGGATCTGCGCGACCGTTTCGAACGTGGCGGCGTGCGCCACGTCATCGCCGGGGCGGCGGAAGCCGAGAAGTTCGACACCATCGAAGGCGGCTATACCCGCCTGATCGTGGGCGGCGCCCTGGAGGGCTGGACCGCCTTCGAGGCGGCCTACGCCGCCAGCCCGGCCTTCACGGCCGACGGCCCCACCAACGCCACCGACCCCTTCCTGCTCTATTTCACCTCGGGCACCACCTCCAAGCCCAAGCTGGTGCAGCACAGCTATCAGAGCTATCCGGTGGGGCATCTTTCCACCATGTACTGGATCGGCCTGCAGCCCGGCGATATCCACTGCAATATCAGCTCGCCCGGCTGGGCCAAGCATGCCTGGAGCAATTTCTTCGCCCCCTGGAATGCCGGGGCCACGGTGTTCGTCTATAATTTCGGCCGCTTCAACGCCAAGGCCATGCTGGACACCCTGGTGCGCTGCTCGGTCACCTCGCTGTGCGCCCCGCCCACGGTGTGGCGCATGCTGATGCAGGAAAACCTGGCGGCCTATCCGGTGACGATCCGCGAACTGGTGGGCGCGGGCGAACCTTTGAACCCGGAAGTGATCGATATCGTCAAGAAGGCCTGGAACATCACCATCCGCGATGGTTTCGGCCAGACCGAAACCACCTGCCAGGTGGGCAATCCTCCCGGCCAGCCGGTGAAGCCCGGCTCCATGGGCCGGCCCATGCCCGGCTACAAGGTGGCGTTGCTGGACGCCGACGATCAGCCGGCCGAGGAGGGGGAAATCTCCCTGGCCCTTGATCCGCGTCCGCTGGGGCTGATGGTGGGTTACAAGGACGATCCGGAGAAAACCGCCAGTCTGATGCGGGCCGGGCACTATCATTGCGGCGATATCGCCAGCGTCGATGCCGATGGCTACCTCACCTATGTCGGCCGCGCCGACGACGTGTTCAAAGCCTCCGACTACCGTATCAGCCCGTTCGAGCTGGAAAGCGCCCTGATCGAGCACGAGGCGGTGGCCGAGGCGGCGGTGGTGCCCAGCCCCGATCCCATGCGTCTGGCGGTGCCCAAGGCCTTCATTACCCTGCGCGACGGCTTCGAGCCCAGCGACGAGCTGGCCCTGTCGATCTTCCGCCATATCCACACGGTGCTGGCCCCCTATAAGCGGGTGCGCCGCATCGAGATTTCCTCCCTGCCGAAAACGGTCTCGGGCAAGATCCGCCGCGTGGCCCTGAAGAAGCAGGAAGAGGAGCAGCGCGCCTCGGGCAAACGGGCGCCCGGCGAATATTTCGAAGAGGATTTCGCCAAGGATCTGAAATAGCCGGGCACGGCTTCGGAAAAACGCGGGCGCCCGGGCGCCCGCGTTTTTTGTTGCCGGTTGCAAAAGCCGTGAAAGCGCGGGATGGTGGCGCATCATGTCGCGCCTGATTTTGCTGCATAAACCTTTCGATGTGCTGTGCCAGTTCACCGACCGCGAGGCCGGACGCGCCACCCTGGCCGATTATGTGCCGGTGCCCGGCGTTTATCCCGCCGGGCGGTTGGACCGGGATTCCGAGGGGCTGGTGGTTCTCAGCGACGATGGCGGCCTGATCGCCACCTTAAGCCAGCCCCGGCATAAGATGCCCAAGGTTTATTGGGCCCAGGTGGAAGGCGAACCCGACGATGCCGCCCTGCGCCGCCTGCGGAACGGGCTGACCTTGAAGGATGGCCCCACCCTGCCGGCCGGGGCCGAGCGCATGGTGGAACCGGCCGGGTTGTGGCCGCGCACGCCGCCCATCCGCTTTCGTGCCGCCATTCCCACCGCCTGGCTGCGCCTGACCCTGAAGGAGGGGCGCAATCGCCAGGTGCGGCGCATGACGGCGGCGGTGGGCTTTCCCACCCTGCGGCTGATCCGCTGGTCGGTGGGGCCCTGGACCCTGGAGGGGCTGGCTCCCGGCCAGTGGCGCGAGGTGACGCCGCCATGAGCGGCGCCGACAGAAAAAATCGTCTGGAAAAAGAAATTCTGCGTTTGGCGCCCAGGCTCGATGCGGCGGACCGCAAGGAAATCGTGGAACATGCCCTGTGGTCGAAAGGATTGCGCCGGGCCACGGTGGAACGGGCGGCGTGGCTGTCGTTGATTTCATACCTTCGCCATAATTTTACCGCGTACGACCAAATGCTGAGGGATAACTATCCTTTTGAGGCGGCGCGTTACTTCTCAATGGAAGACATTAATACCATTTTACGGGATATAGGCTGCCCTTTGCGCCTGTCGGATGGAGAAAGCCCGCATTTAGATCAGGATTAATGTGGCATTTTATGCAAAACCCACCGAGATGATCAGGTCTTTAACTTATGGATTATAAAAAGCGAGCGCCAATGGGAAGGGTTGTGCTCCCTTTTCCCGGATTGTCCGCAGGGTTTTACCTGGGATAGCTTCTGGGCAAGAGACGAGGGAAAAAAGGAGATGGCCATGACCTCATTGACCGATCGCTTCCAGGACATCGCCACCGACAGCCGCGGTCTGGAATTCCAGGCGGCGCGCATGACGCGGGATGTGGCCCGGCTGTCGCAGTCGATCGCCGAAATGACCCGGGCCATCGATTATCTCAGCAACAATTGCCCCGCCGAGCGCCTGCGCCGCGCCGCCGCCGAACTGCGCGCCGGCCGCCTGCCGCAAGGGGAGATGTTCGCCCTGGCGGCCGAGTAGGGGCGCCGCCGGTTTTGTCCTCCCCCGGCCAAGCGGCCTGAGGCCGCGCCAAAACAGAGAGAGCAACGGCGGGGCAAGTCTTGCCACGCCGGTATCAGACGGGAAGCGTGATGCGCAAACGCCGCATCACGCTTCTTTTTTTGGGGGGCATCGCGGAGGTCCGCGATGCCCCTTTTTGCCGTACCGTTCCATTCCATCCCGGAAAAGCGCGCCTCCCGGCGGGCGCGTGCATGGCGTTTTTTGAGGGTTATATGACCTTTGCGCCATAGGGCGCGCGTTCCATACTCCCCTTGCAAAATCATGCCGAAACAAACGCGCCACAGGACAGGCACATCGAGATGTCGGCGTGAGTCTTAAGCAAGGGAACGAGAGGACCGTATGATGAGACTCAAGAACAAGACTGCTTTGATCACGGGCGGCACCAGCGGAATCGGCCTGGCCACCGCCAAGCTGTTTCTCGCCGAAGGCGCCAAGGTGGCGGTGACCGGGCGCGACGACAGCGCCTTCGCCGCCGTGCGGGCCGCGCTTGGCGAGAACGCGCTGGTTCTGCAAGGCGATGTGCGCTCGGCCCCGGATATGCGGGCCATTGCCGCCAGGGTGAAGGAAGACTTCGGCGGCCTGGATATCGTGTTCGCCAATGCCGGCCGCGCCTTTCCCTCGGCGCTCAACGATATCGACGCTGCTCTCTATGACGACATCATGGATATCAACGTCCGGGGCGTGGTGATCACGCTGCAGGCGGTGCTGCCGGACTTGCGCGAGGGCGCGTCGGTCATTCTGAACACCTCGTTCGTGGCGCAGACCGGCGCGCACGGCATCTCGCTGACCGCGGCGGCGAAAGCCGCCGTGCGTTCGCTGGCGCGCAGTTGGTCCTACGAGTTTCTGAACCGCAAAATCCGCTTCAACGCCATCGCTCCCGGCGCCATCGACACGCCGCTGATCAGCAAATGGGGGATGTCCGACGACTGGGTTCGAGAGCGTAAGGCCGAATTGGCCAAGGTTATTCCGGTGGGACATATGGGCCGGGCCGAGGATATCGCCAACGCGGCGCTCTATCTCGCCAGCGACGAGTCCTCTTATGTCGTCGGCACCGAACTGGTGGTCGATGGCGGCGCCTCGCAGCTTTAAGCGGCACGGGAGATTTCATTTTGACAGACCATAGCCAAAACACGCGTTCCGGGGCGGGCCCCGCCGCAATGCCGACGGATTCCCTGGAGATTTTGATCGTCAATTACGATGGCGGCACGCTTCTGGATTTCGCCGGTCCCAGCGAAATTTTCCATCGGTTGCCGAACACCCGCGTCCGCTATGCCAGCCTGAATGGCGGCACCGTGACCCTGGAGTTCGGGGTGCGGTACGGCAACACCGAACGGCTGGCCGATATCGAGAAAACCGACTTGATCCTGGTGCCCGGCGGGCCCGATTTGTCGGTGCCGATGCGTTCCGACTATCAAGCGCAGATCCGGCGTCTGGCGGACGGGGCCCGGCATATCACCTCGGTATGCAACGGCTCGCTCGTGCTTGCCGCGACGGGCGTGCTGAAGGGCAAGCGAAGCGCCTGCCATTGGGCCTTCGTCAATAAGCTGGCGGACTATGGCGCCATTCCCGTGCCCGATCATTTCGTCGAGGACGACGACGGCCGCTTCATGAGTGGCGGCGGCGTGACGGCGGGCATCGACTTCGCCCTGCGCGTGGCGCAGAGGCTGCGCGGCCGGGAGGCCGCCGAAATCGCCCAGCTGGTGATCGAATACGATCCGGCGCCGCCGTTCCGCTCCGGCCATCCCAGGGACGCTCGGCCCGAGGTGGTGGCGATGGTCGATAAGATGCTGCCCGGCGCCTCCAAAGGGCGCGCGGTGATCCCCGGCCTGCGCTAACACCAAGTCGCGATGAGTTTGACTCATCGCGACGCCGGTGAGGAGCAAGGCGACGCGCGGCTGATGCCGCGTTAGGCAAGGGGTCTGGAAGACCCCGCCCGCCGCATGAGGGTGCGGTGATCGGGTCCGATCACCGCAACTCGGCATTAACCGCCGTTCAGCCTGGTTTCGCGCCGGATCGCTTGCGGCGGGCGGCCGTGCACTTTGATGAAGGCCCGCCGCATCCGTTCCGGATCGGTGAAGCCGACGGCCAGGGCGATCTGTTCGATGGGTTCGCTGCCATCCTGCAGGCGCAGCCGTGCCGCCTCGACGCGCAGGCGCTCGACCGCCTTGGCCGGCGTTTCGCCGGTTTCGCGGCGAAACGCCCGCCCGAATTGCCGCAGGCTTAAGCGCGCCGCCTCGGCCAGGCGCTCGACGGGCAGGGCTTCCGCCAGATGGTCCCTGGCAAACGTCAAGGCTACCCGGATCCGGTCGGACTCCGGGTCCATTTGCGACATGGCCGAGAATTGCGACTGCCCGCCGGGGCGACGGTAGGGGACGACCAAAAGCCTGGCGACGGTGCGGGCGATCTCGGGGCTGGTATCTTTTTCGATCATGGCCAGGGCCAGGTCGATCCCCGCTGCGATCCCCGCCGATGTCCAGATATGCCCATCCATGATATAGATGCTGTCGCCATCCACTTTGATCCTGGGGAAGCGCGCCTGTAATTGCGTGGTGTAGCGCCAGTGCGTGGCGGCCCTGCGCCCCTCCAGCAAGCCGGTTTCCGCCAGGAGGAAGGCCCCGGTGCAGACGCTGCCCACCCGCGTGGCGCCAGAGACCAGGTGCCTGGCGGCGGCGATGTTCTCCGCGGTTTGCATCGGCGCGATCTCTCCGCCCACGAAGATAACGGTATCCGGCGCCCGCGTGCCGCTGGGCTGCGTTGCGATGGGAAGGCCGGAATTGCTGATCATGTGCCCGCCGGTGTGCGAGAGCACCTGGAGCTCATAGGGGGCGTGGCCCGCCGCCGAGGCCACCTGATTGAAAGCCGAAATCGGCCCGGCAAGATCGAGGGCGTCGTAGCCGTGACAGACAAAAAAGCCGATGCGCTGCATGGAACAGGGGCCCGCCGAAAACCGTGGAGGATGGCGTTTTATACGGGAAACTAGAAAATAACGCCATCGCTTTCGGCCGGGCAGGGGCGAGGGCTGATGTCTTGAAATAAGGGAAAAACGTCATTTGCGCCATAAGGCGTGAGTGCTACATCTCGGCCCTTGAGGCGGGGCGAACCCGCCATCCGGGGGCCGTGCAGGCTTGTTTCATCGGGCCTCCGCGTCTTTTACCGACCTTTCGAGGTGCAATGATGCCATTTGCAGTCTATCCCTGGCTGAAGGGACTCCATGTTGCGGCGGGACTGCTGTTCATCGGCGGGCTGATCGCCGAAACCGCTTTCCTGTCGGCTCTCCCCCTGGCCGAAACGCTGTCCCCGGCGCAGCGCCATGCCGCCTCGATCCTCCGCACCTGGGACCGCCGCCTGACCACCCCGGCGCTGCTGCTGGCCTGGGGACTGGGGCTGACGCTGGCCCTGCTGCAAGGATGGTTCCCGGCCCACTGGCTGCATGCCAAACTGGTGTTCGTTGTGGCCTTGTCGGCGCTGCACGGCCTGCAGTCCGGCTCCCTGCGGCGGCTGGCCGCGGGCGGCGTGCGGACGCGACGCCAGACCATGCCGACATTGCTCATCGTGATCTCCGCAACGGCGATCGCCGTGCTCGCGGTGGTGAAGCCGTTTTAGACCGTCCGGCGGGAGGCACGGCGGGTCATAAACTATCCCGTAACCCTCTACTTTTTTCGCTATTTCCCTCCGGAGCGCGCCACGGTATCCCGCACCCCTCACTCCCACTCGATGGTTCCCGGCGGCTTCGAGGTGATGTCGTAGGTCACGCGGTTGATGCCTTTCACCTCGTTGATGATGCGGCTGGCGACGCGGCCCAGGAAGTCGTGGGGGAAGGGGTAGAAGTCGGCGGTCATGCCGTCGGTGGAGGTAACGGCGCGGATGGCGCAGGCGTAGTCGTAGGAGCGGCTGTCGCCCATCACGCCCACGGTGCGCACCGGCAGCAGCACGGTGAAGGCCTGCCAGATGGCGTCGTAGAGGCCGGCGTTGCGGATTTCCTCCAGATAGATGGCGTCGGCCTTGCGCAGGATGTCCAGCTTGTCGCGGGTGATCTCCTGGCCGGGAATGCGGATGGCCAGGCCGGGGCCGGGGAAGGGGTGGCGGCCCACCATGTCGTCGGGCAGGCCCAGTTCGCGGCCCAGGGCCCGCACCTCGTCCTTGAACAGCTCGCGCAAGGGTTCCACCAGCTTCATGTTCATGCGCGCCGGCAGGCCGCCCACATTATGGTGGCTCTTGATGGTGACCGAGGGCCCGCCGATGACGCTGACCGATTCGATCACGTCGGGGTAAAGGGTGCCCTGGGCCAGGAAGTCGGCGCCGCCCACCCGCTTCGCCTCCTCCTCGAACACGTCGATGAAGGTGGCGCCGATGATCTTGCGCTTTTCCTCGGGGTCGGTCTTGCCGGCCAGCTTGCCCAGGAACAGCGCCGAGGCGTCCTTGTGCACCAGATGGATCTTGAACTGATCGCGGAACACCGAAACCACCTGTTCGGATTCGCCCAGGCGCATCAGGCCGTGATCGACGTAAACGCAGGTCAGTTGGTCGCCGATGGCCTCGTGCAGCAGCGCCGCCACCACCGAGCTGTCCACCCCGCCCGACAGGCCGCAGATCACCCGGCCCTGGCCCACCTGGCGGCGGATGGCCTCGATGGCCTGGGTCTTGAAGGCCTGCATGGTCCAGTCGCCGCCGCACCCGGCCACGGCATGGGTGAAGTTTTTCAACAGCTGGGCGCCGTGCGGGGTATGCACCACCTCGGGGTGGAACTGCACGCCGTAGATCTTCTTCGCGTCGTTGGCGATGGCGGCGAAGGGGGCGCCTTCCGAGGTGCCCACCACGCGGAAGCCCGGCGGCAGCGCCACCACGCGGTCGCCATGGCTCATCCACACCTGTTCGCGGCCGCCCTTGTCCCACACCCCGTGGAACAGGGCGCAATCGTCGGCGATCTCCAGATAGGCGCGGCCGAACTCGCGGTCGCTGCCCGGTTCCACCTTGCCGCCCAGCTGCTCGCACAGGGCCTGCTGGCCGTAGCAGATGCCCAGCAGCGGCACGCCGAGATCGAACACCGCCTGGGGGATGCGCGGCGAACCGGCTTCGGTGACCGAGGCCGGACCGCCCGAAAGAATGATGGCCTTGGGGCCGTAGGCCGCCAGGCTGGCCGCCGTCACCTTGTTGAAGGGATGGATTTCGCTGTAAACGCCGCTTTCGCGCACGCGGCGCGCGATCAGCTGGGTTACTTGCGAGCCAAAATCAACAATCAGAATACGGTCGGTCAAGGGAGCCTCCTGGCAAGAAGGGCGCGACTTTACAGAAATCAGTCCAGAGATACCACATGAACCTCATGTCCGCAGTCTTTAAGGAAGCGGCGGAAATCGGTATTGGAGAGGGTGGTGGTGGCGGTGTTGACCAGGGGGTGATAGTTCAGCAGCGGCTGCTCCATCATCCAGCGGTCCAGCACCACGGTCACGCGGCGGGCGGTATCGTTGATCAGGGCGAAGGGCGTGACCGAGCCTGGGGTTACCCCCAGCACCTCTTCCAGCAGGGCGGCCGAACCGAAGGAGAGCCGGGCCGAGCCGATGGCCGCCGGCAGCCGCTTCAGATCGATTTTGCGCTCGCCCGGCGCCACCACCAGCCAGAGCTTTCCCTTGGCGTCCTTGAGGAACAGGTTTTTGCAGTGCACGCCGGCAATGCCGGCCCATACCGCGTTGCCCTCGGCCACGGTGAAGGCGGCGGCGTGCGGTGTGGTGGTGTGCTGGATGCCCAGGCGGTCGAGGCGGGCCAGCAGATCTTCGGTGCGGTGCGGCATGACGAAAAAGTGAAGAAATGATGAAGGCGGATGGCGATCGGGCCCCACTCTACGCCGGAAACATGCTATGATCCAATGATCATCAAAGGTGGCCGTTTGATGGGGCCGTTCATCATGGGAGGTTGCTATGCGTCCGCTGGAAACCCATGTGCAGATCAGTTCCCAACTGATGATGTTCAACCGCGTGAAGGATATGCTTCTGCGGGAAGGGAAGATCACCCCCGAAAGTTCGAATGAAGAGCTGTGCCGCGCCTTCAAAAGCTGGAGCGAGGCCATGACCGAAGCCAGCCATCAGAAGATCGTGCGTTTTCACTGAGGACGGCCGGCACGCCGGCAAAAAACCTGGCCCTCGTTCCGGCTGGAGGAGCGGGGGCCTTTTCGTGTGCCCCGACGGGTTTATTCGAACAGGGAGGGAATGCTCATCTTGTCGATGCGGATTTCCGGATAGGCCGGGGGGGCGGCGGCGGCATGCTGCTCGGCGCCGTCGGCTCCGGCATTGGCCTCCTGCTCCGGCGTGGCGGGTTTTTCCGCGGTGATTTCCGGGTCGAGGGTGTCGAGCTGCTGATGGCGGCGGATCAGCGGCGCCGGCGGTTGAAACACGTGGCCATGCAGGAAATCGGCGGGCGGGCCACCGTGTTTTTTCTTGCTTCCGCCCTTCTTTTCCGCGGCCATGGCGCCGCTCGCCGCCGACAGGGCGACGGCGAAAGCCAGCAGCACGGCAAAGGCACGGGAAGCGCGCATGGTCTGTTGTGGTCCTGATGATCGCCCCGAACGGCGGTGATCCTCCCGTTCGTCCAACTTGCAATTATGCCATCCTTCGGGCGAGGATGCACAGGAAATCAGGCGGGGTGATCGCATATGGAAGCCGCTTCATGCGGCTGACTAGCGCATTGAGCGCGCCGCAGCGTTGCCGGAGCAGGCGCGGAGGCAAAAGCGAGGATAGCCCAGTCGGGCAAAGCCCGACGCCCGGCGCCTGAGCGGACAAAAAGAAGGCAGGGTGAGCGCAAATGCGATCACACTGGGAAATCGGGTGGATGATGAAGGAGACGGCCATGCGGCGGACGGGGGGACTGCTGGTGCTGGCGGCGCTGCTGTGGACGGGGCCGGTGCTGGCGGCGGCCAAGCCGCGCGGCTGTTTTTCCGCCAACGAGATCGCCGCCGAACGCATCGTGCGCCAGGGGGTGCGGCTGCGCGAAGGCGCCCGGGGCTGCGACGGGGCCCCCTGGCATTATCATACCTGGGGGCTGTGGCAGCAGGTGGATCAGCGCTTCGGGCGGCAATTCGCCCGGCAGACCCAGGTGCGCCAGAGCGCCTTCGTGCGCGAATTCTCCAAGGATTTCGAAAACCGCCTCAGCCAGTCCACCAGCCGCATGGTGACGCATTATCGGGACTATCCCTTGAGCGACGTTTATTGCCAAAGCATCCAAAAACAGTTGCAAGACACGCTGAAACGCGGCTGGGGGGCTTTCGTGAGCCAGGCCTCGATCGCGCCCGACGTGGTGGAGTTCATCTATAACTCCTGCCAATAAAGACGGTATAAGGTCCGGCTCCACGCTTGGCGGCGGCGAAATATCCACTTTTTCGAAGCAGTTGAAGCCTCGGGGGCAACCGGAGTAGGGTTCCCGCCTGTCTTTATGCGAAGGAAGCGCCATGCGTCCCGATCTGGCCGAAAAATACGATCTCAGGGTTCCCCGCTACACCTCCTATCCCACCGCCCCGCATTTCGGCCCGGCCGTCGATGCGGCGCGCTATGGGCAATGGCTGGAGCAGCTGCCGCCGGACGCCGCCTTGTCGCTTTACCTGCATGTGGCCTACTGCGCCGAAATGTGCTGGTTCTGCGGCTGCCATACCAAGATCACCCGGCAATACGCCCCGGTGGCCGATTACATGGAGTGCCTGTGGCGCGAGATCGACATGGTGGCCAACCGCCTGCCCGGGCGCATGCGGGCCCGGCATGTGCATTTCGGCGGCGGCAGCCCCACCATCCTGCGGCCCGATGATTTCGTCGCCACCATCGCCCGGCTGCGTCAGCGCTTCCTGATCGCCGAGGAGGCCGAGATCGCCGTGGAGCTCGATCCCCGCACCGCCGACGAGGCCTATGTTCAGGCCATGGCCGGGGCAGGGGTGACGCGGGCCAGCATCGGCGTGCAGGACTTCAATCCGAAGGTGCAGGAAGCCATCAACCGCATCCAGCCCTACGACGTCACCGCCCGGGTCATCGCCTGGCTGCGCCAGTACGGGGTGCCGGAAATCAACATGGATCTGGTCTACGGCCTGCCCTTCCAGACCACCGAAAGCCTGATGGAAACGGTGGATCTGGCGGTGGGCTTCGCGCCGAAGCGCATCGCCCTGTTCGGCTATGCCCATGTGCCGTGGATGAAAAAGCATCAGCGCCTGATTCCGGAAGAGGCCCTGCCCGATCTGGCCGAACGCTGGCGGCAGTACGAACATGCCCAGCACCGCCTGGTTTCGGTGCACGGCTATGTGCAGGTGGGGTTGGATCATTTCGCCCGTCCCGACGACGCCATGGCGGTGGCCCTGGCGGAAAAGCGCCTGCACCGCAATTTTCAGGGCTACACCACCGACGAGGCCCCGATTCTGCTGGGCTTCGGCGCCTCGGGCATCGGCTCTCTGCCGCAGGGGTATGTGGCCAACGAAGGATCGATCCACGCCTACAAGGACACCATCCGCGCCGGCCGCCTGGCGGTGGTGCGCGGCGTGGGCATCAGCGACGACGACCGTCTGCGCCGCGCCCTGATCGAGCGGCTGATGTGCGATCTCTCGCTGGATGTGGAGGCGGTCTGCGCCCGTTTCGGCGTGGATGCCGCCCAGTTCGACGCCGACCTCGACCGTTTGGCCCCCATGCAGGCCGATGGCCTGTTGCGCCGCGAGGGCCGGGTTCTGCACATCACCGACGAGGGGCGTCCGCTGGTGCGGGCCGCCTGCGCCGTGTTCGACCGCTACCTCAAGATGGGCGAGGCCCGCCACTCCAAGGCGGTTTAGCCGTTTCGTCCGGCGGCACGGGGTCTGATCAGATCCCGGCCGGGGCGGGGGGATGGTGCAGGGTGGCGGCGATGGAGCGCAGCACCAGGGCCAGCTGATCGCGGCCGATGGGGCCGCCCAGGCTGAGGCGCACGGCCTCGGGCGGCGGTTCGCCGGGCACGGTGAAGGCGTCGGCGGCCATCACGCCGATGTCCTGGCTGCGCAGGCTGGCGAGGAAATCGGCGTGGGTCCAGGGCGGCGGCAGCCGCAGCCATAGATGAAAGCCCTGGGGATCGGCCTGATAGCTGCCGGCGGGCAGACAGGCGGCGGCCAGAGTCTGGCGGGCCCGGCTTTCCGTGCGCACCGCCTGCAGCAGATCCCGGGCCAGGCCGCTTTGCATCCAGTCGCTGGCCAGGGCCGCCGTCAGGGGCGAGGCCATCAGGGTGGTGGCGCGGGCCGCCGTGGTGATGCGGCTCAGCCAGCGGCTGTCGGGGGCGGTGACGTAGGCCAGGCGCAGGCCGCCGCTCAAGGATTTGGCCAATCCGGCGATATGGAACACCGCGCCCGGCGCCAGGGCCGCCAGGGTGGGCGGCGCCGCCTCGGGCAGGGCGCCGTAGGCGTCGTCCTCGACGATGGGCAGGCCATGGCTTTGCGCGACGTCCAGAAGCTGGCGCCGCCGCCGCTCGCTGATGGTGCGGGTGGTGGGGTTGTGCAGGGTGGGGGTCAGGCACAGGGCCTTGGGGGCGAAATCGCGGCAGGCGAAGGCCAGCGAGGCGGGGTCGGGGCCGTCCTCGTCGGCGGGCAGGCCGATCAGCCGCAGCCCCAATTGCGCCGCCAGGCTTTTCAGGCCGGGATAACAGAGCTGGTCGCAGCACAGCGCCTCGCCGGTTTTGACCAGGCTGCCGATCACCGCCAGCAGCGCCGCTTGCGCGCCCGCCGTCAGCAGGATGTCGTGCGGGGCGAGGTTCGGCAGCCGCGGCGCCAGCCAGCGGGCGGCGGCCGCACGGTCGGCGGCGCCGCCCATGAAGTCGCCGTAGCGCAGCAGGGCGCGGGGATCGTGGGCCTGCCCCAGCCGGGCGAAGCTGTGCCCCAGGCGCTCCAGCAGGGCGGGATCGGCCGGTTCGGGCGGCAAATTCATGCTGAGATCGCCCGAGGGGCGGTGGGCGGCGGGATCGTGGCCGGCGCGGGCCGGACTGACGAAGCTGCCCTGGCCGATATGGGCGGTGATCAAACCGCGCCGCTGCGCCTCGATATAGGCGCGGAACACCGTACTGAAATTCACCCCCAGCCGCTTGGCCAGCCAGCGTTGCGGCGGCAGGCGCTGCAGGGCGGTAAGGCGGCCGCTCAGACGGTCTTCGGCGATGGCGTCGGCGATTTCCACATAAAGCGGTTTGCCGCCGCGGCGGATCGCCGGAACCCACCAGTCCGTCTGTTCGGCCGCCATGGTCGCTACTGCCCCATATTCACCTGGAACACGCTGCGGGCGGTGGCCATGCCTTTGTCGAAATTGAACAGGATCGAGGCATGGTCGGTCTTGGGCGCGTCGCGGTCCTGGCGGATATAGACGCGGAAGGTGGTGACGGTATCGGGCTGCGCGGTCAGATGCAGCTCGGTCACGTTCTCGGCGCCGCCGATGCGGGTCAGATGCAGGCCGGGAATGCCGGTGACGGTCAGATCGCCGGAAACGGCGGTATGATGGCGGTTGACCAGCTTCACGGTATAGCCGTCGCGCACCGAGCCGTCGGACAGGCGCATGGAGGTGGGCGAACGGTCGGCCAGCACGCTCAGATCCATCTCGCGGCGCAGGCCGGTGGCCAGCAGCAGCACCAGGGCCAGGAGGGCGGTGAGGCCGCCGTAGATCAGGGTGCGGGGGCGCAGAAGCTTGGGTTTGGTCTGGGTTTCCGGCAGCCAGCCGATGAGATTGGGCGGCAGGCCGAAGCGGGCCATGACGCTGTTGCAGGCATCGATGCACAGGCCGCAATTGATGCAGGCCATCTGCACGCCGTCGCGGATGTCGATGCCGGTGGGGCAGACCTGGGCGCACAGTTTGCAATCCACGCAATCGCCGCGCGCCGCCCCGTCCTGGCTTTTCTTGGCGCGGCCGCGCGGTTCGCCGCGCGCCGCGTCGTAGGTGACGTTCAGGGTGTTCTCATCCAGCATGCCGCCCTGGATGCGTGGCCAGGGGCACATATAGATGCACATCTGCTCGCGCACGAAACCGGCCATGCCGTAGGTGCAGCCGGCGAACAGCGCCCAGAAGCTGTAGAGGGTGATGGAGGCCCGCCCGGTCACAAGATCGGCGGTGGCCTGATAGGCATCGGTGAAATAGACGCAGAAGATCAGGCCGGTGATGGCCGACACCAGCAGCCACAGGGCATGCTTGGCGGTTTTGCGCAGGATCTTGCCGCCGGTCCAGGGCTGGTTTTCCAGACGCAGGCGGGCGTTGCGATCCCCCTCGCACAGCCGTTCGATGCGCACGAACAGATCGGTCCACACCGTTTGCGGACAGGAAAAGCCGCACCAGATGCGGCCGAACAGGCTGGTGGCCAGGAAGAGCACCAGGCAGGCCAGAATCAGAATGCCGGTCAGCAGGTAGAACTGCTGCGCCCAGATGTCCATGCCGAACAGATAGGCCCGCATGTCGGTGAAGCTGAACAAAATGGCCTGATGCGGCATGTCCGGGCCGCGATCCCAGCGCAGCCAGGGCAGAAGGGCGGTGACGGCCCCCAGCAGCAGGCCCAGCCAGGTTTTCAGCGAGCGGTGCAGGCCCTTGACCGACCGGGGATGGATGGTGGGGGTTTTGGCATAAAGGGGCGGTTCCGCCAACGGGGCGGATGGGGGCTGCTGGGACATGGAACGCGATCACTCCCTGGAAAGAACCCGGTTCGGCATGCCGAACCGGCGCGGGCATATCAGGCCGTTTCCTACCGATGTCGTCGGATCGGCAAGGGTCTATATACCGCAGATGATTGGATCGTCAATGTTATTGCATGCAATCAATTGAATAATACATGCAATCAATTAAGGTCTTTTATAAGCAATCCATAATAAAATCCTCAAAAGCCGGAATGCTGTCGTGGTTATTGAACAAGACTGCACTCCGCTTCAGGATTTCATGGCTCAGTTCCTCTAAACGCTGTGGGGTTGTTCCCAGCAGGATGGCCTGATCGACATAATGATCGTGATCGCGGGCCGTCAGCTCCTTGATCTCCATCAAGCGGTAGAAGCCGGCGGTATGGCGGGCGCGCATGGCGGCGCCGGGCCAGGTGAGGATGGGGCTGCCGCAGGCGAAGGCTTCGAGGGCGGTGTTGCCGCCGCTGTAATGGAAGGGATCCAGCACCAGACCGGCATGCTGAAACAGAGTGAGGAAATCGGGGCGCGAGAGCGGGCCCAGGATATGGAGGCGCTGCGCCAGATCGGGGGCCTGGGCCAGCAGACGATCGGCCACCCGCTGCATGGCCGCCTGCTCCCAGCCGGCGGTGAGGATAAGGTGGCTTCCCGCCACGCCGCGCAGGATACGGATCAGCGCGGTATCGAAATCGGGGTGGAACTTGTAGGGGGTTTGCGGGCAGAGATAGAGGAATCCCCGCTCCGGCAAGCCCAGCGCGGCCCGGCTTTTGCCGGGGGCGGGCGGTATGGGCCGGGGATAGACCGCCAGCAGGCCGGGCAGGGGCACCAGACGCTCGGAATACTGGGCGGCGCCGTCGTCCGGCTCCATGCAGGCGGGCGAGAGGAAGGCGTCGATGCTGTCGAGGCCGGTGCTGTCGGGGTGGCCCCAGGTCACCGCCTGGGTGCGGGCCAGCCGCGCCTGGGCCAGGAACAGGGTGAAGAAATCCATGCCGAGATCGAGATAGAGCAGCAGGTCAAGCTCCAGGGCGGCGATCTGCTGCCGGGCCTCGGTCAGACTGGCGGGCAGGACCAGGACCCGCTTTCCGGCAAGGTCCAGGCTGTCGAGGGCGGCGGTGCGGCCGTCGAAGCCGAGGATGGTGATGTCGAAGCGGTCGCCGTCCAGGGCTTCCAGCAGGCCGCCGAACAGTTGGGCGATGGTGTGGGGCACGAAATGCCACGACAGGATGCCGACGCGCGGCCGCCCGGCGCGGCGCGGGGCGCGCACATGCGGCGCCGTCCAGGGCAGGGCGGGATCGGCCTGGGCGCAGACCAGATGAAACAGGCGGTGCAGGTCGCGGTTGTCCAACTCGGCGTGATAGGCCAGCAGGAACAGGGTCCAGCCGATCTCGGCGGCGTCGATGGGCGGCGAGGGATCGCCCACCAGGGCGATCAGGCGGTCGCGCAGGGTGGTGCGGGCCGCCAGGATCTCGGCGCGGCTGGCGGGCACGGCGGGCAGCAGCAGGGCGCGGCGGATGCGCCGCGCCCGGGTGGGGGCCAGGGCCAGGGCGCGGTCGAGGGCGGCTTCGGCCCCGGCCAGATCGCCGCCGCGCCACAGCCGCCCCGACAGCAGCGACAGGGCCTGGGCCTCGCCCTGGGCGCACAAGGCGCGCTCGGGAGCGCCGTCCGGCAGGGTGGCGGCCAACTGGGCCAGTTGGGCCGCCATGGCCCGCAACTCGTCCACTGTGCTTGTGCTCACCGCCGGACCTCCTCTCGGTATCAGCCGGTCAAAAGCCCCCTGGCCCGCACCGCCTTCGCCACCTCCAGTGCAGCATTGAGCGGCGGATGTGTCCAGGGGCTGGGGTCGCCGCCCAGCGGCCGGGCATAGCCCATCTCGAACAATTCCTGGTGCAGCCGGGCATGTTTGTCGTTGACCAGGCCGGGCGGGCTGAAGATGAACACCGGCCCGCCGTTGGCGCAGGCTTCCGAGCACATGTTCATGGAATCGCCGGTCACCACCAGGGCGTCGGCGCAGGCGATGAAGCCGAGATAGGGGTTATCGCCGGCGGCCGACCAGGGATGGAAGTAAAGATGGGCGGCGCCGGCCAGTTCGCCCTCCAGGAAGCGGGTCAGCGCGCCGCCGCTGCGGCGGCTGGTGGTCACCAGCAGGCTGCCGCCCAGGGTTTGCGCCAGCGCCAGGGTCTGATGCGCCAACTGGCGGGCCTGGGTTAAGGGGAACGCGCTGTCCTTGGTGGCGCCGCCCACCGACAAGACCAGCCAGGGCCGGGGCAGGGCGGCCAGGCGTTCGGCCCACACGGCGCCTTCCCGCGCCAGCAGGGCCGGGCTGGCGCGATGGCACGAGCCGATGGTTTCGATGATGTTGGCGGCCAGCGGCATCTGATCGTGGCGCGGCGTGGCGATAAGATCGAACTCGCCGCGCCCCGGCCAGCCAGGGTCCATGATCTGCACCAGCCGCGCGCCGTGGCGCTTCTTCAGCCAGCGGGCCAGCGGCGCCGTGCGCCGCCCGGCGGCGATGACCAGGGCCGGCCACGGCGGGGTCAGGGCCTTGCGGCTGTGCCGGGCGATGCCGAACCGGCTGGAGGCCCGCAGCAGGTTGTGCCAGTTGGAATGGATGGTATAGCGCACGTCCAGCAGACGGAACGGCTCCCCCAGGGCCTCGGCCACCCCCACGCACTGGGCCACGTTGCCGGGGCGGTCGTCGCCCAAAACCCACACCCGTTCCTGCCGCATGCCGTCCTCTAAAAAGATGCTGGAGATCCCATAGGAGCGGTCGGGAAGGCTGTCAAACTATTTCCCCTGAAACTCCGGGCGGCGTTTGGCGGCGAAGGCGGCCATGCCTTCGCGGTAATCCTTGGTGGCGAGGAAATCGTAGGCCTGGTCCAGCTCGTCCGGGGTGAGGGGGGGCTCCTGCTGCAGGCGGCGCACGAACTGCTTGTGCCAGCGGTTGACCAGGGGGGCGTTGGCGGTGATGCGTTTGACCGTGGCCGCCACCTCGCCGGCCAGGGCCTCGTCGGGCAGCACGCGGTGGATGAGGCCCATGGCCAGGGCCTCCTCGGCGCCGAACACCCGGGCCTCCAGCAGGATTTCCAGGGCGCGGGCCGGGCCCACCAGGCGCAGGATGCCGGCGATCTCGGGCTGGCCCATGACCACCGAGATCTTGCCCACCGGCACGCCGAAGCGGCCCGAGGCCGCCGACAGCCGCAGATCGCACTGCGCCGCCAGTTCCAGGCCGCCGCCGACGCACGGGCCGTAGATCTGCGCCAGGGTGGGGTGCGGGCAGTCGGCCACCAGGGCCAGGGCGCGGCGCATCACCGCGTCGTAGGCCTTGGCCTGGGCGGCGTCGGCGCGCAAGGTGTCGAACTCGGTGATGTCGGCGCCGGGGGCGAAGGCCTGCTCGCCCGCGCCGCGCAGCACCACGCAGCGCAGGCTTGCATCGGCGTTGAGCGCGGTGAAGGCTTCGGCCAGGCCGTGCCAGATGGGCAGGTTGAGGGCGTTCATCCTGTCGGGGCGGTTCAGCACCACCGTGGCCACCATGCCCTCGCGCGAAACCTCGATCACGTCGCTCATTCCCTGTCCTCGAAAGCCTTTTGTTGCACCAGAGGCCGTTTTGGCCCTATATCCGGCCAGAAGACTCTTTCGTCGCCCAGCCATTTATCTATAGCCCCCATCCTCCGGGTGGGGAAGTTTGGAGTAACGAACCCATGCAGTCCGTTTCGCGCACGCCGGAGCAGAAGCAGGCCGGCCTGACCACGGCCCGTATCCTGCTGGAGATCGGCGCCGTCAACTTCCGCCCCGAAGATCCCTATACCCTGACCTCCGGCTGGAAGAGCCCGGTTTATATCGATTGCCGCAAGGTGATCTCGTTCCCGCGCGCGCGCCGCAAGATCATTGAGCTGGCCTCGGCCGCCATCTGCCGCGAAGTGGGGTTCGAGAGCATCGAGGCGGTGGCGGGCGGCGAAACCGCCGGCATCCCCTATGCCGCCTGGATCTCCGAGGCGCTGGCGCTGCCCATGCTCTATGTGCGCAAGCAGGCCAAGGGCTTCGGCCGCAACGCCCAGATCGAGGGCGATTTCAAGGACGGCGCCCGCGCCCTCCTGGTGGAGGATCTGGCCTCCGACGGCGCCTCCAAGGTGAATTTCTGCCAGGCCCTGCGCAAGGCCGGCGCCCAGGTCAATCACACCTTCGTGGTGTTCTTCTACGGCGTCTTCCCCGGCGCCCTGAAGACCCTGGAGGAGATCGACGTGCAGATGCACTATCTCGCCAACTGGTGGGACGTGCTGGAAGTGGCCGAACAGGGCGGCCATTTCAGCAAGGCGGCGCTGGACGAGGTGCGCAAGTTCCTGCACGACCCCATCGCCTGGTCGAAGTTCCACGGCGGCCGCGAAGCCTGATCGCCGCGCCGGTCCGGCTGAC
Organism: Pseudomonadota bacterium; assembly: GCA_021782815.1. GTDB lineage: Bacteria > Pseudomonadota > Alphaproteobacteria > Rhodospirillales > Magnetospirillaceae > JAJZGK01. The sequence continues at coordinate 29,277 of JAJXUO010000031.1, forward strand.
CGCGACACCCCGGAGCGCCCTCGCTCCGGGGTGTCGTCATTTCGGGGCCAGGATGCGGTCGAGCAGCAGGGAAAACTCGTTGGCCGGCACCGGGCGGCTGAACAGGAAGCCCTGGGCGCCGTGGCAGTGGCGGTTTTGCAGGAAGGTGAACTGGGCGGTGGTTTCCACCGCCTTGGCCAGCACGCGGATATTGAGATCGCGGGCCATGGCGATGGCCGAGCGCACCAGCCGGGCCTGATCGCCGCTGTGGTTGAGGGCGCGGATATGCGCCGGGGCGATCTTCACCACATCCACGGGCAGACTGTGCAGCAGGCGGAAATCGGTGTGATCGGTGCCGAAATCGTCCAGGGCCACATGCAGCCCCAGCACCCTTAACGCCTCCAGCGCCGCCACGGTCTGCGGCAGGGCCTCCAGGGCCACGCTTTCGGAAATATCGATCTCCACCGCTGCGGGCGGCAGGCCGTGCCGGGCCAGCAGTTCCTCCACCATGGCCAGGAAGCCATCGTCCAAAAGCTCGGACCGGCTGATATTGATGGCGATATGCAGGCCCGGATGGCTGTGGCGCCAGCGCACGGTCTGTTGGATGGCCTGATCCATGATCCAGCGGCCCAGAGTCCGGATCAGCCCGGTTTCGGTGGCCAGGGGCAGGAACTGGCGCGGCGCCATCAGGCCGATCTCGGGATGCTGCCAGCGCAGCAGGGCCTCGGCCCCCATCACCCGACCGTCGGAGAGGTCGATCATCGGCTGGTAGTAGACCTGCATCTGGCCGTTGTCCACGGCCTGGGCCAGGGCCCGCTCCAGGGCGTTATGCTCGAAGGCCTGTTCCGAGAGGTCGGAGGAGGCGAAGCGGAAGGAATCCCGGCCCTGTTTCTTGGCGGTGTACATGGCCTCGTCGGCGGCATGCAGCAGGGTTTCGGCGGTGGTGGCGTCCTTGGGGAAGAGGCCGATGCCGATGCTGGTGGACACCTGGCAGGGCTGGCCGTTCAGCGGGAAGGGGATGGCGAACTGTTCCAGGATTTTCTGCGCCACCTTGGCGGCATCGCGGAAATCGCCGATATCCTCGAGAATCAGGGTGAACTCGTCGCCGCCCAGGCGCGCCACCGTGTCCTCGGCCCGCACCGTATGGGTCAGCCGTTCCGCCACCTGCTGCAGCAGGGTATCGCCGGCCAGGTGGCCCAGGCTGTCGTTGATCTGCTTGAAGAGATCGAGATCCAGGAACAGCACCGCCAGATTGAGCTGGTTGCGCATGGAGCGGGCGATGGCGTGATCCAGCCGTTCGGTGAACAGGGCGCGGTTGGGCAGGCCGGTCAGGGGATCGTGGTGGGCGCGGTGCGACAGGCGCTCCTCGTCCTGCTTGCGGCGGGTGATGTCGCTGAACACCGCCACATAGTTGGAGATCTGGCCGCTGTCGTTGCGCACGGCGCTGATGTTCAGCCATTCGGCGATGAGCTGGCCGTCCTTGCGGCGGTTCCAGATCTCGCCGCTCCAGCCGCCTTGCTCGGCGATGGAACGCCATAACTGCTCGTAGAAGCCGTGATCATGGCGCCCCGACGACAGCAGCGAGGGATCGGCGCCCAGGGCCTCGTGCGGGGCGTAGCCGGTCAGGCGGCTGAAGGCCGGGTTGACATGGATGATGCGCCGGTCGCGGTCGGTGATGATGATGCCCTCGCTGGTGGCTTCCACCACCTTGGCGGCCAGACGCAGCTGGTCCTCCAGCGATTTGCGGGCGGTGATGTCTTCCACCATCATCACGGCGAACTGGGGTTGCCCGTCCGGGCCGCGCACCAGCGAAACGGTGGCGGCCCCCCAATGCATCACCCGTCCCTCCCGGGGCAGGAAGCGCATCTCCTGGGAAAAGCCGTCCAGACGGCCGTCGAGCAGGCGCTGGAAATCCCGCAGGAAGGCGGGATGGTTGCCTTCGTCCACCTGCGCCAGCAGGGGAAGGGGGGCGTCCTGTTCCGCCGTCAGGGCCAGAAGCTCGGTCAGGCGCGGGTTGAGCGAGAGGATCCGGGCCCGATCGTCCAGCAGCAGGATGCCGAGGCCGGCATTGTCGAACACGGCGCGGAACGTGGCCTCGCTGCGGCGCCGCGACAGTTCGACGTTGTTGCGCTCCACGGCGTAGCGGATGGCGCGGCGCAGCAGATCGTCGCTGCCCTGGCCCTTGACCATATAATCCTGGGCGCCCTGCTGCATGGCGGCCAGGGCCAGGGCGTCGTCGGCCAAACCGGTCAGCACCACCACCGGCACCAGGGGATGATGGGCGCGCAGGCAGGCCAGGCTGTCCAGCCCTTGCGCATCCGGCAGCGACAGATCCAGCAGCACCAGATCGAAGGCGGCGCTTTCCAGAAGCCGCAGCCCTTCGGCCAGGCTGGCGGCCCGCACCACGTGGAAGCCGTGCGGCGCGTCCTCCAGCAGGATGGCCTGGATCAGCCGGGCGTCGGCCTCGGTGTCTTCGATCAGCAAAAGATCGATGGGGGTGTGGAGCGGAAAGGCCATGTCAGTGCGGCGGCAGGATGGCCATGCGCCCCCAGAAGCGGGCCACGGACTGGATGACGGTGATGAAATCGTCGAGATCCACCGGTTTGGGCACGAAGCAGTTGGCGTGCAGATCGTAGCAGCGCAGCACGTCGGGCTCGGCCATGGAGGTGGTCATCACCACCACCGGAATGCGGCGCAGGGAGAGATCGGCCTTGATCTCGGCCAGAACCTCGGGGCCGTTTTTGCGCGGCAGGTTGAGATCCAGCAGGATCAGATCGGGGCGGGTCGCCTCCTCGAAACCGGATTTGCGGCGCAGGTAGGCCAGGGCCTCGACGCCGTCGGTGACATGATGCAGCTGGCAGGGAACATCGCCTTCCCTCCAGGCCTCCTGGGCCAGGCGGGCATCGCCGGGATTGTCCTCCACCAGCAGGACATTCAACGCGGGCTTGTGCGGCTCCACCATAGGGGCTCCCCGTGGTATTTTTCTTGTTCTATCCATTAGGATAGTGGAGGCGGGGGATCTTGCAAAGCGCCGCGTGGCTCAGCCCGCCAGTTTTCCCACCAGGGAATAGGCTTCGGCCGGAGTGCGGGTCAGATCCAGCAGCAGGCGGCCGCACAGGGTCAGGACAATCAGGGCCAGCAGGATGCGCATATGTTCGGCCCGCAGGCGGTGTCCGAAGCGGGCGCCGACCTGGGCCCCCACGGCGCCGCCGGCCAGCAGGGTCAGCATCAGGACGGCATCCACCGTCTGGGTCTGCACCGATTGCATCACCGTGACCACGGCGGTGATGAACACCACCTGGAACAAGGAGGTGCCGATGACCACGGCGGTGGGCATTTCCAGGATATAGATCATCAGCGGCACCATGATGAAGCCGCCGCCCACCCCCATCAGCGCCGAGAGCATGCCGCCCAGGGCCCCCACCCCCAGCACCAGCGGCAACGGGATGTAAAGGCCCGAGCGGGGAAAGCGCATGCGGAACGGCAGATTGGCGCCCATGTGGCGATGGCGCTTGTGGCGGGGGCGCGGTCGCCGCGACAAGATCAGGGCGCGGCCGCTTTCGATCAGCATGGTGATGCCGACAAAGCCCAGGAACACCACGTAGCTGAGGGTGATGGCCAGATCGATCTGCCCCAGGGCGTGCAGCCAGGTGAACAGCGCCACCCCCAGGAGCGAGCCCAGAAGGCCGCCCAGCACCAGCATCACGCCCATCTTGAGATCGACATTGCCGCGCCGCCAATGCACCAGGGCGCCGGAGAACGAGGCCCCCACCACCTGATTGGCGCCCGAGGCCACCGCCACCGGCGACGGCACGCCCATGAAGATCAGGAGCGGCATCAGGAGAAAACCGCCGCCCACGCCGAACAGGCCGGAAATGAACCCGACGCCGCCGCCCAGGGCCAGAAGCGACAGGATATTGACCGACAGTCCGGCAATGGGCAGGTAGATGTGCAAGGGCGGCCGCTCCCCTTATTCCACCGGGTAGCCGGCGGCGATCCAGGCGTTGATGCCGCCGGCCATGCGGTTGATCTCGCCCTGGTAGCCGGCCTCCAGCAGCTTGGCGGTGGCGGTGCCGCAGCGCACGCCCGAACGGCAGTGCAACACCAGTTTCTGGCCGGGCTCAAGGGCGGGCAGGGCGGTGGCGTCGAAGCTGGACAGCGGCCGCAGATGGGCGCCGGCGATGTGATGGGCCTGCCACTCGTTTTCCTCGCGCACATCCACCACCACGGCCTTGCCCTGCTCGATCCAGTCGAGAATGGTGTCCACATCGACCACGTTGACCTGTTCGCTCATTTTTCCGATCCGACCTGTTTTCAGAAAGAGGATGATGGGCTCATGATGGGGGGGCGGCGGCCCTTACGCAAGAGGGCGCACCGGGAGAGTCCGGGGCGGGGCCGCGTTTATGGTCCAGGAGGACAAGAGCATCATGACCGAACATCTGCTGGACGCGCGCGGCCTGACCTGTCCGTTGCCGATCTTGCGCGCCCGCAAGCAGTTGAAACTGCTGGAGGCCGGACAACGGCTGACGGTGCTGGCCACCGATCCCAGCGCCCGCCGGGATTTTCCCAGCTTCTGCGCCCAGACCGGCCAGCGTTTGCTGGAGGAGGGCTGCGACGCCGACGGCGTATTGCGTTTCGTGATCGAGAAGGTGGACTGAGGGGGGGCGGGCCTCCGGCGCGGTGTAATACCAGCGGCTGAAACGGATGACTCGCGTTAAGGGGCTTGTGGCGGCTGACTCGTCGTGATTCTCTATATCTTGTAGCGATTCACGGAGGGGACATGCCGCCAGCAGTGATGGTAACGCGGACCGA
>JAJXUO010000032.1 GCA_021782815.1 Pseudomonadota bacterium
TGGCCGGTTATGATGTGGTGGCGGTGGACGGCGCCGACCGCGCCCTGGCCCTCCGGGAAGCGGGCGATCTGTTCGACGTCATCATCAGCGATATCGAGATGCCCGGGATGAACGGCTTCGAGTTCGCCAACGCCGTGCGGGCGGAAGGCCGCTGGGCCGGGGTGCCGATGGTGGCGCTGTCGTCGCACGCCACCGAGCGCGATTTCGAACGGGGCCGTGAAGTGGGCTTCAACGATTATGTCGCCAAGTTCGATCGGGATGCCCTGTTGCAGACCCTGATGCAGACTCTGGCCACCAAAGGTGCCGCATGAACCAACTCGTTACCACCTCCGCCAAGCGCGGTTCCCAGGATCTGGCCTCGACCGAGGATCATGATGAATTCGTCACCATGTTCATCGAAGGGCAGATGTTCGGCATTCCGGTGCTGATGGTGCAGGATGTGCTGGGGCCGCAGAAGATCACCCGCATCCCGCTGGCGCCGCCGGAAGTGGCGGGCTCGCTCAACCTGCGCGGCCGCATCGTCACCGCCATCGATGTCCGCATGCGCCTGCGTCTGAAGCAGCGGACCGACGCCGACCGTGGCGACGGCATGAGCGTGGTGGTGGATATGCGCGGCGAGCTTTACAGCTTGATGGTGGACAGCGTGGGCGAGGTGTTGAGCCTGCCCAAGGCCAAGTTCGAACGCAATCCGCCGACGCTGGATCCGCTGTGGCGCGAATTCTCGGAAGGCATCTACCGGTTGGCCGACAAGCTGCTGGTGGTGCTGGATGTGCCCCGCCTGCTGGACTTCACCAAGTCCGAGGCGCTGTAATTAAAGTGAGAGCCGGGGCTTTGCGCCCCGGTTGGTTCTCATCCCGCTGAAAGCGAAGGGTGGCATGAAGTCCTGTCTTATTGTCGATGACTCCAAGGTCATTCGCATGGTGGCCAAAAAAATCCTGCATGAACTGAGCTTCCAGACGGCCGAGGCCGAGGACGGCCGCCAGGCCCTGGATGCCTGTGCCGCTTCGATGCCCGACGCGGTGCTGCTGGACTGGAACATGCCGGTCATGAGCGGCATCGATTTCCTGCGCGAGCTGCGCAAGCTGCCGGGCGGCGAGCATCCGGTGGTGGTGTTCTGCACCACGGAAAACGATATCGAGCACATTCAGGAAGCGATTACCGCTGGCGCGAACGAATACATCATGAAGCCGTTCGACAGCGAAATTCTGCAGGCCAAGTTCTCGCAGGTTGGGTTGATCTAAGAACGGGAGAGGCCGCTTATGGCTCTCGAATTGGGGGGCGCGCGCTCCGTGGCCGGTGATCCTGTTCGTGTGATGGTGGTCGATGATTCCGCGGTGGTGCGGGGTCTCTACACCAAGATGCTGGAAGAGGATGCGGGTTTCACGGTGGTCGCTTCGGTCGGCAACGGCCAAATGGCGATCAATGCCCTGGAACGTTACGACATCGAGGTGGTGATCCTCGATATTGAAATGCCGGTGATGGACGGGCTGACCGCCCTGCCGCTGTTGTTGAAGGCCGATCCGGACCTCCAGGTGATTTTGGCCTCGACGCTGACGCTGAAGAATGCCGACGTCAGTCTGCGCGCCCTGGAGATGGGGGCCGTGGATTATATTCCGAAGCCGACCTCGACCCGCGATATCAGCGGCGGCACCGATTTCCGGCACGAGCTGCTGGAAAAGGTGCGGGCCCTGGGCACGGCGCGGCGGCGCATGCCGAAACGCCATGCGCCCAGCCATGCCGAGCCGGAAATGCCCACCTATGGCCGTGTCGCCGTGCCGGTGGGGGGGCGGGCCAAGGCGGCGCCGCCGGCGCCCCGCCCGTCGACGTCGCTCTATAGCGGCCCCATCATCACGCGTCAGCCCTCCATGGAGGCGCCCGACGTCATCGCCATCGGCTCGTCCACCGGCGGGCCGCAGGCCCTGTTCACCGTGCTGGGCGGCATCAAGGCGGGGTCGATCCGTCAGCCCATCCTCATCACACAGCATATGCCGGCCACCTTTACCACCATTCTGGCCGAGCACATCACCCGCATCAGCGGCTGGCAGGCGGCCGAGGGCAAGGATGGCGAGGTGATTCAAAGCAACCGCATCTACGTGGCCCCCGGCGACAACCACATGGTGGTGGAGCTGAAGGGCACCGAGAAGATCATTCGCTTGAACAAAAATCCGCCGGAAAATTTTTGTCGTCCGGCGGTGGATCCCATGTTTCGGAGCGTGTCGGCGGCCTGGGGGCGGCGCGTTCTGGCGGTGATTCTCACCGGCATGGGATCGGATGGCTCCAAGGGCGGGCAAGTGGTGGTGCACAACGGCGGCACCGTCATCGCTCAGGACGAAGCCACCAGCGTTGTGTGGGGCATGCCCGGTGCCGCGGCCAGTTCTGGTATCTGTAGCGCGGTTCTGCCTCTTCCGGAAATCTCGCAGTTCATTCTGCGACAGGCCCAAAGGCGATAAAAATGCTGAAGCCGGAAGACTTCGACTTCCTGGCCAAGCTCCTCAAGGAGCGTTCAGGCCTCGTTATCACCCCCGACAAGGCGTACCTGTTGGAAAGCAGGCTGATGCCTGTCGCCCGCACGCACAACCTGAAGGGCCTGGAAGAGATCATCGTCAAGATGCGCGGCCGCGACGAAATGCTGGCCCGTGCCGTCACCGAGGCGATGACCACCAATGAATCCTTCTTTTTCCGCGATACCAAGCCGTTCGATCAGTTTCGCGACGTGGTGCTGCCGCTGGTGCTGAAGAACCGGGCGGCCAGGAAAAGCGTGCGCATCTGGTCGGCGGCCTGCTCCTCGGGGCAGGAGGCCTATTCCCTGGCGATGATCCTGAAGGAACAGGCCGCCAAGCTGGCGGGCTGGCACTTCGAGATCGTCGGTACCGACATTTCCCAGGAAATGCTGGAAAAGGCCAAGGCCGGGCTTTACTCCCAGTTCGAGGTGCAGCGCGGCCTGCCCATCCAGCTTCTGGTCAAGTATTTCAAGAAGAAGGACGAAAGCTGGCAGATCGATCCGGGCCTGCGCTCCATGGTGCAGTTCCGCGAGTTCAACCTGCTGCACGATCTGAAGGGTCTGGGGCAGTTCGACGTGGTGTTCTGCCGCAATGTGCTGATCTATTTCGATCAGCCCACCAAGAGCCGGGTGCTGGAAAGCATCTCGAAGATCATGCCCGACGACGGCGTGCTCTATCTGGGCGGCGCCGAAACGGTGCTGGGGATTTCCGACCGTTTCAAACCGATGCCGGAGCAGCGCGGCATTTATTGCGTGACCCGCGACGGTTCGGGCACCGGTTTTCCCATCGGCGGCATCGGGCGCTGAACGGGGCTGTCCTTCCGGGCGGGGATGACGGCCGTGGATCTGGCATTTCAATGGGGCATGTCCCCCGTATTCGGCTGGGGCGTTTACGGCCTTCATCTGGCCCGGCACGGCTTGCGTGACGACCGGGCCCTGGGCTGCCTGTGCGCCTGCGACAGCGGATTGCTGTCCCAGGAGGGCGAGGCGCCGGCCCAGGTGCTGGCCACGGGGCAGGCCTGGCTGGCCGGACGGCCCGAGGGCGAGGATATTCGGCTCGATGACGCCGTGGTGCTGCATGCCCTAGGCAACGATCTCAAACCGGCGGCCCTGGCCGCGCATCAGGGCTTGGTGTGGGGGCGGCGCACCTTTGGCGTGGTGTTTTGCGAAGACAGCCGCATCACGGCGGCGGGGCGGCAGCGGGCGGCGCGTTACGACGGCCTGATCGCCGGCTCGCAATGGGCCGGCGACGTGCTGCGCCGGGGCGGGTTGGGCCGGGTGCCGGTGCGGGTGGTGCTGCAGGGAGTGGATGGCGCCCGCTTCCGGCCCGAGGCCCGGGGCGGCATGTTCAAGGGGCGTTTCGCGGTGTTTTCCGGCGGCAAGCTGGAATACCGCAAGGGCCAGGACACAGTGCTGCGGGGCTTCGCCCGTTTTCATCGCCGTCATCCCGAGGCGCTGCTGGTGACGGCCTGGCAAAGCCCCTGGGGGGCGGCGCTGGCGCAAACCTTCCAGGGGCGCGAAGGCTACGGGCCGCCGCAGATGCGCGCCAATGGCCTGGTGGATGTGCCGGGCTGGGCGGCGCAGTTCGGCCTGCCGCCCTCGGCGGTGCTGGATCTGGGCATCATCCCCAACGCCTATATGCCGCTGGTGCTGCGCGAGGTGGAGGCGGCGCTGTTTCCCAACCGCTGCGAGGGCGGCACCAATCTGGTGGCCATGGAGGCCATGGCCTGCGGCCTGCCGGTGGTACTGTCGGCCAACAGCGGCCATCTCGATATCATCGGCGCCGGGCATTGCTATCCGCTGCGGCGGCAGGGGCCGGTGCCGGGGGCGCTGGCGGCCGGGCTGGAGGGCTGGGGCGAAAGCGACGAGGAGGAGATCGCGGCGGCGCTGGAAGAGATTTACCGGGACCGCGCCACCGCCGCCGTGCGCGGCGCCGCGGCCGCCCGTTTCATGGCCGGCTTCAGCTGGCGGCGCTCCATCGCCGCGCTGCTGGACATGGTTGAGGCGCGGTGATCAGGCTTCCGCCGCGGCGTCGCCGTCGCGCAGCACATAGCCGCGCCCCCAGACGGTTTCGATATAGTTCTCGCCCTGGGTGGCGGTGGTGAGCTTTTTGCGCAGCTTGCAGATGAAGACGTCGATGATCTTCAGTTCCGGCTCGTCGATACCGCCGTAGAGGTGGTTGAGGAACTGTTCTTTGGTCAGGGTTTGCCCCTTGCGCAGGGACAAAAGTTCCAGGATGCCGTATTCCTTGCCGGTGAGGTGCAGCGGTTCGCCTTCGATGTCCACGGTGCGCTTGTCGAGATTGACGGTGAGGCGGCCGGTTTTGATGATGGATTCCGAATGGCCCTTGGAGCGGCGCACGATGGCCTGGATGCGGGCCACCAACTCGGCACGGTCGAACGGTTTGGTCAGGTAGTCGTCGGCGCCGAAGCCCAGGCCCTTGACCTTCTTATCGGGTTCGGTCAGGCCCGAGAGGATCAGCACCGGGGTGGTGATGCGGGCGGCGCGCAGACGGCGCAACACCTCGTAGCCGTCCATGTCGGGCAGCATCAGATCCAGCAGGATGATGTCGTATTCGTAGAGTTTGCCGATTTCCAGACCGTCTTCGCCCATGGAGGTGGCGTCCACCACCATGCCTTCGGAGCGCAGCATCAATTCGATGCTCTTCGAGGTCATGGCGTCGTCTTCAACGATCAGTACGCGCATTCCGCAATTCCCGACATTAGAGGGCCTGCCGTAGCTGGGCACAGTTAAACTGGCGTAGTTTAACAATATTTCCGGGCAACACGCCAGAAGATCGTGTAGGCTTGACCTGTTCCGGGTCCATGGGCGGGCCCGGCGGACGATGTCGGGACAAGGGTGAGGCCTGTGGCTTTTCTGGTCAAATCGCTGTTGAGCGACCTGGACCGTCTTCCGGCGGTGCGCTATTTCGGCCGTGTCGAGGGCGTGCAGGGCCTGCTGGTGGAGGCGGGCGGACTGGGGCGCAACCTGTCGGTGGGCGACCGCTGCCGCATTGTGGCGCGCGACCGTGTGGTGATGTGCGAGGCGGTGGGCTTCCGCAACGGCCGCGCCCTCATCATGCCCTTCTCCACTCTGGACGGTGTGGCTCTGGGCTGCCGGGTGGAGGTGGCCGACGCCAATCCGGTGCTGTATCCGCATCCCGACTGGCTGGGACGGGTGATCAACGCCATGGGTGAACCGGTGGACGGCAAAGGGCCGCTGCCGGTGGGCGATCAGCCTTATCCGGTGCGCAACAAGCCGCCGCCGGCCCATGCCCGCCAGCGGGTGTCGGGCAAGGTGGATCTGGGGGTGCGGGCGATGAACGCCTTCCTCACGGTGTGCCGCGGCCAGCGCATGGGTATTTTCGCCGGGTCGGGGGTGGGCAAGTCGTCGCTGCTGTCGATGATGGCGCGCCACACCTCGGCCGACGTTTCGGTGATCGGCCTGATCGGCGAGCGTGGCCGCGAGGCGCGGGAGTTCATCGAGGACGATCTCGGCGAGGAGGGCATGTCGCGTTCGGTGGTGGTGGTGGCCACCTCGGACGAATCGGCGCTTTTGCGCCGCCAGGCCGCCTATACCACCCTGGCGGTGGCCGAATATTTCCGCGATCTGCGGCGCGACGTGCTGTGCATGATGGACAGCGTGACCCGTTTCGCCATGGCCCAGCGCGAGATCAGCCTGTCGGTGGGCGAGCCGCCGGCCAGCAAGGGCTATACCCCGACGGTGTTCGCCGAACTGCCGCGCCTTTTGGAGCGGGCCGGACCGGGGGCGGCGGGGCAGGGCTCCATCACCGGGCTGTTCACCGTGCTGGTGGACGGCGACGATCACAACGAACCCATCGCCGACGCCGTGCGCGGCATTCTGGACGGCCACGTGGTGCTGGACCGCGCCATCGCCGAACGGGGGCGCTATCCCGCCATCAATATTTTGCGCAGCGTCTCGCGGACCATGCCGGGCTGTAACAACGAGGCCGAAAACAGCCTGGTCTCCACGGCCAAGCGCCTGCTGTCGGTGTATGACGATATGGCCGAACTGATCCGCCTGGGGGCCTACCGCCGCGGCTCCGATCCGGCGGTGGACGAGGCCATCCATTATTTTCCCGCCCTGGAAGCCTATCTGACCCAGCGCAAGGGCGAATCCACCGATCTGGAAAGCAGCTACCGCATGCTGGCGGAAATCCTGGCGAGCGGGACATAACCCCGCCGCCCGGCGCCTGAGTGGACATATAAATTGGAAGCCGCCTTGGCGGCTGACTAGCGCATTGAGCGCGCCGGAACGGCCGGAGATGCCCATTTGGGCATCGGAGGGTAAGTGAGGACTAGCCAAGCTGGCGGCACGCCAGCGCCCGGCGCTTGAGTGGACATATAAAAAAACAATGCGCAAAACCGCCAAGGATATGGACCAACTGATCCGCGTCAACCAATGGGGGGTGGACGAGCGGCAGCGCGAACTTGGTGTTTTGATCGCCCGCGAAGAGGAGCTGATCGCCCAGGGGCACGCCTTGGATAACGAACTGGCCAAGGAGCAGGCCATCGCCGCCGAGGATCCCACGGCGGCGGGGTTTCTCTATGGCGGTTTCGCCCTGGGCTATCGCCTGCGCAAGGAGCAGTTGCGCCAGTTGCTGCATGGGGTGCGCCTGGAGATCGAGGCGGCGCGCGAGCGGCTGGCCGAGGCCTACCGCCAGCTCAAGGTCTATGAGGAAGTGCAAAAGGAGCGGGCCCGCCGTGAAGCCCAGGAGGAGGCGCAGCGGGAGCAGCAGGTGATGGACGAGATCGGCATGACCCAGTTCCGTCGCCGCCGCGCCCGCGAGGCCGGGGAGGAGTAGCCTCAGGCCTTGATGTCGAGCCCGTGCGCGCTGGGGCTGGGGGTCGGCACGCTGGCATTGTCGGCCAGGGTGGCGGCGGCGGTTTCCACCTGTTGCATGGCGTGGAGCACGGCGCTCTGTTGCTGGGTGAGGCTGGTCCAGTCGGCGGCCGAGGTCTGCGGCAGGCTCAAGGCGGCATCGACGATCTGCTTGGCGGTGCCGAGGCCGTTGCGGGCCAGGGTGAGGGGATCGACGCTCGCGCTCTGCTCCGCCCCGGCGGCCGTGGTCTGGCCGGGCGTGCTGGTGGTGGAGGAGGCCGTGGCGGTGCTGCTGCTGCTGCTGGTGGTGACGCTGCCGTCGATGCTGGCGGCCTCGTTCAGGACGATCTGGCTGCCGGCGGTGGCGGCGCCGCTGAAACTGTCGACGATGACGCGAATGCTGCCGGCCACCCCGGCGGCCTGGGTGGCCAACTGGCGGGCCAGAGCGGTGTCGCCGCTGGAAACGGCGGCGTCGGCCTGATTTTTCAGGATATTGAGGGTGCTCCAGGCCGAATTGAGCAGGCGGGAGGCCTGGGCGTCGTTCTGTTGGTTGCCGCCGCCGCTATCGCTGCTGCCGGCGCCGCCGTTGGACAGCCCTTGCTGGGCGCCGCCGCCCTGGGTGGCGGCAACGGCCTGGGCCGGAACATCGGCGCTCGACGGCCCTACGGGGCTGTTGGCGCTTTGCGCCTGGGATTGGCCGTTCTCGGCGGCATGCAGCGGCGCCACATGCTGCCGCGCCTGATCATAGCCGACGGTGGAGGCCAGGGTGGGGGCCAGGGATGATGGATCCATTGGGGGCAGCATGACGTCCTCCCCTCCCGGGTGGAAGACAGGTGTTTCGGTCCATGATGATACGCGGCACCCGGCGGAACCGGGCGCGCCCACATGAAAAAAGGCGGCCCGTGCCGGGGCCGCCTTGCGCTTTTCAGGATAAGCGGGAGCATTAGTTCGCCACTTCCCGAAGAAGCTGCCCTAAGCGACGGATGCCTTCCTCGGCCTGGGGCTTGTCGTTCAACGAGAAGCTGAGGCGGAAGGTGTTCTTGCCGGTGCCGTCGGAGAAGAAGGCCGAGCCCGGCACGAAGGCGACGCGGAACTCGGTGATGGCGCGGCGCAGCACCTCGGCGGCGTTCAGTCCGTCCGGCAGGGTGGCCCAGATGAACATGCCGCCCTCGGGGTGCGTCCAGGTGACGCTGGCGGGGAAATGCTCGGCCATGGCGGCCAGGGTGGCGTCGCGGCGGGCCTGATAGGTGGCGCGGATGTGGCCGATATTGGCCATCAGGGTTTTCGAGGCCACCTCGTGCATGACCATCTGGTTCAGGGTCGAGCAATGCAGGTCGCTGGCCTGCTTGATCAGCACCAGTTTCTTGATCACGGCGCGCGGCGCCACCATCCAGCCCAGGCGCAGGGCCGGCACCACGGTTTTGGAGAAGGTGCCGCAATAGATCACCCGGCTGTTGTCGATGCCGCCTTCATGCTCGGAATCGAGGGCCAGCAGCGAGGGCAGGGCGGCGCCGTCGTAGCGCAGCTTCTCGTAGGCGGCGTCCTCGATCAGCGGCATGCCGACGCGACGCGCCATCTCCAGGGCCTGATGGCGCTCCTCCAGGGTCATGCTGACGCCGGTGGGATTCTGGAAATCGGGCATGATGTAGCCCAGCTTGGGCGCGGGGCCCTGCCAGGCGGCGCCGGGGGCGGGGAAATGCACATAGGCCGGTTCGTAGGCGTTGAAGGCCTGCAGGGCGCCGAGATAGGTGGGGCGGGCCACCATCACCGGCTCGTTGGGGCCGATGAACAGTTTGCCGAGGAAATCCAGGGCTTGCTGCGAGCCGTTGGTGATGATGATGTTGTCGGGGCCGCAGGTCACGCCCATGGCGCCCATATAGCCGGCCAGCCATTCGCGTAGCGGCAGATAGCCTTCGCTGATGGAATATTGCAGGGCGGCGGCGGCGCGGGCCTTGTCCGAGAGGATGGCGTGATAGCTGGCCTCGATGGCGCTCAAGGGAAACAGGTTGGGATCGGGAATGCCGCCCGCGAAGGAAATGATGTCGGGCTGGTCCAAAAGCTTCAGCAGTTCACGGATTTCCGAGGCGGCCATACGGCTGGCGCGTCCGGCATAATGGGCATCCCAATCGATCATCTGATCTTGCATCCTGGTCAAGGCGGTGCGAGCGAGCGGCGAAGTTTAGTGTCTTTTTCGTCAAGCTGAAATACAAAATGGCGGGCATGATCGGGTATGGCGGATCTGCCGCGATGACAGGGAGCGGAGGCATGAACGGGAAACGCCTGGCGGAGAGGATCGGCGCGGCGCTGCTGCTGGGCGCGGCGCTGTGGGGGCCCGCCGTCGCGCAGACGCCGCCCGCCGCCGGGCATCTGGCCCGCATCGAGGCGACCGACGAGATGCGGGTGTGCATCTGGCCCGATTACTACAGCATCACCTACCGCGATCCCCGCACCCAGGTTTTGTCGGGCATCGATATCGATCTGGCCGGGCAGCTGGCGCATGAGCTGGGGGTGCGGCCGCGTTTCGTCGACAGTTCCTTCGCCACCCTGGTGGACGATCTTCTCGGCGACCGGTGCGATATCGCTATGTTCGCCGTGGGAGTGACGCCGGCCCGCCAGGCCCGGCTGCGCTTTTCCAGCCCCACGCTGGCCAGCGACATCTACGCCATCACCACCCGCAGCAACCGCCGCATTCACGACTGGGGCGATATCGACAAGCCGGACACGGTGGTGGCGGTGGCCAGGGGCACGCTGCACGAGACGGTGATGCGGCAGAAGCTGCGCTTCGCCCGGCTGCTGGTGCTGGACACTCCCTTCGCCCGCGAGCAGGAGGTGGAATCGGGTCGCGCCGACGTCTTCATGACCGATTACCCCTATAGCCGTCGCTTTCTGGCCAACGCCGATTGGGCCCGGCTGATCGCGCCTCCCCATCCCTACCATATCTCCCCTTACGCCTATGCCGTGGCCCCCGGCGACGATGCCTGGCTGGCCCGGGTGAACCGCTTCGTGCGGGACATCAAGCGCGACGGCCGCCTGAAACGGGCGGCGGCGCGGTATCATCTGGAGGGAATCGTCGCGCCATAATGTCGAACTCGGTCGCACAGCGCACCCGGCGGCTGCGGCAAACCCTGGTGGTTTCGCTGCTGCTGTTCGTGGGGGGCATGGGGTCCGTCACCGGGTTCACCCTGTGGCGCCTGCGGGCCGACGCCATTGCCGACGGCCTGAACAGCGCCAGCCTTTACGCCTTCAGTTTCGAAGACACCCTGACCCACAGTCTGTCCCTGATCGACATGATCGCCGCCAACGGCCTGGCCCTGGATCTGGCCGGCGCCGATCCCGCCCGGACCGAACAGGCCTTCATCGCCCTGTTGCGCCACGAACCGGCCCTGCGCTCGCTGTCGCTGCTGGACGGCGACGGGCGCGTGATCGCCAGTTCCAATCCGGCCAACCGGGGGCGGCGGCTGGCTTTGGCCGATTTCCTGCCCCATGCCGCGCCGGAAACCACGGTTTTGCGCATCGGCCCGCCCTGGGCCGGACGCGATCTGGCGGAAGGGATGCCGACCACGCCGCGTCACCCCTTGGGCGGCGAGGCCTCCAGTCTGATACCGGTGGCCCGCGCCTTGCGCGTGAACGGCCGCGCCCCGACCCTGCTGGCGGCGCTTAATCCCGATTCCTTCCTTGATCACGTGCAGCGGCGCATGAGCGGCGGTTGGGTGGAAATCCTGCGCTATGACGGCCTGGTGCTGATGGACAGCCGCGATCAGGGGCGGGCCGGGGTGTCCGCCGCCGATCTCGCCGAGGGACTGCGCCTGGGCGAGCGGGATTATGGCCGCTTTGAGCAGCCTTACAGCCTGGAAGGCCCCATGCTGACCGCCTTCCGCGCCTCGCGTCTTTACCCCTTCGTGGTGGTGGCCCATCTCGACCGCCACCAGGCCCTGTCCACCTGGCGGGCCGAGTCGGCGGCCCTGCTGGGGGTGGTGGTGCCGCTCTTGGGGGTGGTGACGCTGCTGGCCCGGCTCATTTACCGCCGCCAGGTGCAGGCCCTGCGCCAGCAGGCCGAGGCCGCCCGTCAGGAGGAGATCAACGCCACGGTGTTCGGCGCCAGTTCCGACGCCATCATCATCACCGACCTCAAGGCCAGCATTCTCTCGGTCAACGCCGCCTTCACCCGCATCACCGGATACGAAGCGGCCGAGGTGCTGGGGCGCACCCCCCGTTTTCTCAGTTCGGGCCGCCAGGGCCGGAGCTTCTATACCGCGCTGTGGCGCGACCTGCTGGCCAACGGGGTATGGCGGGGCGAACTGACCAACCGCCGCAAGGACGGCAGCCTCTACGACAGCGACATGACCATCACCGCCTTCCGCGACGGCGCCGGGCGGCTGCAGCATTTCATCGCCGTCAGCGCCGACATCACCGAGCGCAAGGCGGCCGAGGCGCAATTGCGCAAGCTGTCGCTGGCGGTGGAGCAAAGTCCGGTCAGCATCATCATCACCAACCCCGAGCGCCGCATCGAATATGTCAACGCCGCCTTCCTGCGCACCACCGGCTATCAGCGGCACGAGGTGCTGGGGCGTACCCCCGGCCTGCTGCAATCGGGCGAGACGCCGCGCGCCATCTATGACGAGTTGTGGACGGTGCTGAGCCATGGCGGCCGCTGGCAGGGGGAGTTTCTGAACCGCAAGCGCGACGGCAGCCTTTATGTCTGCTTCTCGCGCATCGTGCCGTTGCGTCAGGCCGATGGCTCCATCAGCCATTATGTGGCCATCCAGGAGGACGTGACGGAAAAGAAGGCCTTGAGCCGCGAGTTGGACGAGCATCGTCATCATCTGGAGGAATTGGTGGCCCAGCGTACCGCCGAGTTGGAGGCGGCGCGCCAGCAGGCCGAGGCGGCCACCGAGGCCAAATCCATGTTCCTCGCCACCATGAGCCACGAAATCCGCACGCCGCTGAACGGCATCCTGGGCATGGCCCGGCTGGTGCGCGATGCCGGGCTGGACCAGACGGCGGGCGAACAGATGGATATGCTGCTGTCGTCGGCCGACGCCTTGCGGGTGCTGATCGACGACATCCTGGATTTTTCCAAGCTCGAGGCCGGGCGGCTGGAGTTCGAGCGCCGCCCCTTCGCCCCGGCCCGCCTGGTGGAGGACGTGGCGGCGCTGCTGCGCGACAAGGCGGTGGAAAAAGGCATCACCCTGACCGTCGCCGTCGATGCCTCGGTGCCGCCCTGGCTGGAGGGCGACGGCGGCCGGCTGCGGCAGATCCTGCTGAACCTCATGGGCAACGCCGTCAAATTCACCGAACGGGGCGGGGTGTCGGTGTGCTTGCGGGCCCGCGTCGAGGCCGACGGGGTGGGACTGGCGGTGGAGGTGGCCGACAGCGGCATCGGCATCGCGCCCGAACAGCAGGAACGCTTGTTCCAGTCGTTCGTGCAGGCCGACGCTTCGATTTCGCGGCGCTATGGCGGCTCGGGGCTGGGGCTGATCATCTGTAAGCGTCTGGTGGAGGGGCAGGGCGGCCATATCGGCTTTGCCAGCCGCCCCGGCCAGGGCAGCCGCTTCTGGTTCGAGATCCCTTACCACGCCGCCCAGCCGCCGCGGTCCGATCACCAGCCCATGCTGCCGGATTTGCCGCCGCTCGCCGTTCTGCTGGCCGAGGACAACATGGTCAATCAGAAGGTTATCCTCGGGCTGCTGGGCAAGGGGGGGCATCGGGTTTCGGTGGTGGGCGACGGCCGCCGGGCGGTGGAGGCCGCCGCCGCCGCCCGTTTCGATGTGGTGCTGATGGATCTGCAGATGCCGGACATGGACGGCCTTGCCGCCACCCGCGCCCTGCGCGCCCTGCCCGGCGCCGCCGGGCGGGTGCCGGTGATCGCCCTGACCGCCAATGCGGCGCCGTCGGATATCGAGACCTGTCGCGCCGCCGGCATGGACGGCCATATCAGCAAACCGGTGGATCCGGCGCGGCTGTTCGAGACCCTGGCCCGGGTGGCGCGGGCCAGGGAGGCGGGAGCGGTCATCGCCGCGCCGCCGCCCGGCGACGCGGGACTGGCGGTGGTGGCGGCGCAGCTGGGGCGTGAGGGCATGGCCGATCTGGCGCGGCTGTTCACGGCCACGGGCGGCGAGGCGCTGACGGCGTTGCGGGCCCTGGCCGCCGAGGGCCCCCTGGAGGCGATCCGCTTTCAGGCGCACAGCCTGAAGGGCATGGCCGCCTCGGTGGCGGCGGAGGCTCTGGCGGCCACGGCCGGCGATCTTGAGCGGGCCGCCCTGAGCGGCGATGCCGCCGCCGCCCGCGCTCTGATCGCCGCCCTGCCCGCCGTCTGGGAGGAGGCCTGCGCCGCTCTCTCCCAATGGCTGTGATAGGCTTTTACATTCGTCGGTGGAAAGGGGAATAATGGCGGGGGCGGGAGAGCCGGACTCTGGGAGCGAGGGCATGGCGCGGTTCGCGGATGTAACCTTTTTCGACAGTCCCGACGATGTGGGGCCCGAGGCGTTCCGGCTGGATGGTGTGGCGGCCTCTCTGGCTCTTGTTTACATCTCTCCTTATGTGGCGTTCGACGCGGCGGTGCAGCGGCTGGCGGCGCTGGCCGGCGATACGCCGCTGCTGGCGGTGAGCACGGCGGGCGAATTGTGCGAAGCCGCGCGCTCTCCCGGCGGCCTTTACCGCCCGGCCACGGAAGGGCGGCAAAGCCTGGTGCTGCAAACCTTCAGCCCGTCGCTGATCGAGGCCGTCAGCCTGCACGCGGTGCCGTTGCACAACGAGGATATTCGCGGCGCCGCTCCGGCCATCGGCCGCAGCGAACGGGTGGAGCGCATCCGCCGCTCGCTGGACGGGGTGACGCCGCCCTTCGCCCTCAAGAGCGAAGACACCGTGGCCCTGACCTTCATCGACGGCGTTTCGGCCTCGGAAAGCTATTTCATGGAGGCGGTCTATCAGTCGGGCCGCTTTCCCTGCCTGTTCATCGGCGGCTCGGCGGGAGGGCTGTTCGATTTTCGCGCCACCCATATCCACGACGGCGCCGGGGTGCGGGAAAACCACGCGGTGGTGGCCTTTCTGAAGCTGGCTCCGGGCCGCCGCTACGCCGTGCTGAAAAGCCACAACTTCCGCCGCACCGAGCAATCCTTCGTGGTGCTGAAGGCCGATCCCGACCGCCGCACCATTTCCACGGTGGTGGATCCCGACAGCCTGGCGGTATCGGCGGCGCCCGCCGCCATGTCCCGGGTGCTGGGCTGCGCGCCCGAGGCGCTGGAGCAGCATCTCAACAGCTACACCTTCGGCATCGATCTCGACGGCGAAACCTATGTGCGTTCGGTGGCCGGCATCGATCACGCCCGCGGCCAGGTGTCGTTCTATTGCGACGTCAATGCCGGCGACCGCCTCTATCTGCTGGAAAGGAACGATTTCGCCGAACAGACGCGGCGGGATTACCGGGACTTCCTGCGCGGCAAGCCCCAGCCGGTGGCGGGGATCCTTAACGATTGCATCCTGCGCCGCCTGAACAATGCCGGGCATCTGGAGGGGCTCGACGGTTTGTGGGGCTGCCCGGTGGCGGGGTTTTCCACCTTCGGCGAGCTGTTCGGCATCAATATCAATCAGACCCTGTCGGGGCTGTTTTTTTTCGATGTGCCCGAGGGTGTCGGCTTCGCCGATCCGTTCCTGGACCGGTTTCCCGTGCATTACGGGCGCTTCGTCAATTATTTCACCTCCTGCCGCCTCAACCGGGTGGATCTTTTGAACCGGCTGCGCACCCGCACCTCGCAGTCGCTGGTGGATCAGCTGGCCGAGATGGACGGCGGGGCCGAGGAGGTCGGCACCCTGGCGCAGCAGGCCCGCATGGAACAGGCCCTGCGCGCCAGCCAGCGCCGCCTGGAGGCCATCACCGACAGCCTGTTCGACGGCGTGCTGCTGGTCAACGGCCAGGGCCGGGTGATGTTCGCCAATCCCGCCGCCCGCCGCCTGCTCGGCGAGGACGCGGCGGAAAGCGACCTGGACGGGCAGGTGCGGCTGGAGCGCGGCGGTCAGGCGTTGTCCCTGCGCGAGGCGGTGACCGAACCGGCCCTGCGCCTGCACCGGCCGATGTCGGAGGAGGATGCCCTGTTCGTCACCGCCGACGGCCGGCGGCTTGCGGTCAGCTACGCCGTGGCGCCCTTGCGCGAGGACCGCGACATGGTGGGCGTGGTGCTGTCCTTCCGCAGCATCGAGGCCTTGAAGACGGCCCAGCGCGAGGCGGAACAGGCCTCGCGCCTGGCCAGTGTCGGCCAATTGGCGGCGGGCATCGCCCACGAGATCAACACCCCCATTCAATATGTGGGCGACAATCTGCGCTTTATCCGCCAGTCGCTGGAACAGGTGGCCGACATGTTCGGCCATCTCCGCGCTCTGCTTGGCGAGGAGAGCCTGTCGGCGCTGGATGGACCGGGGATGCGCGCGGTTTTCTCCCGCTACGATCTCGATTATCTGCTGGAGGAATTGCCGGCGGCGGCGGCGCAATCGTTGGAGGGGGCCGAACGCATTGCCGGCATCGTGCGCTCCATGAAGGAGTTTTCCCATCCCGGCACCACCAATAAAACGGTGACCGATCTCAACCATGCCCTGGAAACCACGGTGACCATCTCGCGCAACGAATGGAAGCATGTGGCCACTCTGGAAATGGATCTGGCGCCGGGCCTGCCGCCGGTGGAATGCTTCGCCGCCGATATCAATCAGGTGTTTCTCAATCTGATCGTCAACGCCGCCCAGGCCCTGGGCGAGGCGCATGCCCAGGATCACCGGCTGGGCACCATCCGCGTCGCCACGCGCGATTGCGGCGATCAGGTGGAAATCCGCGTCTCCGACGATGGTCCCGGCGTGCCGCCGGCGCTGCGCCAGCGCATCTTCGATCCTTTTTTCACCACCAAGGGGGTGGGCAAGGGGACCGGCCAGGGGTTGGCCCTGTGCCTGAACACGGTGGTGAACAAGCATGGCGGCACGCTGAGTCTCGATGCCGGCGCCGGGCCGGGGGCCACCTTCGTGGTGCGGCTGCCCATCCGCGCGCCGCAGGCGGCGGCGTCAGAATAGGCCCGCCTCCTCCAGCAGCCAGTGGCGGAAGATGCGCAAGCTGGGGGATTCGAGGGCGGCGGCGCGGGCGGCGAAGGCATAGCCCTGCGGCCGCTCCACCCGTTCTTCCCCCACCTGGAGCAGATGCCCGGCGGCCAGGGGCGCCTCCACCAGATGGCGGTCGATCACAGCCATGCCCAGTCCGGCCACCGCCGCCTCGATCATCTGCCCCCGGGTTTCGAACATGAGGACGCCGCCGGGGCCATGCGCCGCATCGCCGGGAAACAGCGACCAGTCGTCGGGGCGGCTGCGCACCGAAAGCCGGGGCGGAGGCCCGGCCTGATGGGCCAAGCGCGGGCTGGCGACGCGGATCAGGGTTTCGCGGAACAGCGTCACATGCTCGAGACCGCGCAGACCGGCGTCGCCCGACACCCAGCGGATCACGCAATCGTAGGGTTCCACCGTCAGATCCACCGGGCGGGTGTCGGTGGAGATCAGCAGGTCCACCGTGGGCAGGCGGGCGCGCAGGCGGGGCAGGCGCGGGATCAGCCACAGCACGGCGAAGGAGGACAGGGTGGACAGGCGGATGGCGGCGCGGGGGGCGCGGGCCTCGTCGACGGCGGCGTCGATGCTGCGGAAGGCCGGTTCCAGCCGCGCCACCAGGCGTTGCCCGGTGGCGTTAAGGCGCGAGCGGCGGCGGTCCTCGAACACCGGCACCCCCAGTTCGCGTTCGAGATCGGCCAGGATGTGCGAAACGGCCGAGGCGGTGATGCCCAGCCGTTCGGCGGCCCGCGCGGCGCTGGCGGCGCGCGCCACCTCCACCAGAACCTTCAGCGCGCGGGGGGAGGGCGGGCTGGACATGAGCGTTTCTCACCTCGGGAGCTGGAAAATCATTATGAGGTAACGCCCCGGCCCCCTAAATTTCAAGCAACGCGATTTCCAGGAGAAGGATGCCGCCATGTCCGAGACCAAAGCCGTGGCCCTTGCCGCCGCCGCCGTGCCGCCCCGGGCGCGGCCCTCCACCTATCCCGATCCCTTCGCCGCCCGCATGGCGGGGCGGGCCAAACGGGCTCTGGGCGAGGCCTTCGGCCTGACCCGTTTCGGCGTCAATCTCACCAGCCTCGCGCCCGGCGCGCAATCGGCGCTGCGGCACGGCCATAGCCGGCAGGACGAATTCGTCTATGTGCTGGCCGGCACTCCCACCCTGATCACCGATGCCGGTGAAACCCCGCTGGCGCCCGGCCTGTGCGCCGGTTTCAAGGCGGGCGACGGCAACGCCCATCATCTGGTCAATCGTGGCGCTGAGGTGGCGCTGTATCTGGAAATCGGCGACCGGACCCCCGGCGATGCCGCCTTTTATCCCGACGACGATCTGACAGCCGACCTGGACGCCGAGGGGCGCTGGCGCTACCTGCACAAGGACGGCAGTCCCTATTAAGCCCGCGGGCCGCCGGCGACGAAAGTTGCGGATTTCGGCGAAACGGTAGCCAGTGGGGCCGGGACGTGCTTCACTCCATATCGGGCGGATGATGACGGGCAAGGCGAGAGCCGGGCGGGTGGACATGACCGATCAGGAGGCCGATGACCGGTTGGCGGCGGCGGCCATCGCCGGCATGCGGGCCCCGGCGGAGATGCAGGTGATCTGCGTCGATGTCACCAACCGCTGCGATCTGCGCTGCTCCAACTGCACGCGGCTGCTGGCGCAGCAGCGGCACCGCTGGGACATGCCGCCCGCGCATTTCCGCGCCGCCCTGCGCAGCCTGAAGGACTATCCCGGGGTGATCGCCATGATCGGCGGCAATCCCTGTCTGCATCCCGATTTCGCGGCGCTGTGCCGCATCTTCGTCGAGGAGGTGCCCCTGGCCCGCCGGCGCGGCCTGTGGTCCAACAATCTCCTCGATCATCAGGCCGTGGTGCGCGACAGCTTCGGCTTCTTCAATCTCAATCCGCACGACGATGCCCGGGGCCTGGCCTCGCTGGAGGCCCTGCGGGCCCTGCTGCCCGGCCTGCGCCATTACCAGGGGCCGTCGCGGCACGGGCCGGTGCTGGCGGCGGCGCGCGATCTTGCGCCCGATGCCGCCGCGATGTGGGCGGCCATCGGCCGCTGCGACGTCAATCAGCACTGGTCGGCGTCCATCACCGAAAACCGGGGGAACTTGCGCGCTTATGTCTGCGAAGTGGCGGCGGCCTTCGATCTGGCGCGCGGCACCGACCACGGCCTGGCGGTGGAAGAGGGCTGGTGGCGCCGCCCCATCGCGGATTTCGCCGCGCAAATCCGCCATTTCTGTCCCGGCTGCGGCCTGTCGCTGCGGTTGCCGCCCCGGCTCGATCACGAGGAAACCGATGATTATTCCCCCGGCAACGCCGATCTGCTGATGGCGGGGCGGCGGGCCGCCGTGCCGGTGGCGGCGGGCGCGGCGCGGGAAAGCCGTGCGGTCACCGCCTATGCCGGGGAGGACGGCGGGGACGGGGCGGCGGTGGCGGTGTCGGTGGTCATTCCCTGTTTCAATCAGGCCGCCACCCTGGCCGAGGCGGTGGCCTCGGCCCGCGCCCAGGCCCTGGCCGGGCATATCGCCGTGGAGGTGATCGTGGTGGACGACGCCTCCACCGACGAAACGGCGGCGGTGGCCGAGGCCCTGTGCGCCCGCCACCCCGATCAGGTGCGTCTGCTGCGCCGCTCCGTCAACGGCGGAGCGGCGGCGGCGCGCAATGCCGGGCTGCGCCAGGCGGCGGGGGAACTGATCTGCTTCCTCGACGCCGACGACGCCTATGCCCCCGGCTTTTTCGAAGCGGCCATCCGGGTTTTCGCCGAGACCCCCGCCTGCGCCATGGTGTTGTGCGGCGTGGAACTGGTGGACTGCCTCCGCCCCGTGCATCCGGCGCAATTGGAGGAGACGGTGTTTTCCCTGCCCTCCAACATGCTGCTGCGCCGGAGCGTGGCGCTGCTGCTGGGCGGCTTTCCCGAGGACGCGGCCTTTCGCGGACCGTCGGCGGGCGAGGATGTGGCCTTCAAACGGGCGCTGTTGCGCCATTTCCAGGCCATGCGGCTGGACACGCCGTTCCTGCGCTACCGGGTGCGGCCCGGCGGCTGTTTCGAGCGCTTTCTTGACTCCACCCGGGTGGAGTCCGAGGGGCTGGTGTTCACCCGTGCCGCCGAGACGCTGGCGGCGGCGCAGGCGGCGTATCTCCAGGCGGTGGACGGGCGCCTGAAGGCTCTCGGCCGCGCCGGGCGCCCGCGCCCCTTCGATGCCGGGGGCGGCCTGGAGGATATCGCCGCGTACGAGAGCCTGCGGACCCGGCTGGCGGCGTTGGGCGGGGTGACGCCGGTGGAAGGCTATGCCGCCTATCGCTGCGCCGCCTTCGGCCCCGGCCCCGGTCAGCTACGGGTGGCGGCAACGGCGCCGCTGGGCCTCAAGGTATGGCTGGAGGAAGGCTCGCGCGCCTCCGGGCGGGGCACGGCGGGTGCGGGAGGCTTGCGGCTGCTGGCCCTCGACGGGCTGGCCCCCGACGGAGACTGGCGGGCCGAGCTGATCACGGCTCTGCCCCGGCTGGAGGCGGGGGCGCTGTTGCTGGCCTTCGGCCTGACCGCGGCGGCGGAGGCGGAGCTGCGGCGCCTGCTGCCGGAGGGCGGGCGCTTCTGGCCGCTGTGCGGCCGGACGGGGCGGATCGCGGTTTGGCAAAAGGAGGCGTAGGACCGTCTCCCGGCGCCCCCGCCGCCGCCGGATTTTTCCTCTCTGATCTATATCGTCCGTCGTGGTCGGCAGGCCACATTTTTGACTCACTATATTATTTTATTCTAATATAGAATGAGTCTGCGAAACTTCGCGAAACCGCCCACCAAGCAGGCGGAACGACGACAAAAAATCAGATTTGGAGGAATCACGATGGCAAAGGTTGTCATTCTGGGGGCGGGCATCTCTGGCCATACGGCCGCGCGCTACCTGGAGAAATGGCTGGGCAAAAGCCACGAAATCACCGTGGTGTCGCCGAATGCGTTCTGGAACTGGATTCCCTCCAATGTCTGGGTTGGGGTGGGGCAGATGAAGGAGGCGGACGTCTGCTTCGATCTGAACGAGATCTACCGCAAAACGCGGGTGGATTTCCGCCAGGCCAAGGCTCTGTCCATCCATCCGGAAGGGGCGGAAGGGCACTCTTCGCCCTTCGTGCGGGTGGAAATGACCAAACCCGGCCAGGAAGGCGCGGTCGAGGATATCGCCTACGATTATCTGATCAACGCCACCGGGCCGAAGCTGAATTTCGGGGCCACGCCGGGCCTGGGGCCGGAACACGGCCATACCGTTTCGGTCTGCACCGCCCAGCATGCGGTGGAGGCCAATCACAAGCTGCAGGAGGTAATCGACGCCCTGAAACGGGGCGAGGAGCGCACCATCGTGGTGGGCACCGGCCACGGCACCTGCACCTGCCAGGGCGCGGCCTTCGAATATATCTACAATGTCGATCACATCCTGCGGGAAAGCGGCGTGCGCAACCGCGCCCGCATGGTGTGGATCAGCAATGAGTACGAACTGGGCGATTTCGGCATGGGCGGCATTTCCATCCGCCGGGGCGGCTACACCACCAGCGGCAAGGTGTTCAGCGAATCGCTGATGGTGGAGCGCGATATCGAATGGATCGTGCGCGCCGCCGTGAACAAGGTGGAGGCCGGAACCCTTCATTACGAAAGCCTGGACGGCAGCCAGCACGAGCTGGGCTTCGATTTCGCCATGCTGATCCCGCCCTTTTCCGGGGTGGGGCTCAAGGCCTTCGACCGTGCCGGCGAGGATATCACCGCCAAGGTTTTCGCCCCCAACGGCTTCATGAAGGTGGATGCCGATTACGGCGCCAAACCCTTCGAGCAGTGGAGCGCCCGCGACTGGCCGAAAACCTATCAGTCGCCGCTTTATCCGCAGATGTTCGCCATCGGCATCGCCTTCGCGCCGCCGCACCTCATCAGCAAGCCCATGCAAAGCCCCAACGGCACGCCCATCAACCCGGCGCCGCCGCGCACCGGCATGCCCTCGGCCACCATGGCCAAGGCGGTGGCGAAAAGCATCCGCGACATGATCCAGGGCGCGCCGGCCCCCACGCACGAGGCCTCCATGGCCGCCATGGGGGCGGCGTGCGTCGCCTCCACCGGCAATCACTGGTTCCGCGGCTCGGCGGTGACCATGACCGTCTATCCGGTGGTGCCCGATTACGAGCGCTTTCCCGACTATGGCCGCGACCCCGATCTCACCTTCGGCGAAATCGGTCTGGCCGGCCACTGGATGAAGGCGCTGCTGCATCACACCTTCATCTATCAGTCGAAGATGCTGCCGGGCTGGTCGCTGCTGCCCGATTAAGCGGCTTTGGCGCACGAAACACCGCGCAGCCGCAACGGCCGGCGCTGACGCGGGGACACCATAATGCCGGCCACGACACGGGAGGTTTCACCATGAACAAGAGCCCCTATCAGCAGGCGTATTACGCCCCCAATCCCACGCCCTTCACCCTTTACATGCGCCGTTCCCTGCCCTGGCAGGGCCTGCGCTTCCTGGCCATCAACCTGAAGATGCTGAAACTGATCGCCCGCTCGCACTGACCGAACGCCGGGGCGTCCGCAGCAAGCGCGGGCGCTCCGGCGGGGGCGGCTCTTTCTGTCTTCCACCTGAAAACACGGACATAAAAAAACCGGCCGCCGAAGCGACCGGTTTTTCAAATTTGGCTGGGGGACTAGGATTCGAACCTAGGCTGGCGGAGTCAGAGTCCGCTGTCCTACCGCTAGACGATCCCCCATCAGCGGCGCTGTCGCGTGGCGTGGCCGGTGGGCCTTCAGGGCCCTTTGGCACCGCACCGCGGCGGCGAGGCGCAGTTACTAACAAATTCCGCGGGGCTGCGCCAGATCTTTTTTGCAAAAAAGCGCGGCGCCGGGTGAAAAGCGTTCAAGAGGGCTATCGGGCCGAGGGCAAAGTCCGCTACCATGAGGATGTCCTTATTAAGGCGTGCGCGCTTGGGGGC
Organism: Pseudomonadota bacterium; assembly: GCA_021782815.1. Lineage (GTDB taxonomy): Bacteria > Pseudomonadota > Alphaproteobacteria > Rhodospirillales > Magnetospirillaceae > JAJZGK01. Next base: position 22,370 of record JAJXUO010000032.1, read on the forward strand.
GCGGGCGGGCGTTTTGCGATGGGGTGCGAAGTGGTTCATGTCAGGGCTCACACGGCGGGGGCCGCCGATCGGCGGAACCAGGGCGGCGTGGGTCTGTCGCCGCGCCCGGTCTATGCCGCCCTGGATCTCGGCACCAACAACTGCCGCCTGTTGATGGCCGTGCCCGCCGGGCAGGGTTTCCGGGTGATCGATGCGTTTTCCCGCACCACCCGTTTGGGCGAGGGGCTGGCCGCCTCGGGCCGGCTGTCGGACGAGGCCATGCAGCGCACTCTGGCGGTGCTGAAGCTGTGCGCCGGTCGCATGGCGCGGCGCGGCGTGGCGCGCTGGCGCGCCGTGGCCACCGAGGCCTGCCGCCGCGCCGACAATTGCGCCGCCTTCATCGCCCGGATCGAAGCCGACTCCGGCATCCGTTTCGACATCATCTCCGCCGAGGAGGAGGCCCGTCTGGCCCTGGCCGGATGCGCGCCCCTGCTGGACCGCCGCCTGCCCGACGCCCTGGTCTTCGATATCGGCGGCGGCAGCACCGAGCTGATGCATGTGCAGGTCTCGCCCCGCTGCGGCCGCGAGCGGGTGCTATCCATGGCCTCGCTGCCCTTGGGCGTGGTCACCCTGGCCGAGGAGCGCGGCGCCGATCTGTTGTGCGCCGCCGGCTATGCCGCCACCGTCGATGATGTCTGCCGCCGTCTGGCCGCCTTCGACGGCGACGGGCATCTGGCCCGGCTGGTGGCCCGGGGCCGCGTGCAGATGCTGGGCACCTCGGGCACCGTCACCACCCTGGCCGGAGTGCATCTGCGCCTGCCGCGTTACGACCGCACGGCGGTGGATGGCCTGGTGATGGATTTCGAGGATGTGAAACGGGTCAGCCGCGCCCTGGTGGAGGCCGATGCCGCCCAGCGCATCGCCCATCCCTGCATCGGCGCCGACCGCGCCGATCTGGTGGTGGCCGGCTGCGCCATCCTCGACGGCATCTGCCGTTTGTGGCCGGCCCGGCGTTTGCGCGTTGCCGACCGTGGCGTTCGCGAAGGCTTGCTGCTATCTCTGATGCGGGCCGACCGGAATTAGGCGAAGAACATGACCGAACGGAAAAAAGGCGGCGGCAAGTCCGGCGCCCATATGTTGCATGAGCGGGTGCGCACGGCGCGCAAGCGCTCGGTCTCCTCCACCCGCTGGCTGCAACGGCAGCTGAACGATCCTTACGTGATCGAATCGCGGCGTCTGGGCTACCGTTCGCGCGCCGCCTTCAAGCTGGTGCAGTTGGACGACCGCTTTCATTTCCTGAAACCCGGCAAGCGCGTGGTCGATCTCGGCGCCGCCCCCGGCGGCTGGACCCAGGTGGCGGTGGAACGGGTGAAGTCCCTGGAGCCGCGCGGCGGCAAGGTGGTGGGCATCGATATCCTGGACTGGGCCCCGGTGGCCGGCGCCACCGTCATGACCCACGATTTCCTCGATGACGCCGCTCCGGCCCTTTTGAAGGAGGCGCTGGACGGCCCGGCCGACGTGGTGCTGTCCGACATGGCCGCCCCCACCACCGGTCATCCCGCCACCGATCATCTGCGCATCATCCATATGTGCGAAGTGGCGCTGGAATTCGCCCTGGAAGTGCTGGCCCCCGGCGGCACCTTCGTCGCCAAGGTGTTCAAGGGCGGCACCGAACGCGAGCTTCTGGACCTGCTTAAGCGCAGCTTCGAAAGCGTGCGCCACGCCAAACCCCCGGCCAGCCGGGCGGAGTCCGCCGAAACCTATGTGGTGGCCATGGGCTTTCGGGGAAACGGAAGATCAGAGTGAGGTGCGGCGACAAGATATTTTTCGGCACACAAAAGTATTCATCTGATACTTTTGAGCGATATTTCGCCGATATTTAACTTCATGAATTTTCACCGGGGAGTTGCTTCATTTACATACGATGGAAATTTGAGGTTAATTCCTTTGGTGTTTTGTTTTTGTCGTTGATCGGCTCATTTTGCGGGTGCTAGAGTGCCGCCCCTAAGCCCCATGCTGGCTCTGGGGTCGGGGATTGGAGAGGACTTTGGCAGCTGTTGCGGGGGCCGAGGGACGGAATCTGGTTGCAATCGTTGATGGAAACGCCGCCTATCGCACGCAGGTGGCGCAGGCGTTGCTGTCGTTTTACCGCATGGTGGAGTATCCCGATTCCATTCGGGCCATGGCGGCGCTGGGGGTATGCCGCCCCGAACTGATGCTGATCAGCGAGGATACACCCATCGGCGGCGGTTTCGCCCTGGTGCGCAAGATCCGCCTGCGCCCCGATCTGGAGGGGCTGCCCATCATTCTGGTGCTGGCGCGCGATGATCCGGCGGCGCGGCAGGAGGCCCGCGATTGCGGCGCCGATGCCGTGCTGATCAAGCCCTATCGCCGCTCGGCGCTGATCCGGCAGATTTCCGCCCTGGTCAACAGCCAGATCGAACAATCGTGGGAAAGCCTGCCGCCGGTGCAGCGCCAGGCCCTGAAGGGCACGGTGGAGATCTACAACAGCATTTCCGACGTGATCGAGCGGGGCGAGCCCATCGGCTACGCCAATGTCACCGAGGCCTGCGCGCCGCTGGTGCAGGCGGTGAATACCAATGATTTCAAGTCGATCCTCAACGGCGTGCGCGATCACGACAATTATTCCTACGCCCACAGCCTGAAGGTGGCCACGCTGCTGTCGCTGTTCGGCAACACCATCGGTCTGCCGCAGTCGGAACAATTGCTGCTGGCCAGCGGCGGCCTGCTGCACGATGTGGGCAAGATGTCGATCCCGCACGAGGTGCTGAACAAGCCGGGCCGCCTCACCGACGATGAATTCGTGGTGATGCGCAGCCACGTGGATGCCTCGGTGGCCTATCTGTCGCTCAATCCCGATATTCCCAAGGGGGTGATCACCATCGCCGCCCAGCATCACGAAAAGCTGGACGGCACCGGCTATCCCCACCGCCTGCCCGGCAGCAAGCTGAACGATCTGGCCCGCATGGCCGCCATCGTCGACGTCTACGGCGCCCTGACCGACCGCCGGGTCTACAAGCCCTCGATGCCCGCCGAAAAGGCGCTGGGCATCATGTGCAACGACATGCGGAACCATCTCGACGGCAAGCTGCTGGCCCTGTTCCGCGAAATGCTGCTGGACGCGGCGGTGGATGCCCCGGTCTGATCACGCCGCCCCGTCCAGGTAGCGCCGGCGCAGATGCGCCTTGAACAGGGCGGGGTTCAGCGGCTGGCCGGTGGCCTCGATGAGCAGGGCGTCGGTGGACAGGCTGGAGGCCTTGGCATGCACGTTTTCGCGCAGCCATCCCAGCAGCGGCGCGAACTGGCCGCGTTCGATCTGCCGCTCCAGCTCGGGCAGGGCGGCGGCGGCGGCGGCGAACAGCTGGGCGGCGGTCATGGCCCCCAGGGTGTAGGTGGGGAAATAGCCGAAGGCGCCGTCGTACCAGTGGATGTCCTGCAGGCAGCCCAGGCGGTCGTCGGGCGGGGTCAGGCCGAGGAGGGCGCGGAAGCCCTCGTTCCAGGCGGCGGGCAGATCGGCCACCGTCAGGCTGCCGTCGATCAGGGCCCGTTCCAGGCGGGTGCGCAAAATCACATGGGCGGGATAGGTCACCTCGTCGGCATCGACGCGGATGAAGCCGGGCGCAACCCGCACATTGGCGCCATAGAGGCTGTCGGCGTCCCAGCCCGGCTGGCCGGTGGCGCCGAAGGCCTCGGCCATCAAGGGGGCGGCGAAGGCGATGAAGCCGCGCGAGCGGCAGGCCTGCATCTCCATCAGCAGGCTCTGGCTTTCATGCAGGCTCATGCCGCGGGCCCGGCCCACCGGCTGGCCGCGCCAGGCGGCGGGCAGGCCGCGTTCGTAGAGGGCGTGGCCGGTTTCGTGGATCACCCCCAGCAGGCTGCGCATGAAGTCGGCCTCGTCGTAGCGGGTGGTGATGCGCACATCGTCCGGGGTGCCGCCGCAGAAGGGGTGCTGGCTGATATCCAGGCGGCCGTGCTCGAACTCGAAGCCCAGAACCTCCATCAGCCGCAGGCCCAGGGCACGCTGGCTTTGCACGGGGAAGGGCCCGGCGGCCACGGCCGGGGCCGGGCGCTGGCGGCTGAGGACATCGTCGAGGAACGACGGCAGGAAATCGGCCAGATCGGCGAACACCGTCTCGATCCGGGCGATGCGGCCGCCGGGCTCGTACTGGTCCAGCAAGGCGTCATAAGGGGAGAGGCCCAGGGCCTGGCCCTTGACCTCGGCGGCCTCGCGGGTCAGGCGCAGCAATTCGGCCAGGAAGGGGGCGACATCGGCGAAATCGGCGGCGGCGCGGGCCTGGCGCCAGCGCATTTCGCAGGCCGAGCCGGCATGGGACAGCGCCGTCACCAGATCGGCGGGCAGGGCGGCGGCGTGCAGCCAGTCGCGCCGCATCTCGTGCAGATTGGCGGCCTGCCAGCCCGACAGCGCCTCGCCGCCGGCCTCGTCCAGCAGGTCGGCGGTGGCGGGGGCGGTGAGCAGATCGTGATGCAGGCCCTTCAGGGTGGCCAGTTGCCGGGCCCGGCTTTCCGCCCCGCCCGAGGGCATCAGCGCCGCCATGTCCCAGTGCAGCAGGGCCAGGGCCTCCTCGATGTGGGAGAGACGGGCGAACAGGGTTTCCAGTTGGGCGTAGGCCTGGGCCATGGGGTGCGACTTTCCGATGGTGCGGGGAGAAACGGATCTTTTACTATAAAGCCCATCCCTTCCCACTGAAAGCGAGCGGACGATGAGCAACAAACCCAAGATCGCGGTGGTCCTGTCGGGCTGCGGCGTGCAGGACGGCGCGGAAATCCACGAGGCGGTGATGACGCTGCTGGCCCTGGACCGTCTGGGCGCCGAGGCGGTGTGCTTCGCCCCCGATGTGCCGCAGCGCGACGTCATCAATCATCTCACCGGCGAGAGCATGGCCGAAACCCGCAATGTGCTGGTGGAGGCGGCGCGCATCGCCCGCGGCGCCATCACCTCGCTGGCCGCCTTTCAGGCCGGGGCGGTGGACGGCATGATCTTTCCCGGCGGTTTCGGCGCGGCGAAAAACCTCTGCGCCTTCGCGGTGGAGGGGCCGGGCTGCGCGGTGGAGCCCACGGTGGAGGCGGCCATCCGCGCCATGCATGCGGCCGGCAAGCCCATCGGCGCCCTGTGCATCGCCCCCGCCCTGCTGGCCCGGGTGCTGGGGCGCGGCAGCGTGACCATCGGCCAGGATGCCGAAACCGCGCGGGCGGTGGAGGCCATGGGGGCGCGCCATTGCCCCACCCACCACGGCGAGGTGGTGGTGGATCATGAACTGCGCATCGCCACCGCGCCCTGCTACATGCTGGAGTCCACCCTGTCGGAAATCGCCGCCGACGCCGAGGCGGTGGCCCGGGCGGTGCTGTCGCTGCGGGCCTGACCCGTGGTCCGATCCTCACGCTTGATTCCCAAGCGTGAGGGGGGGCGCTCCACCAGGGCATGCCGAACGCCGTGGGCGGCAAATTTCGCCCACGGCAAAAAATTCCCAGGGGATGCCCCCTTCCCGGCCGGGCCGGGACGGGGGCGTGTTTAGAACGGCGCCAGAATATTCAGCAACTGTTCGCCGTATCTCGGCTGCTGGATATCCGACAGGGTGCCGCGTCCGCCATAGACGATTCTGGCCTCGGCAATATTGGACGAGGAGATGACGTTGGAGGACGAAATATCCTGTGGCCGGATGATGCCCTCGATGGACACCTCACGCAGCTCGTGATTGACCCGAAGCTCCTGCTTGCCCGAGATCACCAGATTGCCGTTGGGCAGCTTCTGCACGATGGTGGCGGCCAGGTTCACCGTCACCGCCTCCGAGCGGATGCTGGTGGCGTTGCCGGTCAGGCCGCCGGTATCGCCCACGTTCCACAGACCGGCGGTGGCGGCGCCGGCGAACACCTTGCCGATGCTGTTTTCCAGCCCCAGCAGCGAGAAGCTGGGATTGGCCACATCGGAGCTGGCGGTGGTCAGCTGGGTCTGGTTGGTCATGTTGCTGCTGTCGTTGATGCTGATGGACACCGTCAGGATGTCGCCCACCTCGGTGGCGCGGGCATCCTTGAAGAAGCCGCGGGCCCCCGGCCGCCACAGCGAATTGGCGCCCGCCGTCGGCACCACCGGAGCCGGCATGGGCATGCTGATGGGCTTGTAGCCGGGGGCCTGGGTCGGGTCGCTGATGCCCGAAACCTTGGGCGGTTCCCCCACTTCCGACAGCCGTTCCAGGGTGTTGCAGGCGGTCAGGGTGAGGGCGGCCGAGGCCAGCAGCGCCGAGCGCACGGCCAGGGTCGGCAGGGAGTGGGAGCGGATCGGGAACATGGGGGGTCTCCCTTATCTTCTTCTTCAGTCGTTCTTGGCCAGGAGATTGCCGCCGGTGGGGGCGACGCTCACCAGATCGGGGCCGTCCACCTTGGCTTCCACCACCTGATTGGTGTTGGAATTGGCCACGCGGATCAGGTCGCCGACGGCGCCGGGTTCGGCGGCGCGGCCCTGGGCGGTCAGGGTCATGGGGCCGAATTTCAGCACCATGGTCACCAGGGCGCCACGGGCCACGGCGATGGGTTTTTGCAGATCGTTGCTGCCCACCATCTGGCCGGCGCGCAAGGGTTCCTTCGGGGTCATGCCCACCATGCCGGCGGCGTCGGTCATCACGTCGCGGCGCACCTGATCGGCCCGCACCTTGATGCTGGTGATGTCGGCGGCCGAGATCACCTCGCCCCGGTTGACCGGGCGGGTCAGCACCGGCACCGTCAGCATCTGGTAGATGCGTCCGGCCACCTGGGTGCGCACGGCGGTGGGGCTGCCCTCCGGCACCTCGAGGGTGGCGGTGAAGCGGTTGATGCGGCGGTCGTAATTCATGTCGCGCACGCCGATTTTGGTGCCGCTGCCCACCGGCACCACGATTTCGGTGCCGCGGTTCGTCAGCTCGATCTCGGCATTGGGCCCCAGATTTTCGTCGGCCAGGGCGCCGCGCAGGGCCTTCTCGATCTTGTCGTGGTCGATGGTGATGCCGTTGCGCTCCACCACGATCTGATCGAAGTTGGAGGCGGGGCGCCAATCCACGCCGTAGGCGCGGGCGGTCTGGGCCAGCCACTCCGCGTTCACCGTCACCCGGCGGCCGGGCGCGGGCGAACGGGCGATGGGGGTGTCGGCCTTGGCGCCGACATTGTCCCAAAGATCGCCCAGCTTCACCACGGGGCCGTCGATCAGGGTGCTGGGACGCAGCTGAGCCTCGGCCCAGGCGGCAACGGGGCTGAAGGCCGCCAGGATCAGAGCCAGGGCGGGGGCGAGACGGGCGGGGGAGAGCAGGCGTTTCATGGCAGTCATCCTCATGCGAGGCGGTTACTTGACCTGATTCAGGGTTTGCAGCATCTCATCGGCCGACTGGATGACCTTGGAGTTCATCTCGTAGGCGCGCTGGGCGCTGATCATGTCGGTGATTTCGGTCACCACGTTGACGTTGGAGCTTTCCAGGTAGCCCTGCAGCACCGTGCCGTAGCCCGGCTGGCCGGGGGTGGAGACCACGGCGTTGCCCGAGGCCGAGGTTTCCAGGAACAGGTTGTTGCCCTGGGCTTCGAGGCCGGCCTCGTTGGGGAAGGCCGCCAGCTGCAACTGCCCCACCACCGAGCTGGCGGTCTGGCCGCTCAAGGTGATGGACACCTGGCCCGAGCTGTTGATGGTCACGCTCAAGGCATTGGTGGGCACGGTGATGGCGGGCAGCACCGTATAGCCTTGCGAGGTGACGATCTGGCCGGTGGCCGAGAGCTGAAACTCGCCGTCGCGGGTATAGGCGGTCTGGCCCGAGGGCAGCTGCACCTGGAAATAGCCCTTGCCCTGCACCGCCACGTCCAGGCTGTTGCTGGTGCTGGTCAGCGAGCCCTGTTCGGTGATGCGGTAGACCGAGGCGGTCTGCACGCCGAGGCCCAGCTGGATGCCGGTGGGCACGATGGTGTTGCTGTCGGACGAATTGGAGCCGACCCGCTTCATGTCCTGGTACAAAAGATCGGTGAACTCGGCACGCCGCCGGTTGTAGCCGGTGGTGTTCATGTTGGCGATGTTGTTCGAGATCACTTCCACATTGGTCTGCTGGGCCTGCATCCCGGTCGCGGCGATGTCCAAAGCTCTCATGGTATCTACTCCTTAAGCCGACTGCTGCTGGGCCTGGGACAGGACCGACATGGCCTTCTGTTGACGGGTATCCTCGCCGTCGATCATTTTTTGCACGCCCTCGTAATTGCGCAGGATGGTCATCATCTTGGTCACCTCGATCACCGGCTGAACGTTGGATTCCTCCAGCATGCCCTGCACCACCGAGGGGCGGTCGACATTGAGGGCGGTGTCGGAGGTCTGGTACATGCCCGATCCGGCGTTGCGCAGATTCTGCTCGTTATCGAAGCGAACCACGTGCAACTGGCCGATGACGCCGTTCTCGGTGGAGACGGTGCCGTCGCCGGCCACGGTGATCTGGGTTTCGTTGGGGGCGAACACCACCGGCTGGCCGTTGGTCAGGGTCACCGGGAAACCGGCGGTGTTGACCATCATGCCGTTCTGGTCCAGGCGGAAATGGCCCTGGCGGGTGTAGCGCGGTCCGGCGGGGGTATCGAGGACGAAATAGCCCTCGCCGTGCAGGGCCACATCCAGGGGGGCGTGGGTCTGGGTCATGGGGCCTTCGCGGGTATCGCGCAGCATGCCGACGTCCTGGACGAAGTCCACCTTGCGGCCGAACGGGCTGGCGGGGGTCTTGGTCTTCACCACGTAGTCGCGAAACATCATCTGTTCGGACTTGTAGGCGGGGGTGTTGGCGTTGGCCATGTTGTTGGCCACCACTTCCATCTCGCGCCATAAGGCCGACTGGCGGGATAATGCGACGTAGGATGTGTCTTCCATGGTGAAAATCCTCGAAAAACCGCGAGGCGACATCACCACCGATGATGCGCAGCCCTCCTTATGCGAGATGCGTGCCAAGCTGGGGGTTGCGGAGGGGAATGGCGGATTTAAGCCGTTTTTTCCGGAAAGCCGTTTTCGAAGGGCGGGTTTTGGGCAAGGGGTGCCGGGCAGTTATTGCCGGGTGGGGCGGGGACTTGTTATGGTGCGCGAGGTCCTTAAGTCCCCGCATGCGGCGGCATAAGGTAAATCTTCTGTTAACCGGCGGCTGTTATGGTTGAAGGTGACCGACTCCGGAACGTGGCCCCGGCCGCCGCCGGAGCCGGACGGAGGATGGATCACTCTGGAATTCTGACCTGGCGGGCGGAGCATCATGGCCGAAGACCTGGAAGAAGATTTTGAAGACGGCGAAGGCGCGGACGACGGCGTTGAAAGCTCCGGCGGTTCGGGCGGCGGCGGCGGCGGCGGCAAGAAGAAGCTGATCCTGTTCATCGTGCTGCCGCTGCTGCTGGTGGTGGGCGCCGGGGCCGGGGCCTATTTCTCGGGTCTGCTGGACGGTCTTTTGCACCATTCCAAGGGCGCTTCCGCGGCCAAGAGCGAGGAAAAGGCGGCACCCGCCGCCCAGGCCCAGGCGCCGGCCGAGGTGCAGGCGGCGGTGTTCTATGATCTGCCGGAGATCCTGGTCAATCTGAACTCGCCCGGCCGCCGGCAGAACTTCCTGAAGATCCGGGTCAGCCTGGAGCTGCAGAGCGCGCTCGATGTCGGCAAGATCGAGGCGGTGATGCCGCGCATCATCGATACCTTCCAGGTTTATCTGCGCGAGCTGCGGGTGGAGGATCTGCGCGGCTCGGCCGGCATGCTGCGCCTGCGCGAGGAGCTTTTGACCCGCGTCAACAACGAGGTCAAGCCCGCCAAGGTCAACGACGTGTTGTTCAAGGAGATGCTGGTCCAGTAAGGCGGGCCGCATCGGAACGGGTTAGGAATGGGTGGACGCCCTCATGGCTGAAGACATCGAAGACGGCGGTGAAGGCAGGACGGCCGAGGACGAGGAAGCCCTCATGGCCGAATGGGCCGCCATGGCCGGTGACGACGACGACGGCGGCGATGCCGGCGGCGGCGGCGGCGGCGGTGATGGCGCCGGAGCGGCGGCGGGCGGCGAGGACGAGGGCGGCGATGCCGTGGCCGCCGAATGGGAGGCCATGCTCAACTCCGACGGCGGCGAGGATGACGACGGCGGCGGCGGGGTTTCCACCCGGGTTCTGAACCAGGACGAAATCGACAGCCTGCTGGGCTTCGACGATGCCCACGACGGCGACGGCGACCGTTCGGGTATTCAGGCCATCCTCAATTCGGCCCTGGTGTCCTACGAACGCCTTCCCATGCTGGAAGTGGTGTTCGACCGCCTGGTGCGCATGATGTCCACCAGCATGCGCAACTTCACCTCCGACAACGTGGAAGTCTCGCTCGACAACATCCTGTCGCTGCGCTTCGGCGATTATCTGAACTCCATTCCGCTGCCGGCCATGCTGGCGGTGTTCAAGGCCGAGGAATGGGACAATTACGGCCTGCTGACCGTCGATTCCTCGCTGATCTACTCCATCGTCGACGTGCTGCTGGGTGGGCGTCGCGGCACCGCGGCCATGCGCATCGAGGGGCGGCCCTACACCACCATCGAACGCAATCTGGTGGAGCGCATGGTGCATGTGGTGCTGGCCGACCTGTCGGCGGCCTTCGACCCCCTGTCGCCGGTCACCTTCCGTTTCGATCGTCTGGAAACCAATCCGCGTTTCGCCACCATCTCGCGGCCCAGCAACGCCGCCATCGTGGCCAAGCTGCGTATCGACATGGAGGACCGCGGCGGCCGTCTTGAGCTGCTGCTGCCCTACGCCACCCTGGAACCCGTGCGCGAACTGCTGCTGCAGATGTTCATGGGTGAAAAGTTCGGCCGCGATTCCATCTGGGAAACCCATCTGGCGGAAGAGCTGTGGATGACGGAAGTGGAAATGGAGGCGGTGCTGGACGAACAGGTGATGTCGCTGCGCGATATCCTCAATCTGCGCGTGGGATCGAAAATCATGCTAAACTCGATGCCGGACTCGGTGGTGGAACTCCGCTGCGGCGACGTGCCGATGTTCGGCGGGCGAATGGGCCGCAAAGGCAACCATATCGCCATCCGCATCGAGGAAAAGGTCAAGAAGGAGAAGGTCTGATGGTGGACTCGAAGCTCATTCTTGACGTCATCGTGGCCATCCTGCTGGTGGCCACCATCGCCTATGCCATTATGCTGAACCGCCGCCTGTCGGAATTGCGCCGCAACCGCGACGATCTGGCCCGGCTGGTCAACGCCTTCAACGACGCCACCCAGCGCGCCGAGGCCGGTATTCCCAAACTGCGCCGCGCCGCCGAGGAGGCGGGATCGGCCTTGCAGGAGCGGGTGGAAAAGGCCCAGTCCCTGCGCGACGATCTGGCCTTCATGATCGAACGGGCCGATGCCATGGCCAACCGCCTGGAGGCCAGCGTGCGCCAGGCGCGCGACGTCAAGATCACGGCGCCCAGCCCCACCGGGGCGGCGGCGTCCGTCG
>JAJXUO010000033.1 GCA_021782815.1 Pseudomonadota bacterium
CCCCGGCCGCCGCCGGCCACGGCGCCGACGCCGGTGCCCAGGGCCGCGCCGATCAGGGCGGCGCCCAGGGCGCGCTCATTGGCGTTCTCGGATTGGCCGTTCACCTGGGTTTGCGCGTATTCCTTACAATAGGCGTTCTCCTGCTGGAAAATGTCGAACGGCTTGTGGGCGCCGGGCAACACCTGGACGGTGGGGCCCATGGGGGTTTGGGCGCAACCTTGCAGCAAAACGAGGGCCGAAACGGCCAGGGCGACGGTCTTGAACTGTTTCATGATAGCCTCGAAAGCCTTTTATGCCTTAACGGGGTTGGGCCGGTACGGGCCGGAACGGCACCGCGCAGCTTTGCACATAAGGATAATAGCCTGGGGGATTATCGCAATAGTACCACATGGCCGGCGCGGCGGGCGGCGGCGGAACCACCACCACATTGGGCGGCGGCGCGGGCATGGCTTCCGGCACCACCACGGTGGAGACCACGGTGGGATAGGGATAGACCGGACGGTCGTAGAAATACCAGAACCCGCCGACAACCCACCACCAGCCGTAGCGGCCGTCGTGCCAGCTCTGATGCCAGCCGCCACGGCGCCAGCGGTCGAAGTCGTGATGCTCGAAATGATGCACATCCCGGCCGTGGAAACGGTATCCGTCGGCCTGAGCCACGGGGGCGGCCAGCGCCGCGGCGGCCAGGGCGAACAGGCTGCCGGTCAGGAGGCGTCTGGCAAAGGGTGCGGGCATCATGATGCTCCTTAACGATCGTTCAGGTGCCGTAGCCTGTTTTCCGCGTGGGAACAAGCTTTTGCACGGGCCCGGTTATAGCCGTATTTTGTGTCAAGACAATGGTTATCGGATTACAGACGGTAACAGCGGGCGCCGCCGCGGCAGCGGCAGGGAATCGTTGTTCCATGAGTAAAATTTAAGATTCCGCACGGGAGACGCAAGATGAGCAGGGTAAAAATCGGCTGGATCGGGCTGGGCTATATGGGCGTGCCCATGGCCCGCAATCTGCTGGCGGCGGGCTTCGAGGTGATCCTTTACAACCGCACGGCGGCCAAGGCCGAGGGGCTGGGCGCCGCCCTGGCCGCCAGCCCGGCGGCGCTGGCGGGGGGCGTGGATGTGGTCGTCACCATGCTGTCCGACGATGCCGCCCAGGAGGCGGTGCTGTTCGGGCCGGGCGGTGTGGCCGAGGGGTTGCGCCCCGGCCAGACGGTGATCAACATGGGCACCATCTCGCCGGAGGCCAGCCGCCGCGCCGCCGCGCGCCTGGAGGACCGGGGGGTGGCGGTGCTGGACGCCCCGGTGTCGGGCTCGGTCAAGCCGGCCACCGACGGCACCCTGGTGATCCTGGTGGGCGGTCCGGCCGAGGCGGTGGCGCGCTGCCAGCCGATTTTCGATGTGCTGGGCAAGAAGACCCTGCATTTCGGCGATTCCGGCCAGGGGGCCAACGCCAAGCTGGCCATCAACATGCTGCTGGGCACCCTGATCGAGGCTACGGCGGAAACCGTGCGCCTGGGTGAGGCCCTGGGGCTGGAGCGCGGTCAAGTGCTGGAGATGATCGGGGAGTCGGCCTGCGTCTCGCCCATCTTCCAGTTGAAGGTGCCGGCGCTGCTGGCCGACGCATATCCTCCGGCCTTTCCGTTGAAGCACATGGCCAAGGATTTCCGCCTGATCGAGGCGGCGGCGCAAGCCGCCGGGGTCGATCTGCCGGCCGCCCGGGCCGTGGCGGCGCGCTTCGCCGCCGCCGAGGCGCAGGATCTGGGCGAACAGGACGTCATGGCGGTGATCAGCGTTGCGGCAACAGCTTGAACAACAGGTGCAGCGCCCCGCCCAGCACCAGTCCCCAGAAGGCCGGGCCGATGCCCAGGGCGGAAAAGCCCGAGGCGGTGACCAGGAAGGTGACGAGGGCGGGAACGCGGGCCGCGTCCTCGGCCACGGCGGCCTTCAGGGCCTGGCCCAGGGCGGCCAGCAGGGCCAGCCCGGCCACCGCCTCGATCAGCAGCGGCGAAACCCCGGCGATCAGGCCCACCGTCAGCGCCGCCAGGGCGGCCAGGGCCATATAGGCGAGGCCGGCGGTCACCGCCGCCTGCCAGCGCCGGGCGCGGTCCTCGCCCGCTTCCGGACCGGCGCACAGGGCGGCGGTGATGGCGGCGAGATTGACGGTGGGGCCGCCCAGCGGGGCGATCAGGGCCGAGATCAGGCCGGTGCCCCAGAATAACGGCGGCACCGGCGGGTGGTAGTCGTAGCCGTGCAGCACCGCGAGGCCGGGAATGTTCTGCGAGGCCATGGTAACGATGAACAGCGGCAGGGCGATGCCGATGGCGGCGCCCCAGGTGAATTGCGGCGCGGTCCACAGCAGATGCGGCCACAGGCCGGCGGGCAGCAGCGCCGCCACCGGGCTTTTCACCGCCACCATCACCAGCGCCACCGCCAGGGCGGCGGGCACGGCGAACAGGCGGGCCAGCCGCCCCACCACCGCCCAGGTCAGCAGAATGGCCAGCATGGCCAGGGGCTGCTGGGCCAGGGCCTGGAAGGGGGCCAGGCAAAGCTCCAGCAGGATGCCGGCCAGCATGGCCGCCGACAGCGGCCGGGGGATGGCGGTGGTCCAGCGCCCCAGCGGCCGGAACAGGCCGGACAGCACCACCAGCAGGGCGGTGAGCAGAAAGGCCCCCAGCGCCGCCGGGTAGCCGCCGGGAATGGCCGGGGTGGCCGCCACCAGGGCCATGCCCGGAGTGGTCCACACCACCGAGATGGGCATGCGGGTTTTCAGGCTGAGCCAGATGCCGCCGAGGCCCATGGCGAAGGTGACGGCGGCCAGGCCGGATATTTCCTGGGCGGGGCTGGCGCCGGTGGCGTCCAGGCCGTGCAGCACCACCGCCACCGAACTGGCATAGCCCACCAGCGCGGCCAGCAGACCGGCGCCGACGGCGGTGGCCGACAGCCCCCGGGGCTTGGAGCTGATTTCGTTCAATTGAAATCCGCTCCGCGGTTTGCGTAACGCAGGCCGTTCCGGCCTCGCTCAGGCGCCGCGCCGGCTGATCGCCTCTTCCGCTCCGACACCGCTGGACCGGAAGAGGCTCTAAGCATCGGCCTGGGCCGCCGCGATCCACTCTTGCAGGGCGGGCAGGGCCAGGCTGGCCTCCACATAGGCCTGCGACACCGGGGCCAGCGGCACGCCATAGGTGGCGAAGCGGGTGGCCACGGGGGCGAACATGGCGTCGGCGATGGACCAGCGCCCGAACAGGAAGGGGCCACCGGCGCCGAAGCGGGCGCGGCAGTCGGCCCACAAGGCCTCGACGCGGGCGATGTCGGCCCGGGTGTCGTCGGCCAGGGCGGGCAGGGGCAGGCGGCCCACCAGATCCATGGAAAGGTCGCGGCGCAGGCCCATGAAGCCGGAATGCATCTCCGCCGAGACGGCGCGGGCCACGGCGCGGGCCCCCCGGTTTTCCGGCCACAGCGGCACGGCGCAGCCCAGTTCCGCCACATACTCGCAAATGGCCAGGGAATCCCATACCAGGGTGCCGCCGTCCTTCAAAAGCGGCACCTTGCCGCTGGGGGACTGGGCCAGGATGGCGGCCTTGGTCTCGGGGCGGCGCAGGGGGATCACTTCCTCCGCGAACGGCAGTCCGGCCTGCTTCAGGGCCAGCCAGGGCCGCAGCGACCAGCTGGAATAGCGTTTGGTGCCGATCACCAGGGTCAGGCGGGAGGGGGAGGTGCAGCCGCAGGACATGAAAACCACCTTATTCCATGGACAAAAGGGGTGGACGAGCCTTTCAGTGTGGGGCCTGGGCCCGCTTTGGGCAAGGCCTTCCCCCCGGCTTTTTGTGCGCCGCGATCCCCTTGCTCTGGTAAAGGCGGGACGAAAAGCGTATATCCCTGCTTTCCTGTTTGAAGACCCCTTTGCGCTGAGGACCGAAATGGCCGAGATCTGGACCCCGGAAAGCTGGCGGAGCAAGCCCATTCAGCAGGTGCCGGATTATTCCGACATCGCGCGGCTGAACGCGGCCGAGGAAACCCTGCGCAATTTTCCGCCGCTGGTCTTCGCCGGCGAGGCCCGGCGGCTGAAGGCGCATCTGGCCGAGGCCGCCGAGGGCAACGCCTTCGTGCTGCAGGGCGGCGATTGCGCCGAAAGCTTCGCCGAGTTCCATCCCAACAAGATCCGCGACACCTTCCGCGTCATGCTGCAGATGGCGGTGGTGCTGACCTTCGGCGCCGCCCTGCCGGTGGTGAAGGTGGGGCGCATGGCCGGGCAGTTCGCCAAGCCGCGCTCGGCGCCCACCGAAACCATCAACGGGGTCGAACTGCCGTCCTACCGGGGCGACATGATCAACGGCATGGACTTCACCCCGGAAGCCCGCGAGCCCGATCCCGAACGCCTGGTGCGGGTCTACAACCAGTCGGCCGCCACCTTGAACCTGCTGCGCGCCTTCGCCCAGGGCGGCTATGCCGACCTGCACAAGGTGCATCAGTGGAACCTGGATTTCGTCGCCGGCAGCTCGGGCGCCCGCTATGCCGATCTCTGCGCCCGCCTGGACGAGGCCCTGAGCTTCATGGAGGCCTGCGGCCTGACCTCGGACACCGCGCCGCAGATCCGCGAAACCGATTTCTTCACCTCGCACGAGGCGCTGATCCTGCAGTACGAGCAGGCGCTGACCCGCGTCGATTCCACCACCGGCGACTGGTACGACTGTTCGGCCCATATGCTGTGGATCGGCGACCGCACCCGCCAGCCCGACGGCGCCCATGTGGAGTTCCTGCGCGGCGTGGGCAATCCGGTGGGCTGCAAGGCCGGTCCCACCACCTCGCCCGACGATCTGCTGCGCCTGATCGATACCCTCAATCCGGCCAACGAGGCCGGGCGTCTGACCATCATCACCCGCATGGGCGCCGACAAGGTGGAGGAAAAGCTGCCCGCCCTGTTGCGCGCCGTGAAGGCCGAGGGCCGCAAGGTGGTGTGGCTGTGCGATCCCATGCACGCCAACACCGTGAAGATGGGCGATTACAAGACCCGTTCGTTCGACGCCATCCTCGCCGAGGTCAAATCCTTCTTCGCCGTGCATCGCGCCGAGGGCACCCCGGCGGGCGGCGTGCATTTCGAGATGACCGGGCAGGACGTGACCGAGTGCGTGGGCGGGGCCCAGGCCATCGACGCCGACAGCCTGGGAGACCGCTACGTCACCCATTGCGATCCGCGCCTCAACGCCACCCAGTCGCTGGAACTGGCTTTCCTCATCGCCGAGACCCTGAAGGACGAGCGTCTGGCCGCCCGCAAGGCCGCGCGGGCGCGATGAGCGGAACGGCCGGCGGCGGGCGGGGCCAGGCCGGGCCCCTGCCCGCCGAAGGCGACGTGCCCGGCCTGACCGACCATTATTTCCTGCGCACCAAGGCCATCGTGGCGCGCAACGGCGATTGCCGGGTGACCTACGCGGTGTTCATGCGCCGTCCGGTCATCGCCACGCCGCGTCTGGCGGTGGCCTGGCTCGAATCCATGGCGGCGGCGCGCGGTCAGCGCTTCGACATCGATCTGGTGCATGCCGAGGGCGAATGGGTGGGGGCGGGCGAGCCCTTGCTCTACATCACCGGGGCCTTCCAGCATCTGGTGGATCTGGAAACCATCCTGCTGCAGAAGCTGGGGGCCGCCTGCGTCGCCGCCTACAACGCCTACAGCATGTGCCTGGAATTGCCCAGGGTGGCCTTCCTGGCCATGGAGGCCCGCCATTGCGCCGGGGCCGAGATGGCCGAGCTGATGGCCTATGCCGCCGCGGTGGGCTCGGAGGCGGCGCGGGCCAAGGCCGGGGCCGTCGGCTTCGTCGGCAACGCCACTACCGCCACCGCCGGCTATTTCGGGCAAAGCGCCGGCAAGGGCACCATGCCGCACGGCCTCATCGGCTATGCCGGTTCCACGGTGCGCGCCGCCGAGATGTATCACGAGGCCTTTCCCGACGAGGATCTGTCGGTGCTGGTGGATTATTTCGGCCGCGAGGTGACGGACGGCCTGGCGGTGTGCGCCCGCTTCCCCGACATGGCCCGGGCCGGACGCCTGGGGCTGCGCCTCGATACCCACGGCGGCCGCTTCCTGGAGGGGCTCGATCCGCAAAGCGCCTATGCCGTGCTGGAACGCCACGCCCCCGAGGCCATTCGCGGCTACCGCAGCGAGAGCGAACTGCGCCATCTGGTGGGCACCGGGGTGTCCGCCGCCGCCATCTGGCATATGCGCGAACAGCTGAACGCCCACGGCTGGGACAAGGTGCGCCTTATCGTCTCCTCGGGCTTCGGCCCGGCCAAATGCCGGGTCATGGCCTATGCCCGCGCTCCCATCGACGTCATCGGCACCGGCTCCTACCTGCCCGACAGCTGGAGCGAGACCTATGCCACCGCCGACATCATCGCGTATGATGGGGAGCCCCGCGTCAAGCTGGGACGGGAATTTCTGCTGCGCCGCGAGCGAGGAACGCCATGACCGACCGCCTGACCATCGCCCTGGCGCAGATCAACCCCACCGTGGGCGACGTGCCCGGCAATCTGGAGCGGGTGCGGGCCGCCCGCGCCCAGGCCGCCGGGGCCGATCTGGTGCTCTATCCCGAACTGGCGCTGTCGGGCTATCCGCCCGAGGATCTGGTGCTGAAGGGGGCCTTCCTCGATCGCGTCAAGCAGGCGGCGCTGAGCCTGGCGGCCGAGACCGCCGACGGCGGCCCGGCCCTGCTGGTGGGGGCGCCCTGGCGGGTGGAGGGCAAACGCCACAATGCCATGCTGCTGCTGGCCGAGGGCGCGGTGCAGGCGGTGGCGCTGAAGCACCATCTGCCCAATTACGGCGTGTTCGACGAGGTGCGGGTGTTCGAGCCCGGTCCGCTGCCCCGGCCTCTGACCTTCAAGGGGGTGCGGCTCGGCCTGCCCATCTGCGAGGACATGTGGTACGCCGACGTGGCCCAGGCCCTGAAGGCGGCGGGGGCCGAGATCCTGCTGGTGCCCAACGGCTCGCCGTTCGAGCTGGACAAGACCCACGCCCGCCTGGAGCGCGCCGGGGCCCGCGTGGCCGAAACCGGGTTGCCGCTGGCCTATCTCAACCAGATCTGCGGCCAGGACGAACTGGTGTTCGACGGCGCCTCCTTCGTGCTCGACGGCGCGGGGCGGGTGGCGCGCCGCCTGCCGGCCTGGCGGGAAGAGGTGGCGCTGACCCATTGGGCGCGCGGCGCCGACGGCCGCTGGGCCCCCGAACCCGGCCCGCTGGCCCCGGTGCCCGAGCGGCTGGAGGACATCTATCAGGCCATGGTGCTGGGCCTGCGCGACTATGTGGGCAAGAACCGCTTCAAGGGCGTGCTGCTGGGGCTGTCGGGCGGCATCGATTCGGCGCTGTCGGCGGCGGTGGCGGTGGATGCCCTGGGCGCCGACAAGGTGTGGTGCGTGATGATGCCCTCGCCCTATACCTCGGCGGCCAGCCTGGAAGACGCCGCCCAGGTGGCGGGGTTGTGCGGCACCCGGCTGGACAGCGTGGATATCGCTCCGGCCATGCGGGCCTTCGGCGCCATGTTCGCGCCGCTGTTCGGCGCCGCCGGAGCCGACACCACGGAAGAGAACGTGCAGGCCCGTTCGCGCGGGCTGACCCTGATGGGGTTGTCCAACAAGTTCGGCTACATGGTGCTGACCACCGGCAACAAGTCGGAGATGTCGGTGGGCTACGCCACCCTCTACGGCGATATGTGCGGCGGCTATTCGGTGCTGAAGGATATCTACAAGACCACGGTGTTCGCCCTGTCGCGCTGGCGCAACGGCCATCGCCCCGAGGGCGCCCTGGGGCCGCTTGGGCCGGTGATGCCCGAGCGGGTCATCACCAAGCCGCCCTCGGCCGAGCTGAAGCCCGATCAGACCGATCAGGACACCCTGCCGCCCTACGACCAGCTGGACGCCGTGCTGGAATGCCTGATCGAGCGGGAAATGGCCCCCGACGAGGTGATCGCCGCCGGCCATGATCCCATGGTGGCCTGCCGGGTGTTCCGCATGCTGGACCGCGCCGAATACAAGCGCCGCCAGGCGCCGCCCGGCGTCAAGATCACCAGCCGCGCCTTCGGGCGCGACCGCCGCTATCCCATCGTCAACGGCTTCACGGATACCTTCTAGACCATGACCGTCACGGTCCGTTTCGCACCCAGCCCCACCGGCCGCCTGCATGTGGGCAATGCCCGCGTCGCCCTCATCAACTGGCTTTACGCCAGAAAGGCGGGGGGGCGCTTCGTTCTGCGCATCGACGATACCGACCGCGAGCGCTCGCGCCCCGAGCACGAACAGGCCATCCTCGACGATCTCACCTGGCTGGGCCTGACCTGGGACCAGCGGGAAGCCCAGTCGGAGCGCTTCGCCCGCTATGATCTGGCGGTGGACACGCTGAAGGCCGACGGCCGCCTCTATGCCTGCTATGAAACGCCGGAAGAGCTGGAGTACAAGCGCAAGCGCCTGCTGGCCCGTCATCTGCCGCCGGTGTACGACCGCGCCGGGCTGGCGTTGTCGGCGGCCGACCGGGCCGCCCTGGAGGCCGAGGGCCGCCGTCCGCACTGGCGCTTCCGTCTGGCCGATCAGGATGTGCGCTGGGACGATCTGGTGCGCGGCCCCTGTCATTATCATGCCGGGCATCTGTCCGATCCGGTCCTGATCCGCGCCGACGGCAGTTATCTCTATACCCTGCCCTCGGTGGTGGACGATGCCGAGATGGCGATCAGCCATGTGATCCGCGGCGAGGATCACGTCACCAACACGGCGGTGCAGATCCAGATCTTCGAGGCCCTGGGGGCGGCGGTACCGGTTTTCGGCCATCTGACCCTGCTCACCGACGCCAAGGGCGAGGGGCTGTCGAAGCGTCTGGGCAGCATGTCGCTGGGCGAGCTGCGCCAGGAGGGCATCGAGGCCATGGCCCTGAACAGCCTGCTGGCCAAACTGGGCACGGCCGACGCCATCCATCCCTTGGCCGATCTCGACGCCCTGGCGGCCGGGTTCGACCTGGGCCGCTTCAGCCGCGCCACCCCGAAATTCGATCCGGCCGAGCTGGAACGGGTCAACGCCCATCTGCTGCATGGCTTGAGCTTCGTCCAGGCCGAGCCCCGGCTGCGGGCCCTGGGCCTGCCCGCCGACGAGGCCTTCTGGCTGGCGGTGCGCGCCAATCTGGCCCGCATGGACGAGGCCCGCGACTGGTGGCATATCTGCCGCGAGCCGGTGGCGCCCCAGGTGGAGGACGCCGCCTTCCTGGCCCAGGCCCGCGCCTTGTTGCCCGAAGGCGACTGGAACGCCGAAACCTGGAAGACCTGGACCCAGGCCCTGGCCGCGGCCAGCGGCCGCAAGGGCAAAGCCCTGTTCCACCCCTTGCGTCTGGCCCTGACCGGGCGCGAGAATGGACCGGAACTGAAGACTCTGCTACCACTGATCGGCAAGGACCGCGCCGCCGCCCGGCTGTGCGGCCAAACCGCCTAACCGATAGGTCTGCCCCCGTGCCCCTGGTTCTCTACAATACCCTGACCCGCCGCAAGGACCCCTTCCAGCCGCTGGACCCCAGCCATGTGGGCATGTATGTGTGCGGCCCCACGGTGTACGACCGCGCCCATATCGGCAACGCCCGTCCCATCGTCATCTTCGACGTGCTGTTCCGCCTGCTGCAGCGGCTTTATCCGGCGGTGACCTATGTGCGCAACATCACCGACGTGGACGACAAGATCAACGCCCGCGCCCAGGCCAACGGCGAGCCGATTTCCGCCCTGACCGAGCGCACCACCCGGCTGTTCCACGAGGATATCGGCGCCCTGAACGCCCTGCCGCCCACGGTGGAGCCGCGCGCCACCGCCCATATCGGCCAGATGATCGCCATGATCCAGGCGCTGATCGCCAAGGGCCACGCCTACGAGGCCGAGGGGCATGTGCTGTTTTCCGTGCCCTCCATGCCCGAGTACGGCCGCCTGTCCAACCGCAGCCGCGACGAGATGATCGCCGGGGCCCGGGTGGAGATCGCCCCTTATAAGCGCGACGCCGCCGATTTCGTGCTGTGGAAGCCCTCGCCCGGCGATCTGCCGGGCTGGGACAGCCCCTGGGGCCGCGGCCGCCCCGGCTGGCATATCGAATGCTCGGCCATGAGCCGGGAATATCTCGGCCCCACCTTCGATATTCACGGCGGCGGCCAGGATCTGGTGTTTCCGCACCACGAGAACGAGATGGCGCAAAGCTGCTGCGCCAACGGCGCGCCTTTCGCCCGCACCTGGCTGCATAACGGCTGGCTGATGGTGGAAGGGGAGAAGATGTCGAAAAGCCTCGGCAACTTCTTCACCGTGCGCGATCTTCTGGACCAGGCCCCCGGCGAGGCCATCCGCCTGGCCCTGATGTCGGCCCATTACCATCAGCCCTTCGACTGGACCGCCGAGGGCCTGAAGCAGGCCCGCCAGACCCTGGACCGCCTCTATCTGGCCCTGCGCGCCGTGGCCGACATCGCCCCGACCGAGGCCGACAGCGTGCCGCTGGAGGTGCTGGCCGCCCTGGAGGACGATCTCAACACGCCGCTGGCCATTAGCCATCTGCACGAGATCGCCACCAAACTCAACAAGGCCGAAACCATTGCCGAAAAGGCCAAATGGAAGGGGGCCCTGCTGGCCTCGGGCCGGCTTCTGGGCCTGCTGGGGCAGGAGGTGGAAAGCTGGTTCCGCTGGGTGCCCGCCGGTGGCGCCGCCCTTTCGGACCCGCAGGTGCAGCAGATGGTCGATGACCGTCTGGCCGCCCGCAAGGCCAAGAATTTCGCTGAAGCCGACCGGCTGCGGCAGGCGCTGAGCGAAAACGGCGTGCTGCTGGAAGACGGCCCCGGCGGCACCACCTGGAGACGCGCGTAAATGACCCACAAGATCGCCATCGTCATGGGCAGCTTCCACAAGGCCGAAATGGAGGTCATGCTGGCGGCGGCCACCCGTGCCGTTCAGGACTGCGGCCTGGACCTGGCCACCGTGGTGCGGGTGCCCGGCAGCTACGAGAAGCCGCTGGCCTGCAAGCGGCTGATCCAGCAAGACGGCATCGACGGCATCGTCACCCTGGGTATCATCGAGCGCGGCGAAACCGCGCACGGGGCGGTGATGGGCCAGTCGGTCAGCGACGCCCTCATCGGCCTGCAGCTTCAATACATGAAGCCCATCGGCATCGGCATCCTGGGGCCGGACATCTTCCCCACCCAGTTCGCCGCCCGCCTGGAAAAACACGCCGTGGCCGCCGTCGAGGCGGTGGCGGTGATGCTGAAGGACTGATACCAAGTCGCGATGAGTTTGACTCATCGCGACTTGGTCTTATCCTCCCCGCGCCGCCATGTCGGCTTTGCGGGCGATCATCTTGTCGGCCAGGGCCGGGCGGCCGCCCAGGGCGGCGATGACCTGGCGGATGCGGTCGTCGGCGATGGCCGTCACCACCTGAATGGCCGCCTGCAGGGCGTCGTCGTCCATGTCGCCGAAGAGGGCGACGGCGAAGGGATTGTCGGCATCGCGGCGCAGGCTGTCCAACTCGCCCACCTGGGTGCCGAAGGCCCGGCCTTTCGGGCAGCCCATGGCCCGGTACTCCAGGGCGCCGCCCACGTCCAGCGTCAGCACCGTGCCGTCGACCACGCCCTGGTTTTCCCCCATGAAACCGGCGGCGTCCCAGTTGGCGGTCCAGGCATGCACGCCGAACCAGTGTTGCGCCTGCCGGCGTTCGCCGGGGCTGAGCTGGGAAACGCGGCGCTTTTCCAGCCGCACCAGTTCGGTGGCCACCTGATCCGGGCGGACCGTGTCCACATAGGTCAAAATGGGGGCTCCGGCCAAACGGTACAGCCCGGCGGCCACCCGTTCGTTCCGGGCATAGGCCGGGGATTCCAGCGATTTCACGTAGAAGCGGCGGCCATCCTCGTCTTGAAAAACTCCCGCCGCGTTGCTGCCCATCCCGCCGCCGACATGGCGCAGGAGGGCGGTGTCGAGCACCGTCATGGCCGGTCGTCCGCCTCGGCGATGGCCTCGGTGCGGCGCACCAGGGCCAGTTGCGCCGCCGTCTCGATGGCGCCCCGGCGCGCGGCGCGGACCTGGCGGATCGCCTCGGCGGGCTCCATGCCCAGTTCCACCAGCAGGCGTCCGGCGATCATGCCGGCGCGGCCCAGGCCGCCCTTGCAATGCACCAGCACGTCGGCGCCGCCGCGCAACAGGGCGCGAATCTCCCGGCCCTGCGTCCGCCACGCCTCTTCGAACCGGGCATCGGGCACCGAGAAATCGGCGATGGGCAGATGCCGCCATTCCATGCCGCGCAGCCGCACCTCGTGACCGAGAGTGGGCACCTTGAGCGCCTGAAGCTCGGCGGGTTCCACCAGGGTCAGCACCAGTTTGGCGCCCCAGGCGGCGATGGCGTCGAGGTCCAGCGCCAGATCCCTGGCCCAGGCCCCGGTGCTGGCCGCGACATCGTGTTTGCCGGGGCAGAAGGTGATGCCGATCCGTCCCTGCGCGGCGTCGGCGCGCACCTCGGCGATATGCAGCGGATGGCTGTGGCTGGTTCGTGCCGAAACGCCGTGCGGCGGCCGCGAAAGGCTCATCTCTTCCCTCCGGCCGGACGGGATCACATCCGCATGGCGCCGGAATGCAGTTGCCCCATGCGGGCCAGCAGATATTCCAGATCGTCGTTCTTGATTTCGACGCCGAGATCGCCGTACTGGGTGAGGATGCGCTCGATCATGCGGCGCGAGAAGCGTTCGCGATCGCCGGCCTCGCCGTCGTATTGCATGTCGCGCGAAACATCGATGGCGGCGCGCATGGCGGGATAGAGGGCCTCGGGCAGGCCGCATTTCCGGAACAGGGCTTCGAAGCCGCGCCGTCCCTGGTCGTGGATCAGGGCCTGGGCGTTGTCGAGGGTGATATTGGCCAGCTTGGCCAGGGCGGTTTCAAAGAAGGTGAGATCGCCCATGCACACGGCGCGCAGAATGATCGAGGGGGTGAGGCGGCCGTTGCGGTGCAGGTGGCTGATCAGGCGCGGTACATCGGTCTCGGTGTTGCTGATGCCCAGAACCGCCAGTTCGCGGGCCTGGATCAGCAGGGCGGCGGCCACGTCCGGCGACAGGTCGGTGCGGGCCAGGAGGTGGGTGCGGAAACTTTCCGAGACATGGGTGAGCAGCCGTTCGACGATGGTCACCGGCAGGCCGGGCCGTTCCGCCAGGGCGTCGCCGATGTCCTGGTGGCTGCCGGCGAAGCGGTCCACCACCGACGACAGGGTGGTTTCGCTGAAATGGGCTCCCTGGTTGCGCACCAGGGTGGACACCACGCGGGGGTCGCCCCGTTCCACCAGGGCGTCGGACAGGCCTTCCGGGATGTGGGCGCGCCGGGCCATGGCGTCCAGCTTGTTGGCGTCCTGGCTTTTCACCAGCTCGATAAGGTCGGCTTCCGACAGCACCTCGGAAAATTCCAGGATGGGCAGGGCCACCGAGTCGACGTCGCGGGCCAGGGCCAGGGCGACGTCGCGCGGCAGCAGCGGGCTGTCCTTCAACTGCCGCGACAGGGCTTCGCGCACCCGCACCTCGGCATCCTTCACCATCAGGCGGAAGATATCCTCGGCGATGGCGCGTTGCTGTTCGGTCAGAGCGGCATGCTGGGCGGCGATCTTCCCGGCGATCTCGGCCCGGACGGCCGTATCGGGGCTGGCCAGCAGGCGCTTGACGTCTTCATCTTTCAGCATTTCGGCCATTGTCGCTTCCTCGAACGCACTCCCTGCGCAGTATTATAAGCGCATCTTGTGGGGGAACAACAAGATTGCCTCCGCCAATATTTCGGCATTGCCCGCTCCGCGGCGCAAATAGACGGCATTTTACCGGTATTGCGCCGACTTCCGGCCGTGCGTTTCAGCGGGGATTGGCCATCACTTCCTTGACCTTGCCGGCCAGCTGTTTCAGCGAGAACGGCTTGGGCAGGAAATGGATGCCGTCCTCGCCCTGGAAGTCGCCCAGGGCCACGTCCTCGGCATAGCCGCTCATCAGGATCACCTGGATGGAGGGGCGTTCCAGCCGCACCAGGCGGGCCAGGGTGGCGCCGTCCATGCCGGGCATGACCACGTCGGTGACCAGGGCGTCGATGGCCGCCTCGCCGCGCAGCACGTCGAGGGCCACCTCGCCGGAATTGGCCTCCAGCACGCGGTAGCCCTTATTGCGCAGCGCCCGCGAGCCGAACAGGCGCACGGCGTCCTCGTCCTCCACCAGCAGGATGGTGCCGGCGCCGGTGAGATCGGCGGCGCCCACCGCCGGATTGTCGTCCTTGGCGGCGGCGGCGGCCGGCGGCGGGGCCGGGCTGTCGGCCGAAGGCTCGAAGCGGGGCAGGAAAATGCGGAAGCTGGTGCCGTGGCCGGGCTGGCTGTCGACGAAAATGAAACCGTCGGTCTGGCGCACGATGCCATAGACCGTGGAAAGCCCCAGGCCGGTGCCGGCCCCCACCTCCTTGGTGGAGAAGAAGGGCTCGAAGATGCGCCCCAGATTTTCCGGCGGGATGCCGGTGCCGGTATCGGCCACCTCGATCTGGATATAGTCGCCGGGCGGCATGACGTCGGCGCCGCGCTGGTAGGGCCGGTCCACCTTCATGGATTTGGTGGTGACGGAGAGCAGGCCGCCGCCCGGCATGGCGTCGCGGGCATTGACGGCGAGATTGATGATGACCTGATCGAACTGGCCGGGATCGACCCGCACCAGGCCGAGATTGCGGTCGTGGGTGATGGCCAGCTCGATGGTTTCGCCCAACAGGCGGCGCAGCAGGTTGGAGAGATCGGCCAGGGCGTCGGTCACGTCGAACAGCCGGGGCTGCAGGGTTTGCCGGCGCGAGAAGGCCAGCAATTGCCGCACCAGGCTGGCGGCGCGGTTGGCGTTCTGCTTGATCTGCATGATGTCGGCGAAGGAGGCGTCGCCCGGCGCGTGGCGCTGCAGCAGGAGATCGCAAAAGCCGATCATGGCGGTGAGCAGATTGTTGAAATCGTGCGCCACGCCGCCGGCCAGCTGGCCCATGGCCTGCATCTTCTGGCTTTGCGCGAACTGGATTTCCAGGTTCTTCTGCTCGGTGGTGTCGATGAAATGCAGCATGAGGCCGGTGACGGCGCCGTCCTCGGCGGTGGGGCTGACATAAAGGGTGGCCACCAGATCGCGGCCGCCGCCGATGAGGCGCACCGGCAGATGGTTGCCGGGGCTGGTGCCCATCAGCACGCGCGACAATTGTTCCGCCGCCGCCGGACGGTCGGCCTCCAGGATGAAATCGGTGACCGGACGGCCGAGGATGGCTTCGGCATCCTGGCCCAGCAACTGGGCGAAGGCGGGATTGCAGCCGGAAATGCTGGTGTCGGGATCCACCAGGGTGATGCCCACGGGGGCGTCCTCGAACAGCCAGTGGAAGCGCCGTTCGGCGGTTTTCACCGCCCGCTCCCAATGGCGCTCCGGCATCAGGTCGCGCACCACCACCGAGCGGGTGCGCATCTCGCCGCCCTCGTCGAACACCGTATGGGTGACGAAGGCCTGGAAGACGTCGCCGCCGCGCCCCTTCATGCGCATTTCGGCGCGGTCTTCCTCGGGGTTGGGTTCCACCCCCAGCACCTCGGCCAGCTGTTGGCCGATCAGGGCCTCGGCGGGCTGGCCCACCCATTCCGCCAGCCGCTGGTTGACGAAGCGGAACCGCCCCTCGATATCGGCGGAATAGAAGCCCACCGGCAGGAAATCGATGAAGTCGGCCAGAAGCTCGTGGTCGCGGCGCAGGGTTTCCTCGATGGCGCGCCGCGCCGAAACGTCCTCGATGGTCCAGACGGCGCCGCCGCCCTCCAGGGGGTGCACGGCCACCAGCAGCCATTCGCGCACGCCGTCGCCGGCGGCCAGTTGCATTTCGGCACGGTAGCTGCCGCCGTGGCGCCCGGCATGCTCCAGGCGGTCGATCTCCTCGATCACCCGCTCCTCGCCATTGGCGCGCGGGCGCAAGGGGGCGCAAGGATAGTCGGCGGGGCCGAACAGGCCGTCGCTTTGCGGGCTGCGGTAAAGCTCCTCGCCTTTCGGCCCCACCACCAGCCGGGCGCGGCGGTCGGCCGACAGGGCGGCGGCCAGCGGACGCAGCCGGAGCAGCTCGG
Source organism: Pseudomonadota bacterium (assembly GCA_021782815.1). Taxonomy (GTDB): domain Bacteria; phylum Pseudomonadota; class Alphaproteobacteria; order Rhodospirillales; family Magnetospirillaceae; genus JAJZGK01. Next base: position 16,096 of record JAJXUO010000033.1, read on the forward strand.
CGCCGCTTCGCGCCAGGTGCCGGGCCAGCCCGGCCACCGCCGCCACGGCCAGCAGCCCGGCGACCAGGGGTGGGGCCAGCCGTGCCGGGGCGGTTCCGGCATCCAGTGCGGCCCAGGCCGTCAGGCTGGCGATGGTGGCCAGGGCCAGCCACACCCAGACGGAGCGCAAGGCCTCAGCGACGGTTGAACGGGCCACGATGCTTCTCCTTCAGGCGCATGACGTAACTGATCACCTCGGCCACCGCCTTGTAATGCTCGGGCGGGATTTCCTGGTCCAGCTCGACGCTGGCGTAAAGGGCGCGGGCCAGCGGCGGATTTTCCACGATGGGGATTTCGTGCTCCTCCGCCAGTTCGCGGATGCGGAAGGCGACGGCGTCGGTGCCCTTGGCCAGCAGCACCGGGGCGCCCATGCTCTCCATGTCGTATTTGAGGGCGCAGGCGTAATGGGTCGGGTTGGTGACGATGACGTCGGCCTTGGGCACGGCGGCCATCATGCGCCGCCGGGCGCGGGCGATGCGCAACGAGCGCAGGCGGGCCTTGATCATGGGATCGCCTTCGCTGTCCTTGTGCTCGTCCTTTACCTCCTGGCGGGTCATGCGCAGCTTTTTGATGTAGGAGAAGCGCTGATAGAACCAGTCGGCCCCGGCGATGACGACCATCATCAGCACCACGGCGATGATCAGCTTTACCAGGATATGGTGCAGATAGACGATCATGGCGGTGAGGTCCATGGTCATCAGCATTTCCAGCTCGCGCAGATGCGGCTTCAGCAGGAAATAGGTTCCGGTGCCGACGATGGTCATCTTCAGCACGCTTTTGACCAGTTCCAGCACGGCATTGATGGAGAAGATGCGTTTGAACCCGGCCAGCGGATTGATCTTGCCGAAGTCGGGCAGCAGCTTTTGCGGCAGGAACATCAGGCCGGTCTGCCCCAGCGAGACGATCAAGGCGAAGGCCAGCACGATGGATAGCGGCACCGCCAGGGCGATGACCATGTGCAGCACGATATCGTTGCCCAGCAGCACCATGGCCTGAGGGGTGCTGTCGTCCACCTCGTCCAGATGGGCCAGCATGCCGGTCAGGAAGAGCTTCAGGTGATCGATGGTGAAGGGCAGGCCCAGCCACACCACCACCAGCATGGCGATCAGCATGGCCAGGGTTTTGACTTCGGGCGATTGGAGAACATTGCCTTCCTCCCGCGCCTTGCCCAGGCGGCGGGATGTCGGTTGTTCCGTTTTGGAGTCATCATCCTCTTCGGCCATGGCTCACCCCGGCAGAAACGGCAACAGGCCGTTGGCGATGAAGTGCATGAACAGGGCCATCATCGGCGGCAGCGCGACCATCAGAATGGCCGAGCCGGCCAGGAGCTGCAGCGGCATGCCCACGAAGAAAACGTTGACCTGCGGCACCAGGCGGTTGATCAGGCCCAGCGCCACGTTGAACACCAGGGCGAACACCATCAACGGCGCCGCCAGTTGCATGCCCAGCACGAAGCTTTGCCCCAGGGTATGCACCAGGGTCTGGGCGAAATCCCCCATGGGCAGGGCGGCGCCGGGGCGGAACAGGTCGTAGCTGGCCACCACGGCGCGCAAGACCACATGGTGCAGATCCGACATCAGGAACAGGGTGAGGGCGACGTTGTTGAGAAAGCCGGTGATGATGCCGCTCTGCTGTTCGCTCAAATTGTCGTAGACGAAGGAATTGGTCATGCCCACGGCATAGCTGATGAAGCTGCCGGCCAGACTGAGGGGAGTCATCAGCACCTGGGTGAGCAGGCCGAAATAAAGTCCTACCGTGACCTCGCCGGCCATCACCAGCAACAGACCGGTGGGGCCGGGGGGCAGGGCGGGAATTTTGGGCGAAAGCACGGGCAGCAGCAGGAAGGAGATGGTGAGCGCGGTCAAAAGGCGCGAGCGCGCCGACACCAGGGTGCCGCCCAGGCCGGGCAAAAACATGATCGCCGTCCCAATGCGCGACAGGATCAGCAACAGTTTGTAGATGTCGGAGGTAAGAAGCTGGCTCAGCATGCGGCGGCTATCCGCCGGCCACCATGCGGTCCATCAGCGACCGGGTGAAATCCATGAGCGTATGCATCATAAAAGGCAGGGCCAGCAGCAACACCAGGAACACCGTCAGCACCTTCGGCACGAAGGTCAGAGTGGCTTCCTGGATCTGGGTTACCGCCTGGAACAGCGAAATGACGAGACCGATGGCCAAACCGGCCAGCAGCGGCGGGGCGCTGATCTTCAGCATGACCACCATGGTCTGGCGGGCGATTTCGATCAGCTCGGCTTCGGTCATGCCGGCAATCCGTCAGAACGACATTTTCAGGATGTCGTTATAGGCGCTGACCACCTTGTCGCGCACCGCCACCACCGTTTGCAAGGTCAACTCGGCATTGCTGACGGCGGCCACCACCTCGGGAATATCGGCCTTGCCGGCCAGGGCCTGCTGCGACAGCTGCTCGCTTTTCTTGCCGCTGTCGATGGCCGATTCCACGCCCTTGCGCAGCAGGGCGGCGAAATCGCTGCCGCTGCCGGTGACGGCCTGCTCGTCGGACGGGGCGGCCTGGGTGTCGCCGAAGGATTTGGCGACATTGGCATAGGCGGAGAGGGCGTTGGCGATGCTGGTGGTGGCCATGGCGGGTATCCGGCGAAAAGACGTGGGAGGCGGCGGCTACAGGGAAAGAGGCCGTTATTTTAGCATGTTCACGGTTTCGGACAGCATGCTTTTTGAGACGTTCACCACATCGAGGTTGGCCTCATAGGAGCGCTGGGCCTCGCGCATGTCCATCAGTTCGATCAGCGGATTGACGTTGGGGGTCAGCACATAGCCGTCGGCGTCGGCGGCGGGGTGCTTGGGGTCGTATTTCTTCTGAAATTCCGAGCGGTCCACGTCGATCTTGGCCACCTTGACCTCGTCGGCGCCGGTCTGCTTGTCGAGCACGTCGCGGAAGGTCACGGTCTTGCGGCGGTAAGGTTGCTGATCGGGGGCGGTGGGCAGCGAATCGGCGTTGGCCAGGTTTTCCGACACCACCCGCAGGCGTTCGGCCTGGGCACGCAACCCCGAAACGGCGATCAACGCGGATTTGTTCAGTTCATCCATGGGGGGCCTCCGCTATCGTCCTCTAACCGTTCTTGTCGACGGCGGTTTCCAGCATCTTGATGTTCTTCTGCAGCAGATTGAGGGCCATCTGGTAGTTGTTTTTGACGTCGCCGATCTTCTGCATCTGCGCTTCCAGCATCACGTTATTTCCGTTCGGCTTCGATGGATCGGCAGTTTTCTCCACCGCCGCCTGATAGGCGCTTTTCTCCACCGGCGGCTGGATATGCATGGGATTGTCCACCACGGCCTGCAAAGGCTGCTGGCCCTGGGCCTGGAAGAGGTTCTTGAAGCTGAGCGGCTTCAGATCCTTGGCCTGGTATTTCGGGGAATCGGCGTTGGCCACGTTCTCGGCCAGAACCTCCTGGCGGCGGGTGAGCCAATCCATGCTTCTGCGGGCCATGGCCAGAAGGGTCAGATCCTCGAACATGCCGCACTCCCTCGAAAGACGGGCCGGGTGGGATCCCGGACGGTTTTTCCCTGCGCGTACTTTAGACTCGCGCGGCTTAACAAAGGGTGAAGATGGGCGGGAAAAGGGGCGGAAATGCGGTGTGGTCGAGTTTGGCGCGCATCCCGCCGTGTTTGGCACGCATCCTGCATCATTGAGGGTGGAGCACAAGGCCCGCCCGGGCCGGCCTGATTGGGAAATGGCCGAAAACCTGGGGGCTGACGCGGTAAGCGGGGTGTTCCACGCGGGCAAGAATTGCAGCCTGGGCAAAAAATTCCCAGGGGCTAGGTTTTAAGTTTCATTCGGGATCGCCGACGGAAAAGAGGCCGGGGCGGAACGGGAGCAAAGACGATGACGACAGTTTCATCCAGCACGTCCTCTGCATCGACGTCGTCGAGCGCGAGCTCGACGAACAGCGTCGCCGCGTCCTCGGCCAGCAGCGTCTACAACACCTTTCTGCTGCTGCTGACCACGCAGCTGAAGAATCAGGACCCCACCAATCCGACCGACACCACCGCCTTCACGCAGGAAATGATCGGTCTGGCCAGCCTGGAACAGCAGGTCAATACCAATACCGATCTGGCCGAGATGCAGTCGAGCCTGAGCACGCTGACCACCACCAACGGCGTCGGCTATCTGGGCAAGACGGTGGTGGCCACCGGCTCGACCGAGCCCCTGACCTCGGCGGGCGGCACGGCGGAGTGGAAATACACCCTGGGCTCCACCTCGGCCACCACCAAGCTCAGCATCACCAACAGCAGCGGCCAGACGGTGTGGTCGGGCAGCGGCGATACCGCCACCGGCACCCACACCTTGAGCTGGAACGGCACCGACAGCAGCGGCAGCACGGCCAATGCCGGCGATTATACCCTGACGGTGGCGGCCACCGACGGCTCGGGAAATACCGTGACCACCACCACCAGCATCGTGGGCACCGTCACCGGCGTCGACAGCTCCAGCGGCAGCACGGTGCTGTCCATCGGCGATGTGAATGTGGCGCTGAGCAACGTCACCGGTTTCAGCAGCTGACCGCCGCCCGGCAGATAAGGATCTAGGAGAGAGACCATGGATGCAGCAATGAATGCAGCGGTGTCGGCGCTGATTTCCGAAAGCCAGGCGCTGTCCACCATCTCGAACAACCTCGCCAATTCCGGCACCACCGGCTACAAGGCGGTGTCGACCCAGTTTTTGAGCCTGCTCAGCACCGGATCGTCGGGCAATAATTACCCGGCGGGCGGCGTCGAGGCGGTGGCCCGCCAGAATGTGAGCCTGCAGGGCAATATCGTCAGCACCACCTCCTCCACCGATCTGGCGCTGGACGGCAACGGCTTCTTCGTGCTGTCCGACGGCACCAGCGCCCAATCCTTTTATACCCGCAACGGCGCCTTCGAGACCGACAGTTCGGGCAACATGTATCTGAACGGCACCGGCTATTACCTGATGGGCTGGCCCACCGGTTCGATCACGTCGGCCAATTCCAGCAATACGGCCTCGCTCAGCAAGGTCAATCTGGACAGCTTCAACTCCAGCGCCACCGCCACCACCGATTTCGCGCTGACCGCCAACCTGCCCGACGAGGGGCAAAGCTCGGTGAACTCCACCAGCTACACCAACACCTCGGGCAGCACCGAGCAGCTCAATTATTCCTGGGTCTCCACCGGGACGACCACCTCGGGCGACAAGACCTATCTGGTCAGCGTCACGCCGTCCAATTCCAGCGTCACCTTGAGCGACGGCACCACCAGCGGCGCCTCGCAGCTGACCTATTCGGTGGTGACCGACAGCTCGGGCAATATCGTTTCGGTGCATGGCACCACCAACAATACCGCCGGCTACAGCGGCACCGTTCTGCCCACCAGCATCACTCCGAGCGATTCCTCCTCGGCGGTCACCGGACAAACCTGGGCCAATGTGCTCAGCAATACCGGGTACAGCGCCACCCAGAGCCTGACCACTTACGACTCCTTGGGCACGGAGGAGGATTATCCGGTGACCTGGACGGCGGCGGGTGACAATACCTGGGTGATGACGGTGAAGTCGCCCACCGATTCCACCGGCTCGACGGTCACCGGCGAACTGGCGGATTCCAGCGGCGTCTCCACTTCGTCCTATTCCTATTCGGTATCATTCAACAGCGACGGCACCCTGAAAAGTGTCACGCCGCTCAGCACCGATACCAGCGGCACCCTGTCCACGGCGCCCACCAACGCGGCTGGCGGCGTGGCCTTGAAAACCTACAGCTGGACCGATGGCGCCGCCAAAGCCGATGTCTCGGTCAGTCTCGGCACCTACGGCAAGGCCGACGGCCTGACCCAGTACAATACCGGGCAGACCACGCCGACCATTTCCAAGGTCAGCCATACCCAGAACGGCGTGGAATACGGCTCGCTCAGCAGCATTTCCATCAGCAAGACCGGTCTGGTCGAGGCCACCTACAGCAACGGTCAGACCGTGGACATCTATCAGCTGGCCGTGGCCACCTTTCCCAATGTGAACGGGCTTTCGGCCCTGAACGACAGCGTCTATCAGCAGACCACCAGTTCGGGGGCCTACACCTTGAATGTGGCCGGGCAGAACGGCGCCGCCACGGTGACGGAAAGCGCCCTGGAAAGCTCGACGGTGGATACCTCCACCGAGTTCAGCGACATGATCGTCTGCCAGCAGGCCTATCAGGCCGCCTCGCAGGTGATCTCCACCGGCAAGACCATGTTCTCCACCCTGCTGCAGGCCGTGCAGTAAGGTGGACTGACGGGAGGGCTGGGGCCATGCGCTGGGACAAGGAAGGCAAGCCGGTTTTGGAGGCCCTGCAGATGCGGGCGCAGTCGAAGATCGAGCAGATCCGCGCCCAGCTGCTGCCGGACTCCTCCCCCGGGCTTACCCCCGACGAGCTGCGCGCCGCCCTGGCCCGCAAGTTCGAGGGGCTTACGCCCGAACAACGGGTTCAGTTCAAGATCGAGGCGGGGATCGCCTTCCTCGAATTGAACCGGATGATGGACGACCTGAAACAGCATTTGGGGCAGCTCGGACGCGAAGTCTCCTTGACCAAGCGCAACGGGCAGGCTATCGGTGCTTATGGCCAGGCCAATCGTATGAGCCGGGCCGTGGACACCGATAGCTGGTAGGGACCTGAAACGGGATGGACCGCGATCACGATCCGCTTTTCCACGCCGCGTCCAAGGGGATCGATCCCCAGGCGGCGGCCGAACTGTTCGCCGCCATGGACGAACTGAAGGCGGTGATCGATGGCGAGAACGAGGTGCTGGCTCTGGGCCTGCCCAATACCACCCTGGAACTGAAGGCCCGTAAAGCCGCCCTGCAGGCCAAATGCACGGCCCTGCTGCTGGAGGTGTCGGAAGACGTGCGGGCCCTGGCCATGGACCAGGGCGTGCTCGATCAGCTGGCGACGGTCACCGCGGACATGCGCCGCCTGACCTCGGAAAACGCCAAGCTGCTGGATGAAACCGCCAAGGCTTCGCGTCGGCGCATCGATGCGGTGATGCAGGCGATCCAGACCGCTTCCGACGAAAATTAACCGCCGTTCAGGGCGTCCGTCATAAAGGTGATGTTAAGGGTTTGCCCCTTATCATGGCCGTGAGATGGAGTAACGCCAATGTCACTCAATATCGCCCTGTCGTCGGCCGTCAATTCGCTGCTCGTCATCGAGCAGCAGATGTCGGTAACGTCGAACAACATTTCCAACGCCAACACCGCTGGCTATACCCAGGAGACGGTGCAGACCCAGTCCGTGGTCACCAACGGCGTGGTGTCGGGCGTGGTGGGCGAGGCGGCCAGCACCTACATCAACACCTATCTGGAACAGTCGATCATTTCCAACGCCTCGTCCTCGGCGCAGGCATCGACCTACTATTCCTATTACCAGACCCTGGCCCAGGCCATGGGCACCATTTCCACCAGCGACAGCGGCGGTACCGACCTCGCCTCGGAGCTGTCGTCGCTGCAGACCACCCTGACCTCGCTCAGCAACAGCCCGGAAGACACGGCGCTGAAGACCAAGGCCATCAGCGAGCTTTCCACCCTGTGCGACGATCTGCGCACCACCTCGGCCTCGATCCAGGAACAGCGGGCTCAGGCCGATCAGGGGGTGTCGTCGGCGGTGAACGACGCCAACAGCCAGCTGCAGACCATCGCCACCCTGAATTCCCAAATCGTGCAGGCCCAGGCCACCGGCGAATCCACCGCCGCCCTGCAGGACAGCCGCTATCAGGCCCTGCAGAATCTGTCGTCCGATCTTGGGGTCAGCTACTATATCAGCAGCAACGGGGCGATGCAGGTCTACACCACCGACGGCACGCCGCTGCTCACCGGGGCCACCCCCAACACCATCAGCCACGCCGCCGCCAGCACCATGGATTCCTCCATCAGCTATACGGCGGGGGCTTCCACCGGCATTTCCGGAATCACCGTGAACGGCAAGGACATCACCTCGGACATCACCACCGGCAAGATCGCCGCCCTGGTGAAGATGCGCGATACCGATCTGGTCAACGCCCAGTCGGAGCTGGATAATCTGGCCTCCAGCGTGGCCAGCACCCTGAACGCCACCAGCAATCTCGGCACCTCGGTCACGGCGCCGCAGACCCTGACCGGCGAATCCTCCTCGGCCTTTTCCAGCAGCTCGGCGGTGACGGTGGCGGCGGGCACCACGGTGCGCATCGCCCTGCTCGACAGCTCGGGCAACGCCACCAGCCATATCGATGTGTCCCTGGCCGGCGACACCACGGTGGGCGCTATCGTCAATTCCATCAATACCGCCATTTCCGGCGCCTCGATGGGCATGACCTGCAGCCTGAGCAGCTCGGGGCAACTGGTGCTGTCGTCCTCCAGTTCCAGCTACGGTGTCGGCATCACCACCTTGAGCGGCAGCATCAGCGGCACCGCCAGCAGCACCGCCACCGATTTCTCCAACTATTTCCAGATGAACGATCTGCTGGTCAGCACCGATGCCAGCAAGACCATCTCGGCCGAAACCATCACGGTCCGCTCCGACATTCTCTCCACCCCGGCCTATCTGGCCTCGGGCGTGCTGAGCAGCGCCGCGACCATCGGCTCGCCGGCGGTCACCAGCGGCGACGGCTCCATCGCCGGCGATCTGGCCTCGGATCTGACCTCGAACCAGAGCCTGTCGGCCTCGGGCTACCTGTCGGCCATCACCACGTCGTTCTCGTCCTACGCGGCCTCCATCGTCTCGGACATTTCGCAGCGCAACACCAACGCCTCCAGCACCGCCACCACGGCGACCTCGGCGCTGACCACGCTGCAAACCACCTTCAGTTCGCAAAGCGGCGTCAATACCGACGAACAGACGGCGGCTCTGACCGAGCTGCAGAATCTCTATCAGGCCTCCGCCAAGGTGGTCAGTACCGTACAGACTATGTTTCAGGCCCTTCTCACCGCGGTGAACGGCTAAGGCAGGTGAATGATGGAACGCGTCTCGACCTATAATCTGCACAACATCACCATGGGTGCTGCGCTTAATGTGGAAGCGCAGCTGGCGAATGCGCAGCTTCAGGAAGCCTCGGGCCTGACCGCCACCGATTACAGCGGTCTGAGCGGCCAGCAGAGCTATGAAGTTCTGAACATGGAGAACGAATACAATCAGGCCACCACCTGGGCGGCGGAAGCCAGCACGGTGGAAAGCCGCAGCGAGGCCATGTATTCGGCCATCGGCAGCATGACCTCGGTGGTGACCAAGCTGGAAAGCTCCATCAGCGGCGCCCTGAGCTCCACCGACAATTCCACCCTCAGCACCACCGCCCAGAGCCTGATGGATCAGCTGGTGTCGGCGATGAACACCCAGGAAAACGGCCGCTATCTGTTTTCGGGAAGCAATATCAGCACCGCCCCCATCAACATGGCGAACTACAGCTCCACCAGCATCAGCGCCAGCAGCTACAATCCCACCACCCAGGACTTCTCGTACTACCAGGGCAACGATACGGTGCTGACGGTGCAGACCGACAGTTCCACCACCGTGAGCTACGGAGTGTGCGCCGGCACCACCGCCACCACGGCGTCGGCCACCAACCCGGCCTCGGCCTTCGAGGCGGCCATCCGCGCCACCGAGGCGGTGATCAAGGCGGGGTCGCTGACCACCGGCTCCACCAGCCAGACCACCTTGCTGAAGCAGGCCATGACCGTGGCCCAGTCGGCCCTGACCCAGCTGGCCAATCTGCAGGAATCGGTCTCGGATATCGCCAATCAGCTCACCAGCGCCAGTGCCGCTCAAACCAACTACGCCACCTTGCTGCAAACCTCCATCAGCAACATCAAGGAGGTGAACACCGCCACGGTGACCACGCAGATCGCCCAATATCAGACCCAGCTGCAGTCCTCGTTTTACGCGGTGTCCACCATCGGCAAATTAAGCCTGGCATCCTATCTGTAAGGGGCGGCGCCTCAACCTTTCGGCGTTCTCTCGTGCCGGAGTTGCAATAAAACCGTGGCGCATTTCCCGGCATAAGGATAAGATTCGAGCTGTTCACAAGGGCCATGGCTGGGGGAACAGCATGTCCATCGAATGGCGCAACGTGATGAGCGTTGGCGATCCAACCGTTGACGGCGACCACAAGCATCTGATCGATCTGATCAATGCCTTTGAAACCTCCATTTCCGGCGAGATCGATCACCGCAAGATCGCCCGCGTGCTGCTGGGGCTGGTGCAGTATACCGGTGAGCATTTCGCCCGCGAGGAGGAGCTGCAGCTGAAGGTGCGCTATCCTTATTACGAATCGCACCGCAAGCAGCACCGCGATGTGCTGCGGCAGCTGCAGCATGTGCTGACCGAATATACCGAGGCGCACGGCGTGGTGCAGGATTCCATGATCCGCGAGATCAGCCGTTTCCTGAAGGACTGGCTGGTGGGGCACATCATCGAATCCGATCTGCGCATGAAACCCTATATCGAGAAGATGCGGGCCGAGCAGGCCGCCTTCCGCCGCGGCCGCCGTCCGTCGCCGCCGCCACTGGGCCTGAAGCCGCCACAGTCCCTCTGATGCCAACCGGCCAACGTGTCACGTCAACGGTTGGCCGGCATGACCCCGCCCGGGATCAGCGGGTGAACACCGCCACCGCCTCCAGATGCGCCGACCAGGGGAACTGATCCACCGGGGTGGCGCGGCGCAGCCGGTAGCCGCCCTGCGCCAGCAGGCGGGCATCGCGGGCCAGGGTGGCGGGATTGCACGAGACCGCCACCACCAGCGGCACGGTCGAGCGGGCCAGCTGCTCGGCCTGGGCGGCGGCGCCGGCGCGGGGCGGGTCGAACACCACCGCCCGATAGCGGGCCAGCTCTTCGGTCAGCAGGGGCTGGCGGGCCAGATCGCGCTGTTCGGCGCTGACGCGGACGCCGGCATGGCCGGCGGCGGCCTTGAGGGCGGCCAGGGCGGCGCCATCGCCTTCCACCGCATGCACCGGGGCCTTCTGGGCCAGAGGAAAGCTGAAGCTGCCGCAGCCGGCGAACAGGTCGGCCACCGGCGCGGCTCCGCCCACGGCGTCGAACACCAGGGCGGACAGAGCCCGTTCGCCTTCGGCCGAGGGCTGCAGGAACGCGGCCGGCGGCAGCTCGACGCCGACACCGGCAAAGCGCACGATGGGCGGGCGGCGGCGCGCCAGGGGTTCGGTCAGGCCGGTGCCGGGGCGGCGCCACGACAGCCGGGCCAGATCCTGCTGCTCGGCGAAGGCGGCCAGACGTTCGCGGTCGAAGAGATCGAGGCGGGCTTCGGCCTCCACCAGCAGATCCAGGCCGGTTTCGGTCAGGGTAACGGCCACGTCGCCTTCGGTGCCGTCCTCGATCACCGCCTCCAGCAGGGCGCGCAGGGCGGGCAGCAGGGCCAGCAGCGGCGGCGCCAGCAGCAGGCAGCTGTCCAGATCCACCAGGGTGTGGCTGGCCCGGCCGTTGAACCCCAGGTGCAGCAGCTTGCGCCGCTTGGCGAAGGCGAAGGTGGCGCGGCGGCGGCTGCCGGGGGCGATGGCCACTAAAGGCGCCACCAGATCGGCCTCGAATCCGGCCCGGCCCATGGCCTCCACCAGCAGGCCGCGTTTCCAGGTTTGGTAGGCTTCGGGCGCCAGATGCTGCAGCGCGCAGCCGCCGCAGCGGCCGAAATGCGGGCAGGGCGGCGTCTGCCGGTCGGGAGACGGGGTCAGCACCTGCAGCAGGGCGGCGGCCAGACCGTCGCCGCGCCGGCTGTCCACCTGCACCGCCACCCGTTCGCCGGGCAGGGCGCCGGGCACGAACACCGCTTCGTCCTGATGGCGGCCGATGCCGTCGCCGCGTCCGCCCAGAGAGCGGATATCGAGCTCCAGGGTACGGGGCAGGGATCGGGAGGGGCCACGCGGCTTGCGCGCGGGCGGGCGTCGGCTCATGCTGGGACCGGGCTGGTTGAAAAAATGGTGCGCCCGATATAGCCGACAACCGGAGCGGACGCCACCCCTATAGAAGGAGCCCGCCATGACCGCCGACCGCCGCGCCCGCCTGCTGCCCACCTTTCAGCGCTACGCCGCCGAGTGCCGGACCCGCGCCCAGGCCCTGGCGGCTCTGACCGCGGCCGAGGGGGCGTGGGATCTGGCCGCCATCGTGCACGAGGCGCACAGCCTGGCCGGATCCGGGGCCACCATGGGGGCCGAGGCCCTGGGAACCGGGGCCCGGGCCCTTGAACAGCGGGCCCAGGACTGCCGCGAGGCCGGCCTGGCCCCCGATGACGAGACCCGGCGCCAGATGGCCGCCCAGGCCCAGGCTCTGCTCGATCAGGCGCGGGGCTTCGCGGTGGAGCGCATGCTGGACGCCTTCATGGCGAAGATGTTTCGGTCTTCCTGACCAGCATCAGCAGGCCGGGCACCGGCTGGCCCTGCTCGGTGCGGGTGGAGACCGCATCGAGGCGCAGCACGGTAAAGCCCTGGGCGGCGGCCAGACGGCGCAGATAGGCGGCGGAATGGCCGAAGCGCCGCGACGGCAGCACCGTCCAGTCGTCGCCGTCGGCGATCCGTTCCACCGAAAAGGCGAAGGCGCCGCCGGGGCGCAGGGCGGCGGCCACGGCGGAAAACACCGGGGCCAGATCGCCCAGATAGATCAGCACATCGCCCGCCGTCACCAGATCATAGGCGCCGGGGAAACGGGCGGCGGCCAGCAGGTCGCCCTCGTCCAGCCGCTGATAGCAGCCGCGTTCGCGGGCCTTGTCCAGCATGGCCGGCGACAGATCGAGGCCGTGCAGGCTGCGGGCGTGGGGGGCGAAGGCGGCTCCCACCAGGCCGGTGCCGCAGCCCAGATCGAGAACATCGAAGGGGCCTTGCCCCAGGCTGGCGGTAACCGCCGCCAGCAGCAGGGCCGGGCCGCGATAGGCCAGGCCCCGCAGCAGGTCTTCGTCGAACACCTCGGCGTAGCGCTCGTAAAGCTCGGTGACGAAGGCGCTGGGGGCGCGGTCCGGGGCTGGCCCCGCCTCCAGGCGGGCCAGGGCCAGAGCGGCGCCGAAGGGATCGGCGGGATCGGCCTTCAGCAGGCGGCGCCAGGCGGCGGCGGCTTCGTCCGAACGGCCCAGCCGATCCAGGCATTCGCCTTGCAGCCACAGGGCCTCGGTCAGGGTTTCGGCGCCGTCCAGGGCGGCCAGGGCCTCGGACCAATGCTCCAGATCCTTCTCGGCCAAGGCCAGTTCCAGGCGGAAGGAGGCGGCGGCGGGGGCCAGGTCCACCGCTCTTTGGGCGGCGGCGCGGGCCTCGTCGGGGCGCTTCAGCAGCCGCAGCACGGCGGCCAGATTGGCCTGGGCCGGGGCATGGGCGGGATCGAGATCAAGGGCGCGGGCGAAAGCCAGGGCGGCGGCGGCCAGATCGCCCAGAGCTTTTTCCGCCAGCCCCAGCAGATTGCAGGCGATCGGGCTTTGACGGCCCTCCAGCGGGCGCAGCAGGGCGGCGGCCTCGGCGGCGCGGCCCCGGCGCAGCAGCAGGGCGGCCAGGGACTCCTCGGCGGGGGCGATCCCGGGCAGGCGGCGCAGCAGGGCTTCGGCTTCGTCCAGACGGCCTTGCGCCTCCTGGGCGCGGGCCATGGCCAGCAGCAGCGGCGGCGCCCCGGGGGTGGCGGCCAGGGCCTTGGCCAGATGCTGGGCCGCCTTGCGGGGCTGGCCCTCGTCCAGGGCCAGCAGCCCTTGCAGATAGGCCAGGCCGGGCAGGGCGGGCTGGCGTTTGCCAAGCTCGCGGGCCAGTGTCCGCGCCTCGGCGGGGCGGCCTTGTTCGTAGTGGCGGAAGGCCTGGGCCAGGGCTTGCCCTAAATCCAACTGCCGGGTCATGGTCTGTCGATCCGTTTCTGGGAGGGGAGCGGGAAACATGGAAAAGGAAACGCAAACAAAGAGTCGTGAAAGCTTCGCGCCCCGGAGGGCGGGGTTTTCGCTAAGCTGCCGCGCAGGCAATGGCTGGGAGCGGCAAAATGTCGGGCATCCGCAACGTTCTGTTCCTGTGCGACGAGGACTGCGACAGCGGCCTGATGGCCCAGGCCATTCTGGCCCGCGAAGGCGCCGGGCGCTTCCGGGCCTATCAGGCCGGGCTTCATCCCCAAGACGGCATGCACCCCCTGGTGGAGGGGCTGTTGCGCAAGCTGAACCATGGCACCGCCGAGCTGTCCACCGCGCCGTTGCAGACCTACTGGTCGCCCCAGGCACCGGTGATGGATTTCCTGTTTACCCTGTCCGAATCCTTGCGCGAGCAAACGCCGCCCCGGTTGCCGGGCCCGCCCCTCACCGCGCATTGGGGCGTGCCCGAGCTGACCTTTTCCGGCAAATCCGACGCCGAGCGGGCGCTGGCGGTGGCGGAAACCTACCGCATGCTCAGCAACCGCATCGGCATTTTCGTCAACCTGCCGATGACGGCGCTGGACCGCCTCAGCCTGCAGCGCCGCCTGGGCGAAATCGGCGCCGCCTGACCCGTTCCGGCGCCGGTTCTCAGGGCTGCTCGCGGGTGGCCGAAAAGCGCAGCTTGGGATAATCCTGCTGGGCGCGGTTCAGGGTCCAGCCGTTGCGGGCCAGGAACACCGGGGCGCCGTCGCGGTCCTCGGCCATGGCCGACAGGTTGGCCTCGGTGAAGGCCTTGATGTCGGCGGGGTCGTCGGCATGGATCCAGCGGGCGGTATCGTAGGGGGCGTCCTCGAAACCGGCTTTGAGGTTGTATTCGCTTTCGATGCGGTTGGCGATGACGTCGAACTGCAGCATGCCCACCACGCCCACGATCCAGGTGGCGCCGTTCAGCGGCTTGAACAGCTGGCTCACCCCTTCCTCGGCCAGATCCTCCAGCGCCTTCCTGAGCTGCTTGGCCTTCATGGGATCGTCCAGGCGCACGCGGCGCAGCACTTCCGGGGCGAAACTCGGAATGCCGGTGAACCGCAGATCCTCGCCCTCGGTCAGGGCGTCGCCGATGCGTAAGGCCCCGTGGTTGGGAATGCCCATGATATCGCCGGGATAGGCCTCTTCCGCCAGTTCGCGGTCGCGGGCCAGGAAAAAGACCGGGTTGCCCAGGGCGATCTGCTTGCCCGAACGCACATGCTTCAGCTTCATGCCGCGCCGGAAGCGGCCCGAGCAGACGCGGAAAAAGGCGATGCGGTCGCGGTGGTTGGGATCCATGTTGGCCTGAACCTTGAAAACGAAGCCGCTCACCTTGTCTTCCGCCGGATCGACGGCGCGCGGGCTGGCCGGCTGCGGCCGGGGCGGCGGCGCCAGGCGGCCGATACCGTTCAGAAGTTCACGCACGCCGAAATTGCGCAGCGCCGAGCCGAAAAACACCGGGGTCAGATGCCCGGCGCGGTAGGAGTCCAGGTCGAAGGCCGGGCAGGCGCCGCGCACCAGCTCGATTTCCTCGCGCAGGCGGGCGGCAGCCTCGGCGCCCACCAGGCCGTCGAGGCGCGGATCCTCCAGCGGCATGTCGATGCCGTCGGGAATGTGATCGCCGCGGGTCTGATCGAACAGCAGCACCTGATCGGCGGAAAGATCGTAGACGCCCTTGAGGTCGCGGCCCATGCCGATGGGCCAGGTGACGGGGCAGACATCGAGGGCCAGGGTTTTTTCGATCTCGTCCAGAATGTCGAAGGTGTCGCGGGCCTCGCGGTCCACCTTGTTGACGAAGGTGATGATGGGCACGTCGCGCAGGCGGCACACCTCGAACAGTTTGCGGGTCTGGGTTTCAATGCCCTTGGCGGCGTCGAGCACCATCACCGCCGAATCGACGGCGGTCAGGGTGCGGTAGGTGTCCTCGCTGAAATCCTCGTGGCCGGGGGTGTCCAGCAGATTGAACGACAGCCCGCCATGCTCGAACGACATCACCGAGGCGGTTACCGAAATGCCGCGCTCCTTTTCGATGCTCATCCAGTCCGAGCGGGCGCGGCGTTGCTCGCCCCTGGCGCGCACGGCCCCCGCCATCTGGATGGCGCCGCCGAACAGCAGCAGCTTTTCCGTCAGGGTGGTCTTGCCGGCGTCGGGGTGGGAGATGATGGCGAAGGTGCGCCTTTGCGCGATGGCGGACAGCAGTGAAGTCATGATGACGGTTTTCCGGCTTCGGAGCAAAAAAAGCAAGGGGCGATTTGGCAGAAGAAAACATGGTCTTTTGCCATAAGTGAAGGCGTGGCGGGAGTATAAATTTCGGCCTGTTGCGCCACTTTTGGGAAATATGTGGCTTATTATTTTAGATGTTCAAGCTTTAAATGATGTAATTGAAGGTAACACGACCTGTTACGGTGAAATAAATATTTTTTACGACGGTGTGGTTGTGGGGTCCGCCGCGAAGTCTTGAAATATTTTAAAAATCTTTATTAGCATTATAATGCTATAAGTTGGGTGTGGTGTCCAATTATAGTTATCTTTAGCGTCAAGGTTGTGCTAAGTTGCCTGCGGCGGATGGGGTTGGTGTGGAGAACACAATGAAGATCATGATTGCGGATGACCACGAGCTGTTGCGTGATGGTCTGCGCCATGTTCTGGAGTTGTCGGAGGATGGGATCGCCATCGTCGAGGCCTGCGATTATCCCGAGGCCCTGGCCATGGCGGAGAGCGAACGCAATCTGGATGCGGTTCTGCTGGATCTCTCGATGCCGGGCATGGTGTGGAGCGAAGGGTTGACAGCCTTGCGGGGGCTGCTGCCGAGGGATGTGCCGATCATTGTTTTTTCCGCCCTGAACGACCGGCGCACCATCATGCAGGCGGTCAATCTGGGGGCGGCGGGCTACATCCCCAAATCCTCGCCGCGCCGGGTGATGCTGGGGGCGCTGCGGCTGGTGCTGTCGGGCGGGGTGTATCTGCCGCCGTCGCTGCTGGATCAGCAGCTGGAGGTTGGCGGCAGCGATCAGGCCAGCCTGCATATCTCCTTCCAGGGCGTGGCCTCGGGGCTGACCCCGCGCCAGCGCGAGGTGCTGCTGCTGCTGGGGCAGGGGAAATCCAACAAGGAAATCGCCCGCACCCTGGAACTGGCGGAAGGCACGGTGAAACTGCATGTCACGGCCATTTTGAAGGCCTTGAAGATCAGCAACCGCACCAGCGCGGTGGTGGCGGCCTCGCAAATGGGCGCGGAAAACAAATACCGCCTGCCCAGTTAGAGCCTGTTCAGATCCGCCGGACAGGCTTTGGGGACGTTAAAAACAAAAAGGCCGCCTGCGGGGGAGATCAGGCGGCCGGTTGCGCGGCGGGATGATCCACATCCTGCCGAATGTTTTTTGCCCTCATACCAACCGGCCAATGCATTGCCCGGTTGTATCGTCCCTCGCCGGGCGGCGGCATCCGCCGCCTTGGCCGCTCGCTCAATGCTCGCTGGAGACCGGCCAACCCGTCACGTCAATGGTTGGCCGGTATCAGTTGCCACCGACGGAGCGGACCCACCGGGTATGAAACTGCTGGTAAGCCGTCTGACCTGGTTTCTTTCTAGACGGCGTCGCCCCCACAGGGATGGCCGGGTCAAGCCCGGCCAAGACGGCTTAAGGGAGG
>JAJXUO010000104.1 GCA_021782815.1 Pseudomonadota bacterium
GGGTGGCGGCGGTGGCGGCGGGGTGGCGGCGATCCAGGCCGCCGCCCCCGCCACCAGGGCCAGTTCCAGCGCCAGGGCCAGGGCGAAGGCGCGCGGCAGCGGCAAGGTGCCGGCCGGCGCCGCGATCGGCGAGGAGGCCATCGGCGACGTCTCCCCCTCAGTGCGCCGGCTGGGCGGCCACGCCGACCTGGGTCACCCCGGCATCGCGGCAGGCATCCATCACCGCGATCAGCGATTGCAGCGAGGCCGATTTGGCCCCGGCGATGGTCACCACCATATTGGCGTGATCCGGCTCGCCGCGCAGGCGGAGGGTCAGGGCGTCCAGTCCCAGGGACCGGCCGTCCACCTCGATATGACCATCGGACTCCAGGGTCACCACCAGCTTGGGATGCGGCAGGGCCTCCGCCGAGCGGCTTTGCGGCAATTGCGAGGCGATGCCGGAGGCGGGGATCATCCGCAAGGTGATCATGACGAAGAACACCAGCAGGAAGAACACGATGTCGATCATGGGAATGATCTCGATGCGCGCCTTCTTCCGTTCGAAATAGCGCATGACCTTAGCCCACCGTGCCCATGACCGGCGCCGGAGACGGCGCCGCGCGCCGCACCGCCTCTTCCGCCCGGCGCGGCGCCTTGCCGCGCGGCGCGTCCATGCGGTTGACCATCATCACCTTGATGGTCTCCAGCTGATGCACCACATGGCGCACCCGCTCGGTCAGATTGTTGAAGGCCACCAGCCCCAGGATGGCGATCAGCAGGCCGAAGGCCGTGGCCACCAGGGCCTCGGCGATGCCGCCCGTCACCTGGGTGGGGGCGCTGCCGGCCTGACCCAGGATCTGGAAGGCGTTGAACATGCCGATGATGGTGCCGAGCAGCCCCAGCAGCGGCGCCAGGGTGACGATGGTATCAAGGATCCACACGCCGCGATCAATGCGCGGCGCCTGCACCAGGATGGCCTCTTCCAGCAACTCGCCCAAGCGCAGCGGATCGCTGACCTCGGGATAATCCAGCGGCACCGCCAGCAGGTGGCATTGCGGCTGGCCCTGGGTCCGGGTGCGCATGACCTCGATGGAGGCGCGGTCGAGATGGTGCAGGGCGGCGATATCCCGCGCCGTGGCCGCCACGCCCCGGCTGACCCGGCTCAAGAACCAGAACCGCTCGATGATCAGGGTCAGGGCCACCAGCAACAGCAGGGGCATCAGGTAGAGGATGCCTCCCGATTCGGCGGCCAAGGCGAAAAGATGGTCAAAATTCATGGACTGCACTCCGTGCCTCACATGGGAATTTCAAGAGAGAAGAAGAAACTGCGGCCGGGATCGGTCCAGTAGAGGGGCGTATTGGCGCCGCTGGTATAACCGGCGAGGCTGATGATGCCCTGATGGTCGAAGAGATTGCTGACCGTGAACTTCGCCTTGATGGGGGCGACGTTGGTCGCGGCCTTGGGCAGGGTGTAGCCCACCGCCAGATCGGTCTGATTGAAGGGATCGAGGGCCTGGGTCTGGCCGGTATCGCCGTAGCGGGCCCCGACATATTTGTTGAGCAGCGAGCCGTAGAGGCCGTCCTTGTCGTAGATCACGCCGTAGGCGGCGGTGAGGGCCGGAGCGTCGGCGATCCACTGGCCCGTGCCCTTCTGCCGGGCGTCGTTGAGGCTGCCGTTGCCGTAAAGGCTGAAGCCGTGGGTCAGGGCGTAGCTGCTTTCCAGCTCGACCCCCTTGTAGTAGACGCCGCCCTGGTTGAAGAACTCGGCGTTGCCGCCCACCGTCCGCTTGCCGATCATGTTCTGGAAATCGATGAAATAGACATCGCCCGACAGGGTCAGCTTGCCGGTGCGGTAGCTGGTGCCCGTCTGGTAGTTCCAGGTTTCCTGCGGCTTGATGGAGCCGGGGCTGTTGCTGCTCACCGTATAGAAGGTGTTGAGGTTGGGGGCCATGAAGCCCTTGGCCACCTGCGCATAGGCGCTCCAGTTGGAGGCGATGTCGTAATGCACGGCGGTCGACGGCAGCGGCCGGGCATACGTCTTGCTCATATCCAGCGCCGAGCCGCTGCCCTGGTTGACGGTGGCGTTCAGCGTGCGGCGGAAATAGGCGTATTTCACCCCCGGCGTCAGGGTCAGACCGGGCAGAACCGTCCAATCCACCTCGCCGAAGGGCTGAATGGTGTCGAGGGAGTCGGTCATGCTGCGGTCGATGGAGGTGATGGCCTGACCGGCCGTCTCGTTCACCTCGTACTGTTCGCGGCTGTTGGTCTGACGGTCGTACCACAGGCCGGTCTTCAAGGTGCCGAACGACACCTGCTTGTTGAGACGGAGGATATCGCCCACCGAGCGGTAATCCATCTTCATTTCCTGGCCCGGCACGTCGGTGGCCTGCGCCAGCACCACGCCGTTGCCGTCCACCCCGTTGGCGGTTTCGCCGTTGGGATCGAGGCCGTTATAGCCATGGTGATAATAGGCGTAGGTATAGACCTTGTTGTCGACGGTCCAGCCGCGGCCCAGATCCGACTTCAAGCCCAGATATTCGAAATCGCTTTGGATGTAGTCCTGGTTGTAGCCGTAGTAATTCTGGCTGGCGGGATTGCCGCTCAAGCCCCAGTTGGCCCCCAGGGTCTGGATCTGCTGCTTGGTGGCGCCCAGCCCCACGTTCTGATGCAGCTGGTTCTGCATGGTGACGAAGGTCAGCACCGTATTGTCGCCGATGGGCTGTTCCACCTTCAAAAGGGCGTTCTTGCGCTGCTGCCCCTCGTTGGTGAGATAGCCGTCGCTGCCCATGGCCTCGGCATCGAGGAACATGGAGGTGCCGCCGCTCTTGGACACGAAGCCGCTATCGGCCTGACCGCCCAGGTTCCAGGTGCCGAAGCTGCCGGCGCCGCCGTAGGCGTCGAAGGTTTGCGCGGCCAGGGGATCCTTGGAATTGACCGCCAGCGTGCCGCCGAAGGTGGCGTTGCCCACGGTTTCCGCCGAGCCGGGACCACGGTCCACCACCACCTGGCCGAGATCGCGGGCCATGAAATAAGAGGTGCTGTGATGGGTGAAGTCGTTGGAATCGCCCCAGGGAATGCCGTCGAAGGTCACATTGTACTGACCGTCCGAGAAGCCGCGAATGAACAGCCCCTGGTTTTCCATCAGGCCGGGACCATCGGGATCGACGCTCCAGACACTGGGAGAGACGCGGACGATATCGGCGTAATCGCTGCCGGGCGTCGCATGCTGCTCGATATAATGCTGACCGATCACCGATGTCGGCTGCGCCGCCGTCAACGGCGCCGTGGTCGGCGCCTCGTAAGGCGCCGTGCCGGGCTGCGCCTCGCCGCCGTCATCCCCCGTCGTCGTGGCTTCGACACTGCCGAGATCCAGCGGATCGGCGGCCCGCACCGGACCGCCGCACAAGGTCAGAGCCACCAAAGACACCGACCCGTAAAGCCCGAACCCCAGAGCTCTGACAACACCACGCTTCAACCTGACCATTGCCCCCTCCTGGCAAAACAAAAGTTGCCGGGGACAGTATGTTCAATATTAAAATCCGTAAAGACGGTTTTTATTATAGTTTTATTTGATTTTTATTACAGATTGCGGCCGAAAAAAGTTATTGGCGCATATGAAAATAGAAACGCCTACTATTTATACTGTTATATGCAATTGGCTTTTCGGGCGCTTACCGCCTCACTTCATAACGATACACCAAGGCTACATGCGATGTTAAATTGAAAGCCTGTATGGATTTCGTCATGACTCTGACACAATTTAAAAGCCGTGCTAAAAGCCGTGCCGCGAAGCCGGTTTTCCCGCTCTTACAAATCCCGTTGATCGGGACCGATCAACGGAGCCCCTCAAGCGGCGGGCGGGGTCTTCCAGACCCCTTGCCTAACGCGGCATCAGCCGCGCGTCGCCTTGCTCCTAACCGGCGTCGCGATGAGCCCTGCTCACCGCGACTTGGTATAAGACCAAATCCCGTTGATCGGGACCGATCAACGGAGCCCCTCACACGGCGGGCGGGGTCTTCCAGACCCCTTGCCTAACGCGGCATCAGCCGCGCGTCGCCTTGCTCCTAACCGGCGTCGCGATGAGCCAAGCTCACCGCGATTTGATCTTATTCCGGCGCGGCGCAAGACAGGCACCAGCCGTCGCCATGCAGCCAGCAGGCGGGCTCGGGGGCATGGGGATCACGGCGCAGGCTGCGGATGTCCGGCACCCGGCCCGCCGCCAGGGCCGCGTCGAAGGCCCGGGCGGCGGCATCGTCGCGCAGGCCGTGGCAGGGATAGAACATGACGCAAGAGACCGCCGTGGCCCGCAGGCGGGCGGCGTCCGGAACCGCCTCCAGCTGCAATTGCAATCCCGCATCCATGCTGCCGGTCATGGGCACCATCATCCGGCCGTCCCCGGCCAGCGCCTCCAGCCAGGAGACGGGCAGGGCGGCCAGGCCGCAACTGACGAAAATCCGATCCAGACGCGGCAGCGACAGGGCCAGAGCATCGCCCTCCACCCGCACATTGGCGCGATCGGCCAGGGCGGCGCGCGCCGCGGCCGCCAGCACCGGATCGATCTCGGCGGCGATGATCCGGCCGGACGGCCCCACCAATTCGGCCATGAGCGCGGTAAAATATCCGGGCCCCGCCCCCACATGCAGCACCGTCTGTCCGGAACGGATCTCCATCCGCTCCAGCATGCGCGCCACCCGCGCCGGGTTGGCGTGATGCAAAGCGCGCCCCGGATCGAGCACCACGCCCACGGCATGCAGGATACGATCGGGATCGGCATCGGGCGAGAGATAGCACGAGCCATCCGCCGCTTCGATCAGCCAGGGCCCCGGCGGCAGGAAATCCTCGCGCCGCACCAAGGACAAAGCCCGCAGCAGGGCCGGATCGCTCACCCCCGACAGCGCCGCCACCTCGGCGGCATAGCGCGCCCGCGCCTCTTGCGGCACCGCGTGCCGTCGTTCTTCCCCGGATTTGCCCATCATTCGCCCAGACGCCCACGCCCGCATTCCGCCGCAGCCTCCCTTAATGTCTCTTCATCAAAGGCAAGCATGTCATCTGGCGCGGCGAAAAACCTATACAAATCTGTATAGATCGGCGAGGCCGCCCGAACCGCGCCGTTTATACCGGTGTGTCACTGAAGTGACTCACCTTATTGTCCCTCGCCGGGCGGCTGCATCCGCAGCCTTGGCCGCGCCCTCAATGGGCGCCAGATACCGGCAAAGATCAGATCAATGGTTCGCCGGTATTACAGATTGCCGTAGCGCTTCTCGGCGTCGCGGATCACTTCCAGGCCCTGCATCATTTCCCCCACCATGAAATCGGCCCGCTTGATGGGACCGCCGGCGCGGGCATGGGGAAAGGCGCGGGCAAAGGCGTTCATCTTCACCGTCAGGCCGCACAAGGCGGCGCCGATGGTCAGATGCTGACGCTCGATCATGGTCTTCACCGTGCGGAACTCTTCCTGGTTGATATTGTCCCACATCTGATGGGTGCGCCGCTCGAACAGCTCCAGCCGGCCGGTGATGCTGGCGGTGACCGAATTGATCACCTCCTCCACATGATCGCAGACCCGCATCAGATTGGGGTTCTGCCGCAGCTGGAAATGTTTGCGGATGGGGGTCAGAGCCTCCAGCGCCGCCGTGAAATAAGGCGCCAGACGTTCCAGGCAATGGCGGAAATAGGACAGCGACATGAAGGTGTCGCCGTAATTTTCCAAAAAGCGCGGCACCTCCATCACATCGATGTTCAGGGTTTTCGCCATGGCGAACAGCCGCTCGCGCGCCTTTTCCACGTTCGGATCGCGGAACATCTTCAAAAGATCGTCGTAGCTTTCCACCGTGGCGCTGTCGTCGCCGTAGATCATCTTGGTGAGCGGCCGGGTGAACATGATCATGTAGCGCGCCAGCTCCTGCGCCTTTTCCGGGCTGAGGCGCAGACTTTCGCTGTCGTTCACCGGAATGTTCTGCTCGCGCAGACAGATGCGTAAGGAATAGACGTCGTAGCTGGGAATGAACGACAGCTTGCGCAGCATGGCCAGATCGGGATGGATCTCGTCGGTGGGCCAGCCGCAGATGCCGGGCAGATCGTCCACCGTCACCTGGCCCGAGCCGGTCTGGCGGTCGTAGAACAGCTCCACCATACTTTGCAAACGGGAATTCTTGATCAACCGCGCCGTTTGCAGCATGGGCGTGGTCACCGGCAGGATCGATAGCGGCAGGATGAACATCGAGTCCATGTCCGTATCTTCGATCGGCTGAAGCGTAGGTTCCATACTGCCCTTGAAAATCCCGAAAGCGACGCTCGGATACGGCCCCCTCCGAACGTGATCCTCAAGGCTACTTGGCCTTGCATCGCCGTTCAAGCCCGCCCATGAGAACGGAGGCGGCCTGCGGCGATAATATATGCAATTTTCCTAAAAACCCTACCATTCATAAAGCCTTCGCTCTTGCAGCACGTCCATCGGGATGAGGGGGGACAGGGCGCTCGCGGCCTGCTATCCTGAGCAAAAATCAAACAACGGGCGAGGAGGAGCCGACATTATGAACACTGCCGAGACAGCCAACCCTTACGAAACCCATCTCGACAAAACGCCGGCCAACTATGTGCCGCTGAGCCCCTTGTCCTTCCTGGAACGGGCCGCCGACGTCTATCCCGCCCAACCGGCGGTGATTTACGGCGCGGTGCGGCGCAACTGGGCCGAAACCTACGCCCGCTGCCGCCGCCTGGCCTCGGCCCTGGTCAAGCGCGGCGTGAAACGCGGCGATACCGTGGCCTTCCTGGCCGCCAATACCCCGGAGCTGTTCGAGGCCCATTTCGGCGTGCCCATGGCGGGCGCCATCCTCAACGCCATCAACACCCGCCTCGATGCCGCCAGCGTCAAATTCATCCTGGAGCATGCCGAGGCCAGGATCCTGGTCACCGACCGCGAATTCTCCAAGGTGGTCAAGCCCGCCCTGGCCGAGATGGCCGCCCCGCCCCTGGTCATCGACATCGACGATCCCACCTATGAGGGCGGCGAGCTGCTGGGCGTCATGGATTACGAGGCCC